>JALYSB010000008.1 GCA_030855025.1 Pseudomonadota bacterium
CGCCGCGGACGCGGCGGCGGGCTCGGCCGGAGGCTCGGAAAGCCCCCCCTCGGCCGGAGGCTCGCCGAGGCCGGTGCCTTCGGTCGGGGGCTCCGCGAGACCCGCGCCGGTCGAGGGCGCCGCCTCGGTCTCGAAGCCCGAGCGCTCCAGCCCGGTCGTGTCGACCACCTCCGGCGCGCGGGTCGCGAGGTTCAGCGTGAGCGCGATGATGGTCCCGAGCGCCAGGATCGGCAGCAGCGCGACCAGGAACTGCGCGGCGATCGTCCTCCGGGCGACGCCCGGCGGCGGCGGCGCGAACAGCGACTTGCCCAGCACCACGAGCGAGTTACGGCCGCGCCCGGACAACGCGCGGTTGGCCGCGGGCAACGGCACCGCCCGCTCCGATTCCGGCAGGGGCGGCGCGAGCGAGGGCTTGATCTTCGCCACGATGATCACGTAGCCCACGTACAGCATCGCGAGCATGAGGCCGGGGAAGAAAGCGCCGGCGTAGAGCTTCACCACCGAGACGCCGGCGGTCGCGCCGTAGACGATCAGCAGCACCGAGGGCGGGATGAGGATCCCGAGGCAGCCGCCGGCGGTGATCGAACCCGCCGAAAGCTGCACGCTATAGCCGGCGCGCAGCATCGCGGGGAGCGCGAGCAGTCCCATGAGCGTGACCACCGCGCCGACGATGCCGGTGGCGGTCGCGAAGATGGCGCAGGTGATGATGGTCGCCACGGCAAGCGAACCCGGGACGCGCGAAAGCGCCAGGTGCAGGCTCTTGAAGAGCCGCTCGATCAGCGCCGCGCGCTCGACCAGGTAGCCCATGAACACGAACAGCGGAATCGCGAGCAGCGACTCGTTGTTCATCACCCCGTAGGTGCGCTGCACCATCAGGTCCAGCACCTGCCGCACGGCGAGGTCGGGATTGACGCTGTGGTAGGCGAGCCAGGCGAAGAACATGCCCATGCCCATGAGCGTGAAGGCGGTCGGGAAGCCGAGCATGATCGTCACCACCACCAGCGACAGCATCATCAGCCCGAGGTGGCCCTGGGTGAGGTTGGTCCACGGCATGAAGATCAGCGTGGGCAGGATGATCAGCCCCATGATGGTGAAGCCGAAAAGGAACTCCTTGCGGATCTTCACTTGGGCCCCTCCCGCGCGGGAGCCGCGCCCAGGATGTCCGCGTCGGTGACGTGGACCATCTCCTTCAGCTTCTCGACGTCGACTTCCTCGACGTCCTGCTCGCGCGAGGGCCACACGCCCTGCTGCAGGCAGATGATGCAGCGCACGATCTCGACCAGGCCCTGGGCCAGCAGGAACGCACCGGCGATCGGGATGATGGTCTTGAACGGGTACACCGGCGGGCCATCGGCGGTCACGTTCGAATGCTCGTTGATGGCCCACGATTCGGCGGCGTAGAAGTAGCCCGCGTAGGTGAGCGCGATCACCCCGGGAAGGAAGAAGATGATGTACAGGATCAGGTCGAGGGTCGCCTGGGTGCGCGGCCGGAAGAATCCATAGAGCACGTCGCCGCGCACGTGGCCGTTCTTGGCCAGCGTGTACGCCCCGGCCATCATGAAGAGGGTGCCATAGAGCATCGCCATGGCGTCGAAGGCCCATGCGTGCGGCGCATCCAGGGCGTAGCGGGAGAAGACCTCCCAGGAGACGAACAGGGTGAGGACCACGATCAGCCAGGAAAAGGCCTGGCCCACCCAGGTGCTCACCCGGTCGATGAATAGCAATGCCTTCTGCATTTGGTCCCTTCCGGCGCTGCTCGAAAAAACACCATCCGAGCGGCGCCCGGATGGTGTCTTCTGCTGCGGAGTTGCCTACGCCTCGCTTACGCCTTCTTCGGCGCGGCGGCCTTGCGGGCGAAGTAGTGGTTGTAGGCCATGCGGCGCTGCACGTTCGTGTCCAGGTCCCACTTCACCACGCGCTCGGCGAACTTCTTCTGCGAGGCTTCGATCTCCTTGAAGAGCGCGTTGCCTTCGCTCTTCTTGGAGGCCGCGGTGTCGTAGCCGGTGAGCTGGTTCTGCAGCACCGAGTCGGGCGTCTTGTAGAACTTGATGCCGCCGGCGGCCATCTCGGAGTAGTCCTTCGAGTAGCGGTCGATCGCCTTCCACGACATGTCGGCCGAGGAGGCCTCCACGGCGTTGTCGATGATCGCGCGGATCTTGGCGGGCAGCGCGTCGTACTTGGTCTTGTTGAACATGATCTCGAACTGCTCGGCGTTCTGGTGGAAGCTCTGCAGCATGCAGGTCTTCGAGACATCGGGGAAGCCGAGGAGGCGGTCGGAAGTCGCGTTGTTGAACTCGGCCGCGTCGAGAAGGCCGCGGTCCATCGCGGGCACGATCTCGCCGCCGGGCAGGGCGTTGACCGCCGCGCCGAGCGCCGTGAACACGTCGATCGAGATGCCGACGGTGCGGAACTTGAGGCCCTTGAAGTCCTCGGTCTTGGTGATCGGCTTCTTGAACCAGCCGAGCGGCTGGGTCGGCATCGGGCCGTAGGGGTACGACACCACGTTGGCGCCGATCGAGGCATAGAGCTTGTTCAGCAGGTCCTTGCCGCCGCCGTATTTGTGCCAGGAGAGCAGCTGGTTCGCGTCCATACCGAACGCGGGCCCGGAGCCCCACAGGGCGAGCGCGTTCTGCTTGCCGTAGTGGTACACCAGCACCCCGTGGCCGCCGTCGAGGGTGCCCTTCGATACCGCGTCGAGCAGGCCGAAGGCCGGCACCACGGCGCCCGCGGGCAGCACTTCGATCTTGAGCTCGCCGCCGGTCATGTCGTTGACCTTCTTGGCGAAGTCGTTGGCGTACTCGTGGAAAATGTCCTTCGCGGGCCACGTGGATTGCCAGCGCATCGAGGTCGGGCCGGTGGCGGCCTGCCCCTTGGCAATCATGGGTGCGGCGACGGCGGCAGCGCCGGCGGCGCCGGCAAGGAATTTACGGCGGGTGACTTGACTCATGTACTCCTCCTGGGGGGGTGTGCGCGCGTCTGGAAGACGCTTCTCGGATGGCGTCGGAAACACTGAAACAGGGACCGGCCCATCCTAGTCTTTCGGGGGGGGTGAGCGCAAGCAAAACGCTGGCGGATGGCGCCCCCTTCGCCAAGGTATCAACCGTCCTGTCTAGCGGTAGGAGATCAGCAGGAAAATCAGCAGGAAGACGGCGACAGCCAGCGCCATGGCGCGCGTGCTCGACGGCCGCGCGAAGTACCCGACCGGTCCCACCAACGCCCCGAGCAGCGTCCGGCCGCGGCGAGACCAGGGGGCCAGGGTGGCCGACAGCGCCGCCCGCCCGTTACGCAGGACTGCGGCAGCGGCCCTGGCGCCCGCCGGCGCCAGGCGCCGGTAGGCCCAGTCGGTATCGAGCGTGACGGTGAGCGTGCGCCGCAGCCAGGGCAGGAGCAGGAAAAAGGCGAGCCCCGAGAAGAGCAGCAGTTGCAGTTGGGAAACCACGTGTGCAGCCGTATAAGGCACGAACTGGACAGGGTACGGCAGCAGCGCGTAGAGCGGTCCCGGCAGGACCCCGAGCGCTATGCACAGGAACGCGAGCAGGAGCATCGCCGCGCGCATCGGCCAGGGGGGGTCGGGTGGGCGCAGGCCCGAGTCCTTCTGGAAGAACACGAACCAGGGAAACTTGATGCCGGCGTGCAGAAACACCCCGGCCGAGGCCGCATTGAGCAGCAGCCACACCAAGGCCAGGTGCTCGTCGGCCGCGACCTGGGCGATCATCGACTTGCTCACGAAGCCCGAGGTGAGCGGGAAGGACGAGATCGACAGCGCGCCCACGATGCCGCATGCGGCGGTGAGCGGCATGCTCTGGAAGAGCCCGCCCAGGTCGGTGCACTTGCGCCGGCCGGTCTGCAGCAGCACCGCGCCCGCGGACATGAGCAGCAGCGCCTTGTAGATGATGTGGGTGAACGCGTGCGCCGCCGCCCCGTTGATCGCCATCTCCGTGCCCAGTCCCGCGCCCGCCACCATGAAGCCCACCTGGTTGACGATCGAGTAGGCGAGGATGCGGCGCATGTCGTTCTCGAGGATCGCATAGACGATGCCGTAGAAGATCATGAAGATCCCGATCGCCAGCAGGATCTCCGCGCCGGGAAAGCCGCGCAGCAGCACGTACACGGCCGTCTTGGTCGTGAATGCCGAAAGGAACACCATGCCGCTCCATGACGCTTCGGGATAGGCGTCCGGAAGCCACGCCGAGAACGGCGGGGCGCCGGCGTTGAGCAGGAATCCGGCCAGGATCAGCGCCTTGGCGACGTTGTCGGGACGCATCGCCTCGAAGGCGATCGATCCGGTCTGAACGACGTAACCGGCGATGCCCGCCATCAGGAACATCCCCCCCAGCAGGTGCATGAGCAGGTAGCGCCGGCTGGCGGCCGCGGCACCCGGGCCCGCGGACCACAGCACCATCGTCGAGCCGATGGCCATCACCTCCCAGAAGACGAACAGCGTGAGCAGGTCCCCTGCGAGGACCGCGCCGATGGCGGCGCCGGCATAGACGAGGGCTGCCGGGACCTCGAGCCGGCTGCGTTGCGGCAGCGCGAAGAGGCCGCCCGCGAACGCCATGACGGCGAAGATGGTGGCGAAGACACGCGCCAGGCCGTCGACGCGCATCGGCGTGAGCTCGTGGCCGAGGAAGGCGCAACGCGCGCCGCTGCCTTCCGGAAGCAGCCACAGCAGGGCGGCGGCGGCAACCGGAGCCGCCAGCACAAGGACGGCGCGGGCGCGTCCCCGCACGACGAATGCGGCGACACCCGCGGCAATCAGCCACAGGCCGGGGTGCGTCCAAAGGCTAGCGGTCGCCGTCATAGTAGGTGTCGGGGCGCTTGAGCAACGCGCCCACGAGCTTCGAGCCGAACACCAGCGCCACGCAGGCGAGGAACCCGAAGACGGCGAAGAACGCCGGCCACGACTCGAAGGCGAAATGCGGGTGCATGTCCACGACGAAGCCGGCGATCACGGTGGCGGCGAGGACGACGACAAAGCCGATCCACAGCTTGCGCACGCTTCCGGGTCGATAGATCCAGTGCATGTCAGCCTCCCGCGACGGCCCGCGCGAGCGCGATCACCGGGCCGGGAAAAAAGAACAGCGCCACCGCGGCCAGCGCCGTGAGCGACTGCGCGACCAGCATCGGTGCCGGGGCCTCGCCGTGCGCGCCCCGGTCGCCCGCGGCGGGCGCCACGAGGAAGGCGCGATAGACGATCGGCAGGAAATAGGCGGCGTTGAGCAGCGTGCTCGCGGTGAGCGCCGCCACCGCGATCCAGTCGCGCATCGCCATGGCGCCCGAAAGGATGAACCACTTGGAGACGAAGCCGGCGAGCGGCGGCAGTCCGATCATCGAGAGCGCTCCGAGCGCGAACGCCGCCATCGTCCACGGCATGCGGCGGCCGATCCCGTCGAGCTCGCTCACCAGCGTCTTGTGGGCCGCGGTGTAAATCGAGCCGGCCGCGAAAAAGAGCGTGATCTTGCCGAAAGCGTGGGTCACGACGTGCAGCACGCCGCCCGCGATCGCGAGCGGCGTCAGCAGCGACGCCGCCAGCACCACGTAGCCCAGCTGGCTCACCGTCGAATAGGCGAGGCGCCGCTTGAGGTTGTCCGCGGACAGCGCGACCGCGGAGGCGGCCACGATCGTGAACGCGGCGATGGCGGTGAGCCAGTCGGCCGCGCCCGCCGCGGCGAGCGTATCGACGCCGAACACGTACACCACCACCTTCAGCACCGTGAAGACCCCCGCCTTGACCACGGCCACCGCATGCAGGAGCGCCGAAACCGGCGTCGGGGCCACCATGGCCGCCGGCAGCCATCGGTGGAATGGCATCAGCGCGGCCTTGCCGATGCCGAACATGTAGAGCGCCAGCAGCACCGGCGCGACCGCCGGTTCCAGCCTGCCGGCGAGCAGGCCTCCGGGGCGAAAGTCGAGCGTGCCCGCAATGGACCAGGTCCAGATCATCGCGGGCAGCAGGAAGACGATCGAGGTGCCCAGCAGGAACCCGAGGTAGACGCGCCCGCCGCGCCGCGCCTCGTCGTCGCCGTGGTGCGTCACCAGCGGGTAGGTGACGAGCGTGAGCGCCTCGTAGAACAGGAACAGTGTGAGCATGTTGCCGGCGAACGCGATGCCCACCGCCGCGCCGATGGCGCCGGCGAAGCAGGCGTAGAAGCGCGTCTGGTTGCCTTCCTCGTTGGCGCGCATGTAGCCGACCGAATACGCGGCGCTTACGACCCACAGGGTCGACGCGACCATGGCGAACAGCCAGCCGAGCGGCTCGACCTGGAGCCGCAGCGGCAGGCCGGGAAGCATCTCGAACAACGTCGCGGCCGGGCGTTCGCCGGCGATCACCGCGGGCCCGAGCGAGAACACGACGAGGAACAGCGTGATGGCCACGCCGAAAGTCACGGCCTCGCGCAGGTTGGGATGGCGGCCCGCCACGGCGATCAGCGCGACGCCGGCGAAGGGCACCGCGAGCGCGACCAGCGCCAGGTCCGCCGGGCTCATCGGCCCGTTCCCAAAAGCGCGCTCGCGGCGAGCCGCGCCGATTCGAGCACCGGGGTGGCATGGAGTCCGGCCGCGATCACCAGGGCGGTGAGCGCCAGCGCGGGGGCGGTCATCGTGGCGGGCGCCTCGCCCCGCGGCGGATGCGCCCGCGGCGGCTCCTGGAAGTACGCGCATTCGACGAATCGCCAGACGTAGGCGACGGCGAGCAGCGAGCTCACCAGCACGGCCCCGGCGATCCAGGGCCGCCCGGCCTCGAGGGCCGCGGCCACCAACGCCCACTTGCTCGCGAATCCCGCGGTGCCCGGAACGCCGATGAGGCTCAGCCCCGCGATCACCAGGGCGAAGCTCGTCACCGGCATGGTCCGCCCGACACCTGCCAGCTCCTCGAACCGCGTACCGCCGAGGCGCATCGCCATGGCGCCGGCGAGCATGAACGCCGCGCCCTTGCTGATGCCGTGGTTCACGAGGTGGGCGAGCGACGCGGTGAGGCCCGCGTGCGTTGCGAGCCCGAGGCCCAGGGTGATGTAGCCGATCTGCCCCACGCTCGAATACGCGAGCAGCCGCTTCAGGTCGCGTTGGGCGATGGCCGTGGCAGAGGCGACGAACAGCGCCGCGATCGAGAGCGCGACGAGGATCTCGCCCACCGGCAGGTCGGCGAACACGAAGCGCGCGCCGAGCACCGAGAAGTAGATGCGCATCAGCACGTAGATCGAGACCTTGGTCGCGGTCGCCGCGACGAACGCCGCCACCGCCGACGGCGCGAAGGTGTACGCGTTGGGCAGCCAGGCGTGCAGCGGGAAGAGCGCGAGCTTCAAGCCGATTCCCGCGGTGATGAAGCCGAGCGCCGCGTGCACCGGGCGCAGGTCGTCCAGCGCCGCGAGCCGCGGCGCGAGGTCGGCGAAGTTGAGCGTGCCAGTCACCAGGTACAGCAGGCCTACGCCGATCACGTAGAAGGTGGCGCCGACGGTGCCGAGGAGCAGGTACTGGATCGAGGCGGTCAGCGCGCGCCGCTCGCGCCCGAGCGCGACCAGCACGTAGGTCGAAAGCGACGAGATCTCCAGGAAGACGAACAAGTTGAAGGCGTCGCCGGTGGCCACCATCCCCAGCAGGCCGGACAGGCACAGCATCATCAGGGCATGGAACAGGTACTCGCGCTCGGGCCCGACCTCGGCGAGCGCGCTGCGACGCGAATAAGGCGCCACCGCGAGCGCGATGAGCGCCACCAGCGCCGCAACGAACGCGCTCGCGGCGTCGATGCGGTACTCGATACCCCACGGCGGCGGCCAGCTTCCAAGGGCGTAGGAGATGGCGCCGGAGGCGGTGGTTTGCGCCAGCAGCGTGGCCGACATCGCCGCGGTCGCGGCCGCGACCGCCATGCTCACGAGCCAGCCCGCGAGCCCGCTGCGCATCGCCACGATGAGGGGGGCGGCGATCAGCGGCACGACCACGAGCAGCGCGGGGAAGTGCGTGGCCAGCGAGCTCACTCGGCCTGCTTCCTCTCCACGTCCGCGTCCGCCTGCAGGATCTCGTCCTCCTCGACGGTGCCGTAGGCCTCGCGAATGCGCACCACGATGGCGAGCCCGAGCGCCAGGGTGGCAACGCCCACCACGATCGCCGTCAGGATGAGCACGTGCGGCAGCGGGTTCGAGTAGACCTGGACACCGGCGGCGATGATGGGCGAGGTGCCCCCGGTGAGCTTCCCGGGCGCGACGTAGAGGATGTAGACCGAGCTCTGCAGAATCCCCAGGCCGACCAGCTTCTTCACCAGGTTGTTGCGCGCGACGACGATGTAGAGCCCGGCCATCATGAGGAAGACCGCGCCCCAGTAGGCGAAGTGGCTGGCCGCGATCATGGCTCGGGCGGCTCCTCGCGGCCGCGTCCCGCGAAGAGATAGAAGACCTTCAGCATCACGCCGCTCACCGTGATCGCGACCCCGAGCTCGACCCAGAAGATGCCGCGATGCTGGCCGTCCACGGGGACGGGGTGGAGCACGAAGTAATCGAGGTAGTTGCCGCCGAGGACGATGCCCACGATGCCGACCCCGGCGTAGACCAGGACCCCGAGCGCCACCATCGCCTCGACCACCGCGTCGGGGACCACCCGCCGCGCCTCGGGCAGGCCGTAGATGAGCCCGTAGAAGATCATGGCCGCGGCGGCGATGACTCCGGCCTGGAAGCCGCCGCCGGGGCCGAAGTCGCCATGGAACTGCACGTAGAGCGCGAACAGCAACGCGAGGGGGATGAGGAGCTTGGCGGCGACCCGCAGGATGACGTCGTTCATGCCCGCGGCTCGTGACTGCGCCGGCGGCGCAACAGCGCGATCACCCCGATGCCCGCCGTGAACACGACCGTCGTCTCCCCGAGGGTGTCGTAGCCGCGATAGCTCGCCAGCACGGCGGTGACGATGTTGGGCACGCCGGTCTCCTTCAATCCTTCCTGCAGGTAGCGCGGCACGACGTGGGTGTGAATTGGCGCACGGGGATCGGAGAAAGACGGCAGCCCCAACGTGCCGTAGACGATGAGGGCGCCGACGAGCAGCACCACCACGAGCGGCACGACGGCGCCCTGCGCAGGCTTGGCCTCCAGGCTTCTCACCAGGTGAAGGGCGCCCAGCATGAGCACCGTCGAGATGCCGGCGCCGACCGCGGCTTCGGTCATGGCGACGTCGGGCGCATCGAGGGCGGCGAGCGTGGTGGCCATGAGGAAGCTGTAGGCGCCGAAGAGCACCACCACGCCGAAGAGGTTGCGATGGCGCGCGATTGCGACGGCAATGGCCGCCATCAGCGCGAGCAGGGTGGCCACGATGACGATGTCCATCACGACGACCCGCCGATCCTCGCCTCGACCCCGCGCTCGCGCGCCGCCTTCGCCAGCGCGTGCGTCGCGGTGGGACTGGTCAGGAAGATCAGCAGCCCCAGGCACAACAGCTTGGCGCTCGCGAGGGTCCACCCCGCCTGCAGCATCAGCCCCACGATGATCAGGCCCGCGCCGAGCGTCTCGATCACGCTCGCCGCGTGCGCGCGCGTGTAGAAATCCGGCATGCGCAGCAGGCCGACGGCGCCCACGATGCAGAAGAAGCCGCCGGCGGCGAGCAGCGCCGTGGTGGCGATGTCGAGCGCGTTCACCCGCCCTCGTCCCCCGCGGCCGGCTCGCCCAGGTCCCCGCGGCGGAAGAACTTGAGGACCGCGACGGTACCGACGATGTTGAGCAGTCCGTAGACGAGTGCGAGGTCGGTGAACTCGGGCCGGCCGGTGAGGAACTCCAGCAGCGCCAGCAGCAGCATGGCGACGGTGCCGATGGCGTTCGCGGCGAGCGCGCGGTCGAAAAGCGTGGGGCCGAGAAAGGCGCGCGCGAGCGCGAGCGCGAGCGTCGCCAGCAACGCGAGGATCGCAGGGGCGTAGATCACCGCGTCCCCTCGAAGCGCGACACGCGGCGGTCCATCTCGCCTTCGGCCAGGGCGTCGACGCCGGCGCGCGTGAGCGCGTGCACCAGGAACTCGTCGCCCTCGGCCTCGACCGTGATCGTGCCCGGCGTGAGCGTGATGGAATTGGCATGGGTGACGCGACCCATGAGGGTCTTCTGCGAGTGTCGCACGCGCACCCATGCGGGGCTGATCGGCAGGCGTGGATGCAGGATGATCCTGGCCACGTCCCAGGCCGACTTGACGATCTCCTTCAGCAGCCAGGGCCAGTAGGTGATGGCGCCGCGACCCAGGTGCAGGGGATAGCCCTCGCCGCCGATCACCGCCATGCGGCGCGCGAACAGCACGACCGCGATGGCGCTGGCGAGCCCGGCCCCGAGAAGGAATGGCGTGAAGTATCCCGACAACAGGATCCAGAATCCGAACAGGAGTGCGACCGCGCTGGCGTAACGCATGGCGTCGATGGAAGAATCGGGCGGGATCGGGCGATTCTACTATGGCCCCCCGGCGAGCGGGCTTGCGGGAACCCGGTCGCAGCGCGCGAGAACATGTCCTCGGGTATCCTGCACGCCAGCGGTCGTGGAGTGCAACGGATGAAACCGATCACCTGTGTCGAGGATCTGCGCCGGCTCGCGGCCAGGCGCGTGCCGCGGATGTTCTACGACTACGCGGACGCGGGTTCCTGGACCGAGAGCACCTACCGCGCCAACGAGGAGGATTTCCGCGCGATCCAGTTCCGCCAGCGCGTGGCCCTCGACATCGAGAAGCGCAGCCTCGCGACGCAGATGGTGGGGATCGACGCCGCGATGCCGGTGGCGCTGGCCCCCACGGGCCTGACCGGCATGCAGCACGCCGACGGCGAGATCCTCGCCGCGCGCGCCGCCGAGAAGTTCGGCGTCCCGTTCACGCTCTCGACCATGAGCATCTGCTCGATCGAAGACGTCGCCGCGAACACCACGAGGCCGTTCTGGTTCCAGCTCTACGTGATGCGCGACCGCGACTTCATCGAGCGCCTCATCGACCGCGCCAAGGCGGCCAAATGCTCGGCGCTGATGCTCACGCTCGACCTGCAGATCCTGGGCCAGCGCCACAAGGACATCGTCAACGGCCTGTCGGCGCCGCCCAGGACGACGCTCGCCAACATCCTCAACCTGATGACCAAGCCGCGCTGGGTGCTCGGCATGCTCGGCACGAAGCGCCGCTCATTCGGCAACATCGTGGGCCACGCCAAGGGCGTGGGCGACCTGTCGTCGCTGTCCGCGTGGACCGCGCACCAGTTCGACCCGCGGCTTTCGTGGGCCGACGTCGAGTGGATCAAGAAACGCTGGGGCGGCAAGCTCATCCTCAAGGGCATCATGGACCCCGAGGACGCGCGCCTCGCCGCCGATTCGGGCGCCGACGCGCTCATCGTGTCCAACCACGGCGGCCGCCAGCTGGACGGCGCGCCGTCGTCGATCCGTGCGCTGCCGCCGATCGCCGAGGCGGTGGGCTCGCGCATCGAGGTGTGGATGGACGGCGGCATCCGCTCCGGGCAGGACGTGCTCAGGGCGGTCGCGCTCGGCGCCAAGGGCACGCTCATCGGGCGGCCGTTCCTGTACGGGCTGGGCGCGATGGGGGAAGCGGGGGTCACGCGCTGCCTCGAGATCATCCGCAACGAGCTCGACCTCAGCATGGCCTTCTGCGGCCGCACCGACATCCGCGACGTCGACCGCAACATCCTGTTGCCGGGCACGATTCCGGCGTAACACCCGGGCAGCGGCGTCGAATGGAAATAACAGGCCCTTAGACGCGCGGCCGCGCCACGGCGATCCCCGCGAGCCTATCCTCGCAGTATCCGCTCGAAGGAGTAACGCGCATGCATGCGAAAAAGATACTGATCCTGGGAGCCTCCTACGGCTCGCTGCTGGGAATGAAGCTCGCCCTCGCCGGGCACGACGTGACGCTGGTGTGCCTGCCCAAGGAGGCCGAGCTCATCAACACGAAGGGCGCCGTCGTGCGCATGCCGGTGAAGGGCCGCGAGGGCCTGGTCGAGGTGAACACGCGCAAGCTGCCCGGCAAGCTCGTGGCCGCCGGTCCCGAGGCCGTCGATCCGCGCGCCTTCGACCTCGTGGCGCTCGCTATGCAGGAGCCGCAGTACGGCTCGCCGGGCGTGCGCGAGCTGCTCGACCAGGTGGCGAAATCGAAGGTGCCGTGCATGTCGATCATGAACATGCCGCCGCTGCCGTATCTCGCGCGCATTCCGGGAATCGACGCGGCCAAGTGCGCGCCTGCCTACACCGACCCTACCGTGTGGGACAGCTTCGATCCGAAGACCCTCACGCTGTGCAGTCCCGACCCGCAGGCTTTCCGGCCGCCGGAGGAGGAGGCGAACGTGCTCCAGGTGCGCCTTCCCACCAACTTCAAGGCCGCACGCTTCGACTCCGACGAGCACACCGCGCTGCTGCGCGGCCTTGCGGCGGACATCGAGGCCGCGCGCTTCGATGTGAATGGCGCGAGCGTCGAGCTGCCGGTGAAGCTCAAGGTGCACGAGTCGGTGTTCGTGCCGCTCGCCAAATGGGCGATGCTGCTGGCGGGCAACTATCGGTGCGTGCAGGCCGAGGGCGTGCGCTCGATCAAGGACGCCATCCACGGCGACATCGCGCAAACGCGGGCGGTTTACGAGTGGGTCGTGGACCTGTGCGTCTCGCTCGGTGCCAGCCGCGCGGACATGGTTCCCTTCGACAAGTACGCTGCCGCTGCCCAATCGCTCGGCAGTCCCTCGTCGGCCGCGCGCGCGCTTGCCGCGGGCGCGCCGAACATCGAGCGCGTCGACCGCTTGGTGCAGTCGGTAGCCGCGCAGCACGGCAAGCACTCGGCCGCGGTCGATGAGATCGTCGCCTTGATCGACGCGTGGCTGGTCAGGAACCGCCGCAAGGGTTGAGCCCCCATGGGCCTGCCACTCCTCGCAACCACCATCGCCGGCAGCCTGCCGAAGCCCGCGTGGCTCGCCGAGCCCGAGAAACTCTGGGCGCCGTGGAAGCTCGAGGGGCGCGCGCTCGAGGACGGCAAGCGTGACGCGGTGCGCCTCGTGCTCGCGATGCAGGAGCGCGCCGGGATCGACATCGTCTCGGACGGGGAGCAAACGCGCCGGCACTTCGTGAACGGCTACATGGAGAAGCTCGAGGGCATCGACTTCGAGAACCTGAAGAAGGTGCGCATCCGCAATCGCTACGATGCCTACGTGCCGCGCGTCGTGGGCCCCGTCTCCCGCCCGAGCCCGGTGCATTCCGACGACGTGAAGTTCCTGCGCGCGGCAACCGACCGCGCGATCAAGTTCACGCTCCCCGGCCCGATGACCATGGTCGATACGCTCTACGACGAGCACTACGGCAGCCGCGAGAAGCTCGCCATGGCCTTCGCCGCGATCCTGAATCAGGAAGCACGCGAGCTCGCCGCCCTCGGCGTGGACACGATCCAGTTCGACGAGCCCGCCTTCAACGTGTACTTCGACGAGGTGCGCGACTGGGGCATCGCCGCGCTCGAGCGCGCACGTGCGGGCGTCGCCTGCAAGACCGCGGTCCACATCTGCTACGGCTACGGGATCGAGGCGAACATCGTCTGGAAGAATTCCCTCGGCAAGGAATGGCGCCAGTACGAGCAGATCTTCCCGTTGCTCGCCCGCTCGTCGATCGACCAGGTCTCGCTCGAGTGCGCCAACTCGCGCGTGCCGATCGAGCTGATTGCCCTGCTCGAGGGCAAGGACGTGCTGGTGGGGGCGATCGACGTGGCTACGTCCCGCGTGGAATCCGCGGAGGACGTGGCGAGAGTCATCCGCTCGGCACTCAAGTACGTGCCGAAGGAGCGCCTCTTCCCCTGCACCAACTGCGGCATGGTGCCCCTCGGCCGCGACGTCGCCGCGGGCAAGCTCGCCGCCCTGGGCGCGGGCGCCGCACTAGTGCGCCGGGAACTTGTCCAACCCGCCTAGGCAGCCTTGCCGGAGGGTTCATGGACCATCGCATCGTTCTCATCTCGGTCATCGTGGCCGTTATCGCCGTCCTGGGCTACGTGCTGGTGATGCGGGTGTTCTTCCGCGAGAGCAAGGAGCTCGACAAGAAGATCGACCACAGCAAGATGAAGGAGTGGAAGGACGACGACTAGCGCAGGGCGAAGTCGACGCGGCTGGCCGGGGCCTTGGCCGCGCCCGATGCGCCGCTGGCGGCTTCCGCAACCACCACGCGCTCCGCCGCGAGCCCGCCCTTCTCGACTAGGGAACTCCGCACCGCCTCGGCACGGCTTCGGGACAGTGCCCGCAGCTCCTCGTCACCGATTTTCAGGCTTTCCATCAGCCCCGTTTCCATCGCCGCGACCGACATCTGCTGCGGATCCCCTGGCAGCTTCGCGCGGGCATAGGCAGCGCGGACCGCGTTCGGATAGGCGGCGTCATCGACCGGCTTGCCCTCGCCGGCGAGGGTGCGGGCGAGCGCGGCGTCACGCAACGCCTTCAGGTCGCGCTCGGCATCCAGGCGCGGAGCAACTTCGAGGGTAAGTCCCGGCCGGCCCTTTAGCGCGCGGGCCATGGTCTCGAGCTTGCGCTGCCCTGCCTCGCCGACTTCCGCGCGTCCCGCTTCGAATTCCACGAACTGCAGGTCGTCGGCGGGGGCTTGCGCGCCTGCCACGGCACTTTTTCCTCCCTCCGCGCCCGCTCCGGGGGCCTTGGAGGATCCGCCGCCGCCGCCGCCGAAGGCCGCGGAGAGCAGGGAGAACGGCGAGGTCACGGCCTTCTTGAGCAGGCTGCCGAGCACCTGCGTGATGAGGCCGCCGATCTCGAACTTCGGGTCTGCGAGCGAGCCGCTGATGGGCAGCTCGAGCGCGATCTCCCCGTTGGAGTCCTTCAGGAGGTTTACCGCGAACAGGACCGGCAGCGTCGTGGCGTCGGGACTCTCCACCTTGTCGCCGAACGTGAGGCGCTCGAGGAGGATCTTGTTGCGCCCCTCGAGCTTGCCGCCCTCGATGTGGTACTTCACATCGAGCGTGAGCCGGCCTTCCTTGATTCCGTAGCCCGCGTAGCGCTGCGAATACGCGGTGAGCTTGGGCAGCTCGATGCCTTCGCCCTTGGCCGCGATGTCGAGGAAAAGGTCGCCGCTCAGGGGGTTCACCGTGCCCGCGATCACCACCGGCGAGGACGCGTCGTAGCGCCCTTTCAGGTCCACCACCCCGCGGCTCGCGGGTTCCGACGACAGGTTGGTGATGGTTCCCTGCAGCTCGCCCACGTCGGCGCTGTAGTTGGGCTTGATGAACAGGTCGGTGAAGTTGAGCCGGCTTTCGACGAAGGTGATGCGGTCGATGCGCACGTTGCGCGGGCGCGGATCGGGGTTCGCCACCGCGGGCGCCTCGGGCTGCGCGGGCGTCGCGGTGCGTAGCTGCTGGACGTTCAGCTTGCCGTCGGGATTCAGCACCATGCGCGAGTAGGCGCGATCGACGACGATCTCGCCCACCGCGAGCGTGAGGGGTGCATTCGGCGCCCATGAGAAATCGACGCCCGTGGTCCGCACCGCCTTGAAGGTGAGGAGGTCTTCGCGGCTGGTGGTATCGAAGGTGGCGAAGTCCGCCACTTCCGCGGTGCCGTTGTAGGCGACCCGCATAGCATCTGCCTTGCCTTTGAGCGTCGCGTTGCCGCGCGCCGAGGCCGTGCCGCCCTTCAGCTGGACGGTCGAGAACTGCGTCATGTACGCCCGCAGCGGCACCAGCGCCACTCGGCGCGCGTCCACCTTGGCGGTAACGAGCAGCGGGTCGAGCGCGAACGTGGCGTCGACGTCCAGCGATGCCCCGCGGTCGAGCGCGAGCTTGGCGACCGCCTTGCCGCTCATGCCGTTGTCGGTGGAGATCTCGCCCATCTCGAGGCTCGTGATCGCCACCCGATGCAAGGCGGCGGGTTTCACCGCGGCGTCGGCCAGCGTGAGCTCATATTCGGTGGCCGTGAGCTTGCCGAGCGCGACCTTCCACGCTGTTGCCTCCGGCGGCGGCGCCGAGGATGGTGGCGCTGGAGCCAGCCCGAGGTCCGGGATCTCGAGCGCGCCGTCGCTGCCCCGCTTCAGGTTCGCGAGGCCCTGGCTGGTGGTGACCGTCGCGATGCGGGCGACCTTGCCCTTCAGGTCCACCTCGATGTCGCCCGCCTGGGCGCGCGCCACGCGCAGCGTCTCGCCAAGCGCCGCGAGGTTCTCGAGACGCACCGCGCTGACGCGCGCCTTTCCAGCGGCCAGATCGAACGAAGCGAGGTCGACTTCGAGCCGGGAGAACTGCGCGAGGCGACCGGCGCTGTTCGCGACCGCCACGTCCCGCAAGCCAGCGGTGCCCGCGAGCGCAACCGCGGGATCCTTCCCGGGCGCCTGGAGGAAGCGCACGGTCACGTGGGCGTCGAGCGTCCCCGACTCGACCTTGACCGGAATCGCGACCGGAACGTACTCGAGGTAGCGGCGTACGTCGAGCGCGCTCACGTCGAGGGTGAAATGGGTTTGCAGCGTGTCGCCGAAAGGTTGTGTCTCGCCGGTCACGAGGAGCGGTGCCCCATTCACCTTCGCGGTGAACGAGGGTTGCACGTATTCCTTCAGGTGGCGCGGCAGCGTGGAGACGAACGGCACCGAGAAGTGGATCTCGGAGACCTGGTGCTTGCGCCCCACGGGACGATCGTCGAACGCGAGCGCGGCATTCACCAGGCGGATGTTGCTGACCGAAAAGCGCGCCGGCTCGCGGGGCTCATCGCCTTTTTTCGCAGCCGCCTCGGCCTTCGCCGCCTCTGCGAGGCGCGCCACGATGTCGCTCAGGTTGTAGTGGTTCTCGCCGTCGCGCACCAGGTTCACCTTCAGTCCGGCGAGCGTCAGCCGGTCGACCACGGGTGCAAAACGATAGAAGGTCGCGGCGCTCGCCTCGACGTCGAGCGTGTCGAAGGACACGAACGACGTCGTTCGGTCGGCCTCGAGGATGCGCACGCCCTTGAGCGTCGCGTCGAGCGTGTAGGGATTGACCGACACGTCATCGATCACCACCAGGCGACCCAAACGGTCGCCGAGCTTCTCGGCCAGGAGCTTCTTGGCGATCACGGGCAGCAGCAGCCCGCCCACCATCCCCCAGAGCGCCACCAGCGCAAGCAGCGCCAGTACGGCGATCTGCCAGCGTCGAAGGCGAGGTTGCGCGCGGGTTTCCACGCACGCTATGACCCGCAACCGCTTGGCAGGTTCGGCCCAATCCTGCCGTGCGGCCCGCTACCCGGCCACCTGGGCGATGAGGACGGCGTTGGTGCCGCCGAAGGCGAACGAGCTCGACATCACCGCGCCCACCGCGTCGACACGCCGCGCCCGGTTCGCCACGTAGTCGAGGTCGCATTCGGGATCCGGAACCTCGAGGTGTGCGGTCGGCGGCAGGACGCCCGCGCGCGCCGCAAGGATCGCCACCACCAGCTCGAGCGCCCCCGCGGCCCCGAGCAGATGGGCGTGCATCGACTTGGTGGAGCTCACCGGCGTGAGCCCCGCGCGCGCGCCGAAGACCTCCTTGATGGCCGCGGTCTCCACCGCATCGTTGGCCGGCGTCCCGGTGCCGTGGGCATTGATGTAGCCGATCGCGTCGGGGCCGAGCCCGGCATCCTCCAGGGCGAAGCGCATTGCCCGGGCCTGCCCTTCCACCGACGGGCGCGTGATGTGGCTGGTGTCGGTCGTGAGGCCGTAGCCGGTGACCTGCGCGAGGATCGGCGCGTTGCGCGCGCGTGCGCGATCGAGGTCCTCGAGCACCACCATCGCCGCGCCCTCCCCCAGTACCAGGCCGCTGCGGTTCTTCGCGAACGGCTTGCACGAAGCGGCGGGATTGACCGGGTCTTCGGCGGCGAGGGTGCGCAGCGCTTCCCATGCCTTCAGGGTGCCGAAGGTCAGCGGGGCCTCGGCGCCCCCGGCCACCATCACGCCGGCTTCGCCCGCGGCGATGCGGCGCGCGGCCTCTCCGATCGCTACCGCCGAGGACGAGCACGCCGTCGAATAGGTGAGGGCGGGCCCCTGCAGGTGGTGGTCGAGCGCGATCCACGCCGCGGGTGCGTTGGTCATCGCCATGAGCACGGTGAATGGCTTTACGCGGTCGGAGCCCTCGGCAAACAGCGTGTGATAGCCGTCGTCGGTCGTCTCGGAGCCTCCCATGCTGGTACCCACGAAAACGCCCGCGCGCCGCGCCTCGATCCCCGCGAGCGCGCCGCGCGATTGCTCGATCGCCTGGGCGGCCGCGACGAGTGCCAGCTGGCTCACGCGGTCGAGCATGCGCGCCTTCGGAGCCGGGAAATGGCGTGCCGGATCGAAATCCACCGGCGCTCCCACGCGGGCGACGAGCCGCTCGGGAAAACGCGACTGCAGCCGACGCACGCCCGAACGACCCTCGAGGAGCGCAGCGAAGAAGGTCGCGGCGTCGCCCCCCAAAGGGGCGACCACTCCGATCCCGGTGACCGCGACCGGCTTCAAACGGTGCGCGGGTGCGCCGCGGCCGCGAGGCTGTCGATGTAGGCGGCGAGGTCGCCGAAGGTCTTGAGGCGGGCCTTGAGCTCGGCGTGCTCGGCCGGCACCGCGATCTTGAACTCGTCCTCCACGCAGAAGAGGATCTCGATCATGCGCAGCGAGTCGATCTCGAGGCTCTCGAGCGTCGCGTCCGGCTGCAACGCCTCCGGTGCGATGGCGAAGTCGCGCACCAGCAGGGCGCGCAGGCGCGCGGCGGTGCTCATGTCGGCGCCTGCGCAGGGCGCGGCGCACGCGCCTTGCCGCTCCAACGCGCGCCCCACGTGAGGATCCCGGGCAACCCGCGCATCGCCGCGACGCTCACCGCCGCAGTGGCGGGCGAGGTGGTGAGCGTGGCGAACACCATCGAGGCGCGCACGCGATTGGCGAAATTCTCCCGCCACCCCCTGGCATAGCGGTCGCCGGCTTCGCGCACCGCTGCCGGCGACAGTTCCCGGGCCTGCCCGAGGCACCGGGCAAGCACCCACCCCGACTGGATCGCCATGCTGATTCCTTCAGCCACCAGCGGATGCGCCTCGCCCGCGGCGTTCCCCACCGTAAAGACGCGTCCGCTCGCGAGGCCGCGCACGCCCGGGCGAATCGGGCCGGACGACAGCCACGGCAACTCGCGGCGCGCGCCTTCCAGGGCAGTGCGCACGCCGCGCGTCGATTCGATCACGTGCATGAGCAGCGCCTCGCCGGCGGCGAGGCCGGGATGGGAGCCGCGACAGCGGCGCAGCGCATCGCGGCGCACGCAGCAGGAAAAGCTGGTGCGCGCCCCGCCCGCATGGACCAGGCCGCCATAGCCGCCCGGGAATATCACCAACGGCATCAAGCCCGCCGCCAACCGCGAGCCGTGGAAGTGGGCCTTGAAGCCGAGCAGGTCCGCCGCGCCGTGGCGCGCAGTGCGCACCTGCGTCGGCAGCTCACCGCGCTCCCACGAGCCATGGGCCGCCACGACCACGCGGGCGCCGATCGCGCGAGTGGCGCCGTCGCGGTCGGCAATCGTGACCTTGCATCCGTCGGATCCTTCCTCGAGACCGACGGCCGACCACGGCTGCCAGAGCACGGCGCCGGCGCGCACCGCGGCCTGGAGCAATGCCTGATCGAGGTGCTCGCGGCCGATCGCACGGCCCCAGGCGTCGGTGCCGGGAGGCGCAGGCATCGCCGCATCGACGATCACTTCACCGGCGAAGAGCCCCACGCGGCGCACCGGGGGCCCCGCGAAGGGCTCGAGGTCCGCGGCCACGCCGAGGCTGCGCAGCAGGGGCCAGGTGGTCGCCGAGATGAACTCCCCGCACACCTTGCGGCGCGGGAACGCGGCCTTCTCCACGACAGCGACGCTCAGCCCTTCGCGCGCAAGGGCCAGCGCCGCAGTGGCTCCAGCGGGCCCGCCGCCGATGACCACGGCATCGAACTCGCCGCTCATGGCTTGCGCGCCACGAAGCAATGGCTGAAGAGGCCGCGCCGGCGCTCCTCGAGAATCCAGCCGTCAGCGTTCGGCCACAGCACGCTCAGCTCGGCGCCGGCAAAACCCGCTCGCACGCTCGCCACCGCGTCGTGCCGCGTCACGTCGTTGCATCCGACGAGCCCGAGCAGGCGCGAGCCGGCGAGCGCTACGCGCGATCGGCGCGGCTCGCAGGCAATGAAGCAGCGCGCGCGCGCCGCGATGAGCGCGAGCAGCTCGGCAAGCCGCGGCCCGTCGAAATGGTGCAGGAAGAGGTTCGCCACGATCGCGTCGAACCGCCCGGGTGGAATGCCGCGCAGCCAATCGAACACGTCGCCGCATTCGGCATGGACCGTCCAGCCGGCCCGCCCGAGACCGGCGGTGGTCGCCGGCGCCACGATGGCCTGGCGATCGAGGAGCGTCATCTGAGCCCCGCGGCCCACGGGCGCGAGCGCTCGCGCGACCCGCAACGCGAAGGCGCCGTCGCCGGCGCCGATCTCGGCCAGCGCCGCAAGCCCGAAAGGCGCTGCGCGCCGCAACTCGCCCGCCACGATGCCCGCGTTATCCATGAGCGCGTTGACGCGCTGCAAATCGCGGCGCGAGCGCATCGCGCGCGGATCGTCGGCGGGCAGCTCGTCGAGCCATTCCGGCTCGACCTGCCGGACGGTCGCCGCCATCATGCGACCTCGAGCAACGCGCCGTGGCAGCTGAACCCCGCGCCGAACGACGACATCCACCAGAGGCCCCCAGGCTGGCCCTCACGCAGCGCGGCTTGCAGCACGAAGAGCACGAAGGGGCTGCTCAGGTTTCCGTATTGGCTGAGCACCTGGGCGCTGGTGCGCACATCACCCCCCGCGAGGCCCAGGCGCGACTGCAGCTCGGCCAGCACCCGCCTCCCGCCCGCATGCATCACCCACCCGCGGACGTCGCCTTGCGCGAGCCCTTCGGCGGCGAGCGCCTGGTCGAGGACCCGGCGGGCATAGTCCGCGGCCAGCTTCGGTACCGGCAGCGTGAGGATATTGCGCAGCATCCCGCCGCGCTGCTCGAACCGCAGTGCGTCGCGATGCTCGGGCGCATGCAGGGACGCGCCCGATTTCCATTGGACGCTGCGCGCTCCGGCGCGCGGCGAGCGCTCGAGGACTGCCGCGCCCGCACCGTCGCCGAACAGGCACGCGCTCACCAGGACCCCCAGGTCGTCATCGAGATAGAAGGCCGCGCTGCACACCTCCACGCAAACCGACAGCACGCACTGCGCGCGGCCCGAGGCGAGCAGCACCTCCGCGGTCCGCAGGTTGGGCAGCGCCGCCCCGCATCCCTGCCCGACCAGGTCGAGGTGAACCGCGTCGGGCCGCAGTCCCAAGGCCTCGGCGACATAGCTTGTGAGGCCCGGGCAGAGGTAACCGGTACAGGTGCTCACCACCACTGCGTCGATTTCGCCCGGCCGCACGGACGCGTCGGCGAGCGCGTTGCGCGCGGCTTGCGAGGCGAGCGCAGGCGCATGCTTCACGAAGCGGCGGTGGAGGGTGTCGGGATCGAGGTCGAAGCTCTCGTCGAGATTTTCGAGCGCGAGTGACCGGCTCTCGATGCCGTTGTCGTGGTTGAGGATGCCCTGGAGGATCGCGCGCGTGCGCGGGGTGATCTCCGCGCGCTTGGCTCTCTGCAATGCTTCCCAGCATTCGCGCTGGGTAAAGCTTCGAGGGGGAACTGCGGTGCCCAGGCCGGTAATGAACATCGGACCTCAGAAGGTATACGAAGCGTCGATGCCGGCCAGCCAGTTGCGCCCGGGAGCGGGCTCGAAGTACCGGCCGCGCGCCTCGGCCACGATCACCGAGCCAGCGTAGCGACGATCCGAAACGTTATCGATGCGAAGGAACTGCTTGAACCGCCAGGCGCCGGGCCGCTGCTCGAGGCCGAGGCGAATGGCGCCGATCGTATAGGCTTTCGCCGCGTCGCTGTTGGCCTCATTCACGTAGACACGCGCCACGTGGCGCAGTTCGATCGCCGCATGGAATCCGCCGCGCGGATGGCGCCACACGCCCTCGGAAAAGAGCACCGAGCGGGGCACGCCGGGGAGCTTGCGCCCCGCGGGGATCTCGGCTCCGCCCGACGTGAATGACTCGGTGAAGCGCGCGTTGATGCCGGTGTAGGCGAGGCTTGCTTCGAAACCTCCCGCGAAGCGCGCATCGACAGCGGCTTCGATGCCGTCACGCGATGTGCGCGAGGCGTTCTTGAAATCGGTGCGGCCGCCCGAGGATGCGTTGGTCACGATCTCGTCGCGCGTCACGATATGGAAGAGCGCCACGTTCATTCGTATCCCGCTGGCGGGGCGCGCTTTCGCGCCGGCCTCGTAGTGGCGGCTCTTCGCTGGCGCGAGCCCGAAATTCAGGCCGGTGAGTCCGCCGGGCCGGTATGCAAGCTCGGCGAAGGTCGGCGTCTCGAATCCGTCGCCCACGTTTGCGTAGAGGTGCAGGCGGGGGTCGAGCTTGAAGAGCGCGCCCGCGACCGGCGTCGTGCGGGTGTGCGTGACCGACCCGCTATCGTCGGGATTCGCGCCCACGACGAAATGGTCCCGGGAGGCGAAGCGCACCTGGCTGCGCCGCGCGCCGCCCGAGACGATCCAGCGCGGCGTGAGCTGCCACTCGGCCTGGACGTACGCATCGGTGTTGCTCACAGTGTCGTCCTCGTCGCGCTTCAGGCCGCCCGCGGTGCCGGCAACGTTCACGAAACCGCGGCGGCGCTCCTCCAGCCGGTCATGCTCGATGCCGAAACTCACCGTGAGCGGCTGGGCCGCGCTGATGAAGGTGTGGGTCCAGCGCAGGCCCGCACCGCCAAACGTGCGATCGAGATCCACCACGCCGCCCGAGCTGAGAGCCCCGTCGCCTGCCTGGCTGAGATACTGCTCGACCTCGCGCCCGCCGAGGTAGACCCGCGCCTGGAAACTGTCGCACGCGGAAAAATCGGCGTCCCAGACCGCGCCTGCCTGCGACTGGCGGATGCTCTTGCGGGTATCGAAGGCGATCGCGGAGGCGTCGGCCTGGAGCGGGTTGTCCTCGAACTGGGCGCGCGTGAGCCCGAGCGGATCCTGGGTGCCGGGCTGCCGCAATCCATTCGCGAGCAACGTGAGTCGCCCCGGACCCAGCGCGAGGCGCAGCTTCGTGTTCCATTGCTCGCGCGTCGCCTCGCTGTGGTCGCGGTAGCCGTCGGTCTCGAATCGCGAAAAATTGGCGATGTAGTTCAACCCGCCGCCTTCGCCGCCCAGCTGGAGGTTGCCCTTGCGCAAGCCGTCGGAGCCGAAGAAGGCGGCTGCGTCGATCACCGGCCGGGAGGGGCCGTCGGCCGTGAACACCTGCACGACGCCGCCCGAGGAGTTGCCGTAGAGGCTGGCGAACGGTCCCCGCAGGACCTCGATGCGGTCGGCGGTGGCGAGGTCGAAGGTCGCCGCCTGCCCCTGCCCGTCGGGCATGGTGGCGGGAATCCCGTCGGCGATGAGGCGCACGCCGCGCACGCCGAACGTGGCCCGGCCGCCGAAGCCGCGCGAGGAAATCTGCAGGTCCTGCGCGTAGTTCTGGCGGTTCTGCACGACGATGCCCGGCACGCGGTTCAGCGCCTCCGAGAGGTTCACCATGGCGTTGTCCTCGCGGATCGCGCGCGCATCCACCGCGTCGATCGCCGCCGGGAGGTCATAGGACGGTTGCGGCACGCGCGTGGCGGTCACCGTGATCGTTTCCTGCTGTGCCGCGGCCCCGGTCGCCGCAAGCGCCACGCCACAGGCAATGATTCGACGCATCGATTCTCCAGAGGGTTACCGCAAGCTTAGCGCAACGTCGAATTGACTACGGCCCCCAACGGCGCTAGCTTGCCGGATTCCCTGGAGAATGCCATGTCCCGGACCGTGTTCGACAAGCCCGGTGCGAAGATCCGCATCGACGACATTTCCGCGGAGCCCCCCAAGGGGATGACGCGCGAGAAGGCCGCGGAGCGCTTCGCGACCTTGGGGACCGAGCTCTTCGCACTCCAGGACGCGATGTTCGGCTCGAAGGTCCACAGCGTGGTGGTAGTGCTGCAGGGACGCGACGGCGCGGGCAAGGACGGCACCATCAAGCACGTGGTGGGGCACCTGAACCCCCGCGGCGTGAACGTGGTCTCCTTCGGCGTGCCGACGACGGAGGAGCGCGAGCACGACTTCCTCTGGCGCGTGCACCGCCACGCCCCGCGCCGGGGCGAGTTCTCCATCTTCAACCGCTCGCACTACGAAGACGTCCTGGTGGTCCGGGTGCACGACCTCGCGCCGAAGGCGCTGTGGAAGGAGCGCTACGGGCACATCATCGATTTCGAGGAGCTGCTCGCCGAGCACGGCACCATCGTGCTCAAGTACTTCCTCCACATCACCAACAAGGAGCAGAAGGAGCGGCTCCTCGAGCGCGAGAAGGACAAGAAGACCGCGTGGAAGCTCAACCCCAACGACTGGAAGGAGCGCGACCACTGGGACGATTACACGCGCGCCTACGAGGAGGCCATCTCCCGGACCGCGGCTCCCCATGCGCCGTGGACCATCGTCCCGGCGAACTCCAAGTGGTATCGAAACCTGGTGATCGCCGAATCGATCGTCGAGGCGCTGCGCGCGCGACGCAAGTCCTGGGAACGCAAGCTGGACGAGATGGGGCGCGGCGGGCGCGCCGGCCTCGACGAGTACCGCGCGCAGATCCAGGCGAAGGGCGCCCGCAAGAAAGGCTAGCGGGCGAGGAGCCCTTCCGTCTTGACGAAACGGATGACGGTGCCGAGGCCCTGGCGTCGCGCAGCGCCTTGCACAGCGCAAGCGTGAGCGCGGTCTTGCCGGAGCCCACGGGGCCCCCGATGCCCACGCGCAGCGGGGAGCACTCAGCAGCCTGCAACGCATTTCCCCTTGCCGTCGAACTCCATCGTGCGGCCGCTGATGGCCAGGTGCGGTGTGACGCCCTTGAGTTGCTTGATCAGCGCCGCCGCGCGCGAGGCGGGACGGAGTTTCCCGCTTTCGGTAACGGCCTCGTTGGGATGGCTCAGGATCACCGAAGCGGGCCGCACCAGCTCGTTCAATGCCTGCGCGACGGAGTCGTTGGTTCCGGCACTCAGCCCGAGGTTGAACACCGCGAGGTTCGCCCGGTGGTACTCGTTCACCACCGTCTTCATCTCGGTGTGGATGCCGGTGTCACCCGAGAGGTAGGCCGTGAGCCCGTTGGTGAACTTGACGACGAATCCGGTGGGAGGACCGAGGACCATACCCATACCCTCGGGCTCGAGGTGTGCGCGGTGCAACTCCGGCAGCAGGGAGAGCGGCACGTTGTTGGCGTGAGAGGCGTATACGATGGTGATCTCCACCCCTTGCGTTGCGCCCGCTGCCCTGGCAGTGAATGCGCCGCCGAGATGCGTGTTGGAGCGGCACGAAGTCGCGACCGGGACATCGGTCGCGCCCGAGGCTTGCGGGCACGGCGTCACCGGCGCGCCGCCGCGGATCCTCTGGATCCTGGCCCCGACGAAGGCCCCCATGTCGCTCGTCATCACGATCGCGGCGTTCTTCGCCGCCGCGATCTCGGCGGTCATCGAGTTCGAGCCGGCCGGCAGCGTCTCGGCCGCGGCACAGGTACCGGCGCCGGGCGCCTTGAGCTTGCGGTCGCCGATGTGATCGCCGTGCGCATGGCTCAACAGCACCACGTGGATGTCGCCCAGGCGCGGGTCGTCGCCGCCGGTGACGGTATGGCCCACGTCGTACAGCAGCCGCACGCCGGTGGGGTCTTCGAAGATCGTGGCGCGGTCTCTATCGCAGAGCTCGCCCGGATGGGAGCCCAATGGCGTGATCTTCACGTTTTGCGCCAGGGCCGATGTCGCGGCCAGGGCAAGGGCCAGCGCTGCGCCTGCGGATGCGGTCTTCATGTCTTCTCCTTTGCTTACCGCAACCGATAGCGCTCCACGGCGGCGGCGTTCCAGGCGATCCCGGTGCCGGGTCGGTCGGGGATGAGTGCGCAGCCGCTCTTGATCTCGATCGGCTGCTCGAGGATCGGCGCGGCCCAGTCCACGTATTCGAGCCAATGGGCTGTGGGAGTCGCTGCAAGCAGATGTGCACTCACCTCGGGAAAAAGGTGCGACGACATCTCGATGCCGCGGCCCGCGGCGATGCCCGCCGCGCGCTGCCAGCCGGTCACGCCACCGATGCGCTCGAGGTCGGGCATCACATAGTCGCAAGCGCGCGCATCGAGCGCCGCGTCCATCGCGAAGGGCAGGGAAAAGTTCTCCCCGATCTGGACCGGCGTGGTGAGCGCGGCAGCCAGGCGCGCGCAGCCGCGGTAGTCGTCGTGGCGGATCGGCTCCTCGATCCAGTAGACGCCGTGCGCGTCGAGCGCGCGCCCGCGCCGCATCGCCTCGGCGACCGACAACGCCTGGTTGTAATCGACCATGACGTGAATGCCGTCGCCCAGGCGCTTGCGCACCGCAACGACCGCGGCCAGGTCTTCATCAAGGCTCGGATAGCCGAGTCGCAGCTTGACGGCGGTGAAGCCGCCCGCCTCGATGAGCTCTTGGGCTTCGTCGGCGAGCGCTCCCGGCGCCATGAGACCGAGGCCGCAACTGTTGTAGGCGCGCACGGCGCGGGGGCCGGCTCCCAGCATCGTTGCCAGCGGCAGGTTCGATGCGATCGCGAGCGCATCCCAGCAGGCGACGTCGAAGCCCGCCATCGCCATGCGCACCACGCCCTGCACGCCGATGAGGGTGAAGCGCTTTGCCAGAAGCGCCCACAAGTCCGAAGGCACGACGCGCTCGCCCTTCACCTGGCGCTCGACTTCGGCAAGCAGGGTCGCAATGGCGCCCGCCGCCGCAGGCACGTAGCAGAAGAGATAGGAGCGGCCGGTCACGCCCTCGTCAGTCTCGAGGTCGATCAGCAGGAGGGGTGCGGCGCGCATCGCCGCCTGGCTCGTGCCGAGCACGTGACGCATCGGCACTTCCACGGCGACCGACCGGAGGCCGCGTACCGTGAGGCCCGGCGCGGTCATTGCGTCGGCGCCGCTCCTCCCGCGGCGTGCAGCGCGAGAATGTCCCATACCGCGCGATTGGCAGGCGTGGGCACCCCTTTCGCCTCTCCGAGCGTCACCACGCCGCCGCTCAGCCATTCGACCTCGATGCGGTTGCCGCGCTCGAGATCGTGGTGCATGGACGACGTCATGTCGACGGGCAGCGAGTCGGCGAAGGCGAGGCGATCCTGGGCATAGTCCTCGGGCAGCGCCACCCCATGGGCGCGCCCCACGGCGACAGTCTCGCGCATCAGGTCGAGGAAGAACGCGCGCGTGCGCGGATTGGCGCGCACCGCGCCCAGCGGGCGGCGCGTCGTGGTGGTGGCTCCCGAAAGCGCCACCAGGAAGACGTACTTCTCCCATATCGCGCGGCGCACGTCGGTGCTGAGCTCGGCCTTCACGCCCGACTTGGCTAGCGCCGCGTGCAGGTAGCTCGCGCGCTCCGAGACCCGGCCGTCGTATTCACCCACGACGATGCGCTGCATCGTGCCGGTCTGGTGGATCACGCCAGGACGCGATATATGGGAGGCGACGTAGCCCACTCCCCCCATCACCTGTGCGGCGGGAAACACGCGCCGCAGGATGTCATCCTTGATAACGCCGTTCTGGAGCGAGAGCACGCCGGTGCGGGGCCCGACGATCGGCGCGATCGCGCGCGCGGCGTCTTCGGTATCCCAGAGCTTTACCGACAGGATCACAAAGTCGACTGGCCCCAGGCTCGCCGGGTCGTCGGTCACGCGCACCTTCGGAACGTGGATGTCGCCCTGAGGCTCGTTCTCGATCCGCAGGCCCTGGTCACGCAGCGCAGCGAGGTGCTTGCCGCGCGCAACGAAGCTCACGTCGTAGCCGGCCTGGGCGAGGCGGCCGCCGAAAAAACCGCCGACGCCGCCGGATCCCATCATCGCAATTTTCATGCGGGGATTTTGCCCGATGTAGCGAAAACTTTCTTCAGCCGCTGCGCAGCGGGCTGGTGACGAGCTTGCCCGGGTTCTTCTCGAGCCACTTCTTGATGCGCTGCGCGTCGGCCACGCGGGTGAGCTTGCCCCACGAGTCGAGCAGCACGATCACGATCGGCTGGTTGGCGATCATCGCCTGCATCACCAGGCACTTGCCGGACTCGCTGATGTAGCCGGTCTTCGACAGGCCGATCTGCCAGTCGGAGCCGCGCACCAGCGCGTTGGTGTTCACGAAGGAAAGCTTGCGCTTCGAGTCGGGCAGCGTCACGTCGACGGCGCCGGTGGTCGAGTACTCGCGAATCAGGTTGTACTTCGACGCTTCGGCCACGAGCTTGCCGAGATCCGCCGGGTTCGAGACGTTCCCGGGGGCGAGGCCCGAGGAGTCGACGAAATGCGTGGCGCTCAACCCGAGCAGCTTTGCCTTCGCGTTCATCGCGACGACGAACGCGGGAAGGCCGCCCGGATAATTGCGCCCGAGCGCCGAGGCGGCGCGGTTGTCGCTCGCCATGAGCGCGAGTCGCAGCAGGTCATCCCGGCGGAAGTGCTGGCCCACCGGCAGCCGCGAGCGGCTGTTCTTCACGAGGTCCAGGTCGTCGTTGTTGATCTGGAGCGCCTCGTCGAGCGAGAGCTTCGCGTCCACCACCACCATCGCCGTCATCAGCTTGGTGATCGAGGCGATCGGGGTCGCATGGTCGGCGTTCTTCGAATAGAGCGTATGGCCGGTCGCCGGGTCGAGCACCAGGACGCCAGTCGAACTGAGGACCGGGGAGCCGTCCTCGTTGTTGCGCTCGATGACGTGCGCTGCCTTGGTCGCGCGAACCTTGGCGGTCGGCTTGTCGGCCGCGACCGCGCCCATGGAAAGGGCGGCGGCGAGAAATGTGGCTAGAACACGGGTCACAGGGTCAGAATCCTCTGAGGGCAGCCGCTACCATAGCAAATATAAGGGGTTTGCGGCAACATCTGATGCGGATTCGAAAATTACAACTCAAACACCTGATTCCTAACTGATTCCAATGGACCATAGCGGCGGCCATAAACCCCCGAAATTGCCCCATCCGGACACCCTGGCAGTCCACGCGGGGCAGTCGCCGGACCCCGCAACGGGCGCCCGGGCGGTCCCGATCTACCAGACCGCGTCGTTTGTCCTGCCCGACGCGGACACCGCGGCCGCCCTTTTTAATATGGAGGTTCCCGGGCACGTCTACTCGCGGTTGTCGAACCCGACGGTGGCGGTGTTCGAGGAGCGGATGGCCGCCCTCGAGGCAGGTGCCGGGGCGATCGCCACCGCGAGCGGCCAGGCTGCGCTTCACCTGGCGCTGGTGACGCTCATGGGCCAGGGCGGGCACGTCGTTTCCTCGGCCAGCCTTTACGGGGGCTCGCACAACCTGCTCGCCTACACCCTGCCGCGCTTCGGCATCACGACCACCTTCGTGCCCTCGCGCGACCTCGATGCCTGGCGTCGCGCGATCCGGCCCGAAACCCGGGTGCTTTTCGGCGAGTCGGTCGGCAACCCCTCGGTCGACGTCCTCGATATCCCGGCCTTGGGCCAGATAGCAAGCGAGCACCGGCTGCCGTTGCTCGTCGATGCGACCGTGACCACGCCCGTGCTGGGGCGGCCCCTCGAGCAGGGGGCCCATCTCGTGCTGCATTCGGCGACCAAGTTCCTGTCGGGCCATGGGGTGGTGATCGGGGGTGTCCTGGTGGATGGCGGGCGGTTCGACTGGTCGGCGGCGGGCAAATTCCCGACCCTCACAGAGCCATACGAGGGTTTCCACGGAATGGTTTTCGCCGAGGAGTCCACCGCTTCGGCGTTTTTGCTGCGCGCACGGCGCGAAGGGCTGCGCGACTTCGGGGCCTGCATGGCGCCGATGACCGCCTTCCAGATCCTGCAGGGGATCGAAACCCTGCCGCTGCGCATGTCCCGCCATGTGGACTCCACCTCAAAGATCGCCGAATACCTTTCAACCCACGAGGCGGTGGAGCGCGTTCACCACCCGCACCTCGTCACGCACCCCGACCACGCGCTGGCCGGGCGCCTCTATCCGCGCGGCTGCAGCGCGATCCTGTCGTTCGAGCTGAAGGGCGGGCGCGAGGCCGGGCGCCGGTTCATCGAGTCGCTCACCCTCTTCTCGCACCTCGCCAACATCGGGGATGCGAAGTCCCTCGTGATCCACCCTGCGTCCACCACCCACTTCCGCATGGACGATCAAGCCCTCGCGGCGGCGGGAATCGGCGGCGGAACGCTGCGCCTGTCCGTGGGCCTCGAGCATCCCGGCGACCTGATCGAGGACCTTGGCCGTGCAATCTACGCATCGCAGAAGGCATGACGCAGTTCATCGTCCAGGGCTATCCGGCCTATGCGTATACCGGCGGCAAGCCCCACGAGCCCCGCGCGCCCGCGATCGTCTTCATCCATGGCGCGGCGTTCGACCACAGCGTGTGGCAGTGGCAATCGCGCTACTTTGCGCACCACGGCCACGCCGTCCTCGCGGTGGACCTCCCCGGCCACGGCCGCAGCCCCGGGCCGTCGCGTAACTCCATCGTCGCGGCCGCCGACTGGATCGCGGCATTGATCGAGGCAGCCGGACTCGAGCGCGCCGCAGTCATCGGGCACAGCATGGGATCGCTGGTGGCGCTCGAGACCGCGATCCGCCATCCAGGGCGGGTCTCGAAGCTCGCACTCGTGGGGGCCGCGGCGCCGATGCCGGTAGGCGAGGCGTTCACCGCCGCTGCGCGCGACGACTCGCCCGCAGCGCTCGACATGGAGGCGACCTGGGGGCATGCGCGCAGCGTGCTTCTCGCGCAGAGCGCGGTTCCGGGCATGTCCCTGCACGGCGCCAGCCGCGCGCTGAACGCCCGCGCGCACGCCGGTGTCCTCCACAACGATCTCGAGGCGTGCCACGCATGGCAGCCGCCCATGGACGCGATCCGCGCCCTGAAGGTTCCCACCCTGGTCGTGGCTGGCCGGCGCGACCAGATGACTGCGATGAAGGCCGGGAAAGCGCTGGCGGCCGAGATTCCCGGGGCGAAGCTGGTCATGCTCGATGCGGGCCACTCGATGATGAGCGAGGCTCCGCGGGAGTTACTCCACGAGCTCAAGAACTTTCTGCGGTAGGGGCTGGCGGTTGCAAAAGGCTTTGAATCCGCCGATGAACGCCGATACCCCTTAGAAGAGTTTCGTGCCCAAGCGCCCACGGCCACGAAAAACCCTCGTGCTTTTATCGGCGTTCATCGGCGGATTCAAAGCCCTTTGTCACCTTCACTCTCTGACTCCCCCTCTTGCTGCTCCTGTTGCAGCCGCCACATTTCGGCGAACTTGCCGTTGGCGGCGAGCAGCTCGCGGAAGGTGCCGCGCTCGACGATCCGGCCCTGCTCGAGGACCAGGATCTCGTCGGCATCGACGATGGTGGACAGGCGGTGCGCGATCACGAGCGTGGTGTGGTTGCGAGCGATCTCGGACAGTTCTGCTTGTATTGCCTTCTCGGTGCGCGAGTCGAGGGCTGAGGTCGCCTCGTCGAATACCAGGATCGGCGGCTGCTTCAGCAGCGTGCGCGCGATCGACACGCGCTGCTTCTCCCCGCCCGAGAGCTTGAGGCCGCGCTCGCCCACCGTGGTCTCCCAGCCGTCCGGGAGACGCGCGATGAACTCCGCGATGTGCGCCACGCGGGCTGCGTTCTCGATCTCGGGGCGAGTCGCCTCGGGCCGCCCGTAGGCGATGTTGTAGTAGATGGTGTCGTTGAAGAGCACGGTGTCCTGGGGCACCACGCCGATCGCCGCGCGCACGCTCGCCTGGGTCACCTCGCGGATGTCCTGCCCGTCGATGGTGATGCGGCCGCGGCCCACGTCGTAGAAGCGGAAGAGGAGCCGCGCAAGGGTCGATTTACCCGAGCCGCTGGTGCCCACCACCGCGACCTTCCTGCCGGGCGGCACCTCGAAGCTCACGTCCTCGAGGATCGGGCGCACGCCGTCGTAGCTGAAGTCGACGTTCTCGAACCGCATGCCGCCACCGGCGACCGTGAGCGGCTTGGCTCCGGGCCGGTCCTCGACCTCGCGGTTCTCGGATAGGAGCCGGAACATCTTTTCCATGTCCACCATCGCCTGCTTGATCTCGCGATACATCACGCCGAGGAAGTTGAGCGGGATGTAGAGCTGGATCAGCAGCGCATTGACCATCACCAGGTCGCCGAGGGTGAGCTTACCGGACACGATGCCCTCGGCCGCGCGCCACATGAGGAGCGAGACCGCGAGCGCGATCACCGCGGCCTGCACGGCGTTCAGCAGCCCGAGGGACGTCTCGCTGGTGACGACCGCGCGCTCGTAGCGCTGCAGGTTCTCGTCGTAGCGCTTCGCCTCGAAGCCCTCGTTGCCGAAATACTTGACCGTCTCGTAGTTGAGGAGCGAATCCACCGCGCGCGTGTTCGCCTTCGAGTCCATCTCGTTCATCTGGCGGCGATGGTGGGTGCGCCATTCCGAGATCGCGAAGGTGAGCGCGACATACAGCACCAGGGCGGCCACGCTGATCACGCCGAACCAGATGTCGAACTGGTAGATCAGCAAGCCCGTCACCAGCGCGATCTCGAGCAGCGTCGGCAGCACGCTGAAGACCATGAAGGAAAGCAGCGTGGAGATGCCGCGCGTGCCGCGCTCGATGTCGCGGGTGAGCCCCCCGGTCTGGCGCTCGAGGTGGAAGCGCAGCGAAAGGGCGTGGAGGTGGTGGAACACCTCGAGGGCGATGCGGCGCATCGCGCGCTGCGCCACCTTCACGAACACCACGTCGCGCAACTCGTTGAAGAGCGTGCTCGAGACGCGCAGCACACCGTAGGCCACCAGCAGCGCCACCGGGACGGCCACGATCGCGAGAGGCCCGGTGAGGCCGTCGACGATCCGCTTCATGACGAACGGCACCGTGATGTTCGCGAGCTTGGCACTCACCAGGAAGAGGAGCGCCAGCAGCACGCGGCCGCGGAACTCCCACAGGTAAGGCAGGAGCCTCCGGACGACGCTCAGGTCGCCTTGGACGATCGGTGAATTCATGGGTACGCCATGGTAGCGCGAGCCACCCTGGCGGCCGATTGCGACGTCGACCCTCGATATTCGTGGTCCGTTCGGACCGGGTGGCGGCTCCCCCCGGTCACGACCAGGCCAACTTGGGCGTGCAGCCTAGGAATCGTGACCCGGGCCCTGTTCCGGGAAAGGTGAGCGATGGCCACGAAAAAGCGTTTCCGGATCCTGCTCCAGATCGCCGTCGCGCTCGCCGCGCTTGCGGCACCCGCGCTCGAGGCCGCCGTGGCGCATTCCGTCGCCGACGCCGTGCAGGTGAAGGAAGACGTCTCCTACCAACGCCTGGTCGAAGCGGCCAACGCCGTGGTCGGCGTGAACGTGAAGGCACTGGCCAACGCGCGCAGCAATGCGAGCCTCGGCCAGGAACGCACCGGCTCCGGCGTGCTGATCGGCAAGGATGGCCTGGTGCTCACCATCGGGTATTTGATTCTCGAAGCCGACCAGGTCGAGGTGGTCGATTCCGACGGGCAGAAGGTGCCCGCGGCGGTTGTCGCCTACGACCACGCCACCGGATTCGGCCTGGTGAAACCGCTCGCGCCGATCGCGCCCAAGGCCATCCGGCTCGGCACCGCGATGCCCGTCTCGCAACTCGACCGGCTGATGATCGTGACCGGCGGCGAGGAGCAGACCATCTCGATTGCGACGGTGGTGTCGAAGCGCCAGTTCGCGGGCTACTGGGAATACCTGATCGACGACGCGATCTTCACGTCGCCACCACGTCTCGACCACAGTGGCGCCGCGCTCATCAACAAGGAGGGCGAGCTGGTCGGCATCGGCGCGCTCTTCGTGCTCGACGCCCTCACCCCGGGCGAGCGCCTGCCCGGCAACATGTTCGTGCCGGTCGATCTCCTGAAGCCGATCCTGGACGAGATGGTGCGCACCGGCGGGCAGAAGGCGGCGCGCCGTCCGTGGCTGGGCGTGAACTCCCTCGAGGAGGATGGCCGCGTGAAGGTGATGCAGGTGAACCAGGAAAGCCCCGCCGACCGCGCGGGAATCGTCGCTGGCGACATCATCCTGTCGGTCGATGGCGAGGCCGTGGAATCGCTCGAGCGCTTCTACGAGAAGGTCTGGACGCGCGGGCCCGCGGGCGTCGATGTCGTGCTCACTGTGCTGCACGGCCCCACGCTGAGGGACGTGACCGTCCGCTCCATCGACCGCCACGAGTTCATGCGCAGGAAACCAGGGGTCTAGCGCAGCAGACCCCTGCCCCGGCGAAGGCCGGGGCCCAATCCCACCTTCTCATATCATGCGGGCATGACCCCGCAGCAGCTGCGCCGCATCCTCTACACAGCCGCCTTCCTGCGCGCGCTGGCCATCGGGCTGATGGCGGTCCTGATCGGGCTCTACGCGGCCCGGCTCGGCCTCAATGCGGCGCAAATCGGCGTGGTGCTCTCGGCGGCTTTGTGGGGTGCCGCGCTCGCCGCCCTCGTGACGCTCCTGCTGGGACCGAAGCTTTCGCAGCGCACGCTCCTCGTGTCGATGTCGGGCCTGCCGGTGCTGGGCGCCGTGATCCTGCTCTCGTCCGAGGCATTCCCCGTCATCGTGGCGGCGGCGTTCGTGGGAATGTTCAACGTGCACGGGCGCGACCGCGGCGCGATCCCGATCCTCGAGCAGGCGCTGCTGCCGGCCACGTCGAACGATGCGCAACGCACTCGTGTCTTCGCTTGGTACAACGTGCTGCTGGATTCGGGCTACGCCGCCGGAGGCTTGCTCGCCGCGATCCCCACGCTCCTCGAGGCGTCGCTGGGGCTTGCCACCGTGGAGGCAATGCGCCTCGCGCTCGCGCTCTTCTGCGTGCTGTATGCCGCGGCCGCGGTGCTCTATGCGCGGCTGCCCGCGAACCTTCCGGGCGCCGCACCGGTGGGACTGCGCAGCCTCTCGCCCGAGAGCAAGCCGATCGTCGCGAAGATCTCGTTGCTCTTCTTCATCGACTCCTTCGGCGGCGGCTTCATTGGCTCGGCCCTCTTCGCCTACTACTTCGCCGAGCAGTTCCACGTCTCGGCCGCGGCGATCGCCGTGCTCTTCGCCTCGGGCCGGGTGCTCTCGGCGTTCTCGCACCTCGCCGCCGCGTGGCTTGCGAAACACATCGGCCTGGTGAACACGATGGTGTACACCCACGTGCCCTCGAGCCTGCTGCTGTTCACCATCGTGGCCGTCGATCGCTTCGAGATTGCCGCCTTCTTCTTCCTGCTGCGCGAGGCCCTGAACGAGATGGACGTGCCGACGCGCCAGTCGTACGTGATGGCGGTGGTGAGGCCCGAGGAGCGGCTCGCGGCCGCCGGCATCACCGCTCTCGTGCGCTCGGGCGGGTGGGCAGCGGCGCCGATCTTCGCTGGAATGATGATGCAGGCCGGCGGCCTCGGGCTGCCTCTGGTGTTCGCGGGCATCACCAAGCTCAGCTACGACCTGCTGCTGTGGCGCGAATTCCGCCGCGTGAAGCCCCCCGAGGAGCTCAGCGGATGACGTACCCCGAAACCTTCCAGGTCCCCTCGGCCGTCTTCATCGGCGTCACGATCTCGATGGACAGCGGGCGATTCTCGAAGCGCGTGTCGTACTCGATGACGACGTACTCGCCCTCGGGCGCGTTCGGCAGGACGCGAGCATGGAAGGCCTGACGCAGCTTGCGGTTGATCGGCGTGCCGAGCGGGGCGCGAACGCCTTCGATGGCGGTCTCCCACTTGACCTTCGGCATCGCCTCCCGGAAGAGCGGCGCCGCCGCCTCCCAGCTCGCGCCGTAGCTCCCCGCGTCGACCGACGCGAGCCATGCCTCGGCCACGCCCATGGCGGGCTTCACGTCGATTTCTTCCTGGGCCCACGCGGTGCCGCAGGCCAACAGCAGGACCAGCCCAAAGCGGCGAATGGCATCCATCGCTAGAATCCTCCCATGAAAAACATTGTGGTGGTGGATTCGGCGACCCAGCTCGAGGCGACGGCCCGCGGCGCGGTCGTGGTCTGCGGCTCGCACGGGGCGCTCTACACCGCGTGGCTGGCGGCTCACGCGCGGGTGCGGGCAGTGGTGTTCAACGACGCCGGCATCGGGCGCCACTCCGCCGGCATCGCCGGGGTCGCTTGGCTCGCGAACTTCGGGATCGCCGCCTGCGCGGTCGACTATCGCACCGCGCGCATCGCCGACGGCAAGGCGATGCTTGAAACCGGCATCGTCACGACGGTCAACGAGGCGGCCGCGGTCCACGGCTGCCTGCCCGGGCACACCTGCAAGCAGGTCGCCAAGTGCCTGCTCGAGAGCGACTTCGAGCCCGACGAGCAGGAAGTCCCCGAGATTGGCGAGACGCGGCTTCGCATCGGCAATACCGGCCATCGCGAGGTCTGGGCGCTCGATTCCGTATCCCTCGCCCGCGAAGAAGACCGACGCGCGATCCTCGTGACCGGCTCCCACGGCGGCCTGCTGGGCGGCAAGCCGTCCGACGGCATCCTCGAAGTCGACGCTTTCGCCGCGTTCTTCAACGACGCCGGGGGCGGCAAGGACGATGCGGGATATGCGCGCCTGCCCGTCCTCGACAAGCGCGGCATCGCCGGGGCCACGGTGTCATGCAACACCGCGCGCATCGGCGACGGGCGCTCGACCTACGACACCGGGGTGATCTCGCGCGTGAATGCCGTCGCGCGGCGCCTCGAGCTCAAGGAGGGCATGTCGGCGCGCGAAGCGGTGGCGCGCCTGGTCGGGCTGGGGTGATTGCTAGTCGCCTGCCTTGATCTTGTTGCTCTTGACGACATCGGCCCAGCGCGCGATCTCCCCACGCAGGAACTTGTCGAGCTCCGCGGGACCACCGCCCACGATTTCCATGCCTTGCTCGGTGAGCTTCTGCGCAACCGCCGGGTCCTTGAGGGCCTTGGAGAGTTCCTCGTGCATTCGCTTCACGATCGCGGGCGGCGTGTTGGCCGGCGCGATCACCCCCCACCACGCGAGCGCCGCGAACCCGGGCACGCCCTGGTCGGCCACCGGGGCCACGCCCGGCATCTGCGGCGAGGCCTTGGCGGAAGTCACCGCGAGCGCCTTCACCTTGCCGCCCTTCACGTGCGGATTGACCAGGAACACCGTGCCGATAGCGAGCGGCACCTGCCCGCCGATCGCGTCGGTCATCAGCGGGCCGCCACCCCGATAGGGCACGTGGGTGAAGTCCAGCTTCTGCAGGTTTCCGATCTGCGCCATCGCGAGGTGGCCGAGGCTACCGGTGCCGATCGAGCCGTACGCGACGCTCCCGGGCGTCTTGCGGACCGCGGCAAGCACGTCGCGGAAATCCTTGTAGGGCTGCGAGACGTGCGCCACGATCGCCATCGGCGAGGTGCCGACCAGCATGACCGATGCCAGGTCCTTCACCGTATCGAACGGAATGTTCGGGATCAACGATGGGTTCACCGCGTGCGTATCGAAGACCACGCCAAAGGTGTAACCGTCGGGCGGGGAGGTCGCGACCACTTGGGTGCCGATCGATCCGGATGCGCCACCCCGGTTATCGACGATGAACTGCTGGCCGGTCTGGGTGGTGAGCCGCGCGGCGAAGATGCGCGCGACCTGGTCGACCGATCCGCCCGGAGGAAACACCGCAATCAGCTTGACGGGCTTGGACGGCCATGGCGCCTGCGCGTGGGCGGCGAGCGCAGCGATTGCAAGCAAAACAGTCGCGAGAATTCTGTTGTTTTTCACGAAGACCTCCGAGTGCCGGGATGCTAGCATGGCCTCTCGCATCGCCGCGCTGGAGGTTCCCATGGACCGCTCGTGGATTGCTTGCCTGTTGACCGTCGCGCTGCCCGTCCTGGGCGCTGCTCCCGCCGCGGCACCCAACGTACCCGCCGTCGCCGACTCGGCGAACTACCAGCAACTGGTCGACGCTTCGCGCGCGGTGGTCGCCATCAAGGTGAAGGCGCTTCCCAACGCGCGCAGCAACCAGACGCTCGGAGCCGAGCGCACTGGCAGCGGCGTGCTTTTCGGCAAGAACGGGCTGGTGCTCACCATCGGATACCTGATCCTCGAGGCTGACCAGGTCGAGCTCACCACCAGCCAGGGCCGCGTCGTGCCGGCTACCGTGGCGGCCTACGACCATGCGACGGGATTCGGCCTGCTGCGACCTTTCGTTCCCCTGGACGTGAAGCCGATCCTGCTGGGCACGTCGTCGAAAGTGGATCAGCTCGACCGCCTGCTGGTCGCTGCGGGTGGCAACGAGGAGAGCCTGTCGGTGGCCACCGTGGTGTCGCGGCGGCAGTTCGCCGGCTACTGGGAGTACCTCATCGACGGCGCGATCTTCACCTCGCCGCCGCGCGCCGATTTCGGCGGCGCCGCGCTCATCAACCGCGACGGCGAATTGGTCGGCATCGGATCGCTCTTCGTGATGGACGCGATGACCCCGGGCGAGCGCCTGCCGGGCAACATGTTCGTGCCCATCGACCTGCTGAAGCCGGTGCTCGACGAGATGATCGCCACCGGCCGGCAAAAGGGCGGCGCGCGGCCCTGGATTGGCGTCAATTCCCTCGAGGAGGACGGGCGGCTCAAGGTGATGCGGGTGTCCTCGGACAGCCCGGCCGAGCGCGCGGGCATCGTCCCGGGGGACATCATCCTGGGGCTTGCGGGCGAGAAGGTCGAGAAGCTCTCCGACTTCTACCAGCGGCTCTGGTCGTCGGGCGCGCCGGGCGTCGAGGTGACCCTCAAGGTGCTGAAGGGAACCGAGGTCCGCGACGTGAAGATCCGCTCGATGGACCGCTTCGACGTGATGAGGAAAAAACCGACCATCTGAAGCGATAGGCTGATCGCTGGTGATGGTCGCCCCCGCGCAGGCGGGGGCCCAGGTCAATCCGCTTCGCGCTCGGACTGGATTCCCGCCTACGCGGGAATGACGTACTCGCTGAGTCTGGATTCCCGCCTACGCGGGAATGACGTACTCGCTGAGTCTGGATTCCCGCCTACGCGGGAATGACGGCGATGAAAGACTGCCCGCCGCCGTAACTCGTCACCGCCTGCAGCTTGCCCCCCTTCTTGAGGGTCACCGCGCAGTACTTGACCTCGGCGATCTTGCCGAACGGATCGAGCGCCGCATTGGTGAGGACGTTCGCCGCGGCCTCGTAGAAAGCGAACGGAATGAAGACCGTGCCGCGCGGGATGCCTTCGTCGGCGCGCGCGGTGAGCGCGATTTCGCCGCGGCGGGATGCGACCGTGATCACGTCGCCGGCTTGCGCTCCAATGGCGTCGAGCTCGAGCGGGTGCACGGAACCCACGGCTTCGGGTTCGAGGGCGTCCAGCACCGAGGCGCGCCGCGTCATCGAGCCCGTGTGCCAGTGCTCGAGCTGGCGCCCGGTGATGAGCACGAAGGGATACTCCGCGTCGGGGCGTTCGTCGGCGGGAATCAGGCCCGCGGGGACAAACTTGCCGCGCCCGTCGAGGGTCGGGAATTTCTCGGTGAACACCACCGACTGCCCGGGATCGTCCTCGGTGCGGCACGGATAAGTCACCGATGATTGCGCCAGCAGCCGCTCCCACGAGATGCCCGTGATGGAGTTCATCGCACTGCGCATCTCTTCGTAGACTTCGGCCACGCCGCTTTCGGGACCCTGGTAGCTCCAGCCGCATCCGAGACGGTTCGCGAGTTGCTGGATGATGAGCAGGTCCTGGCGCGCCTCGCCGGGCATTTCGAGGGCGCGACGGCCAAGTTGCACCATGCGGTCGGTGTTGGTGACAGTGCCGGTCTTCTCCGGCCACGCCGAGGCGGGCAGGACCACGTCGGCAAGGTAGGCGGTCTCGGTGAGGAAGATGTCCTGCACCACCAGCATGTCGAGCTGCGCGAGTCCCTGCCGCGCGTGGTGCGCATCGGGATCCGACATTGCGGGGTTCTCCCCCATCACGTACATGCCCTTGATGCGGTCCTCGCACGCGGCGTCCATGATCTCGACCACGGTCAGCCCAGGCTTGTGGTTCAGGCTGACGCCCCAGAGCTTTTCGAACCGGCGAATCGCATCGGGATTGTCGACGCGCTGGTAGTCGGGATACATCATCGGAATGAGTCCCGCATCCGATGCACCCTGCACGTTGTTCTGCCCGCGCAAAGGATGCAGCCCCGTGCCGGGACGCCCGATCTGCCCGGTCATGAGGGTCAGCGCGATGAGGCAGCGCGCGTTGTCGGTGCCGTGCACGTGCTGCGAGATCCCCATGCCCCAGAGGATGATCGAGCTCTTCGAAGTGGCATACGCCCGGGCGACTTCGCGGATCGTCGCTGCGGGGATGCCGCAGAGCGGCCCCATCTTCTCGGGGCTGAAGGCCTTGGCGTTCTCCATCAGCGCCTCGAAGCCCGTGGTGCGGCTGCGCACGAACTCCTGGTCCACGAGCCCTTCGTCCACGATCGTGTGGATCATGGCGTTCAGCAGCGCCACGTCCATGTCGGCAGTGAACTGCAGGTACTTCCACGCATGGCGCGCAAGGTCATTGCGCCGCGGGTCGGCCACGATCAGCTTGGCGCCCTGCTGCACCGCGTTCTTGATCCAGGTGGCCGCGACCGGGTGATTCGAGGTCGGATTCGCGCCGATGAGGAAGATCACCTCCGCCTTGGCGACATCCGACACCTGGTTCGACACCGCGCCCGAGCCGATGCCCTCGAGCAGCGCCACCACCGACGAGGCGTGGCACAGGCGCGTGCAATGGTCCACGTTGTTGGTGCCGAAGCCGGTGCGCACCAGCTTCTGGAAGAGGTAGGCCTCCTCGTTGGAGCCCTTGGCGCTGCCGAAGCCGGCGAGGGCCTGCGGGCCCAGGGTGTCGCGGACTTTCTTCAGCCCGTTGGCGGCGACTTCGAGCGCTTCTTCCCAGGTCGCTTCGCGAAACACGTCGCTCCAGCGGGTGGGATCCATGGTGAACGCGGCCGCCTTTCCCACACCCTGCTTGCGGATGAGGGGTTTCGTGAGGCGCTGGGGATGGGTGACGTAGTCGAACCCGAAGCGGC
>JALYSB010000268.1 GCA_030855025.1 Pseudomonadota bacterium
ATGAGGGTCCGTCCCCGGTTTCCTGTTCCGACGCGATTTGCTCGGGGCTGCAGATCGTCAACTTCTGGCAGGACGTGGCGGTGGATTGGCAGAAGGGGCGCGTGTATATCCCGCAGGAGGACTTGGCGCGGTTTGGGGTGACCGAAGCGCAGATTGCGGAGCAGCGGGCCGATGCACGGTGGCAAGCGCTGATGACGTTCGAGTGCGAGCGCGCGCGCGGGATGTTGCTCTCGGGCGCACCTCTCGGCCGCGCGCTGCCGGGGCGCCTCGGCCTCGAGATCCGCGCGACGGTCCAGGGCGGCCTCGCCATTCTCGATAAAATCGACGCCGTCTCGGGGGACGTCTTCCGGAATCGGCCGGTCGTCGGCCCGTGGGACTGGACCCTGATCCTGGGAAAATTGGTGTCAGAGACCATTTTCCGCCGGGCAGAAAATGGTCTCTGACACCAATTTTCAGACCATGAATTCCGACGACTACTGCCAGCAGAAAGCCGCGGCCAGCGGCTCGAGCTTCTACTACAGCTTCCTCTTCCTGCCCGCGGAACGGCGCCGCGCGATCACCGCGCTCTACGCGTTCTGCCGCGAGGTGGACGACGTGGTGGACGAGACGGCGGACGTCGGCATCGCGCGCACGAAGCTCGCGTGGTGGCGCACGGAAGTGGCGAACCTTTTCGAAGGACACCCGCAGCATCCGGTCACTCGGGCGCTTGCGCCCTTCGTGCAGCCGTTCGGAATCGATCGGGGGCGCATGGGCGAGATCATCGACGGCATGGAGATGGACCTGGCCCACCACCGCTACGCCGATTTCGAGGCGCTCAAGCTCTACTGCCATCGCGCGGCCGGCGTCGTGGGCCAACTCTCGGCCTCGATTTTCGGATACACCGATCCCGCGACGCTCGAATACGCCGAAGCCCTCGGCATCGCGTTCCAGCTCACCAACATCATCCGCGACGTGGGCGAGGACGCGCGGCGCGATCGCGTCTATCTCCCGGTGAACGAGCTCGCGCGCTTCGGGCTCACCCCCGAGGACATCCTTGCCCGCCGCCGCAGCGAGCAGTTCGTGGAGCTGATGGAATTCCAGGCCCAGCGCGCGCAGTCGTACTACGACCTCGCCTTCGCGAAGCTGCCCGCGGCCGATCGCAGGAGCCAGCGCGCGGGCCTCATCATGGCCGCGATCTACCGCACGCTGCTCGAAGAAATCCGCCGCGACCGCTTCGAGGTCCTCGAGCAGCGCGTCGCCCTCACGCCGGTTCGCAAGCTGTGGATCGCGTGGAAAACCTGGATAGCGGCGTGAGAACCGGATCGCGATGCATTGGGCCCCCGCCGGAGCCTGCCCTCGAGAGTCTTAATCGGGGGCGGGCGAGACAATGACCCTGAAAGTGGCGGTCGTGGGAGCAGGTTACGCGGGCATTGCCGCCGCTGTCGAGCTGGTGCGCGCCGGATTTGCGGTGACGGTGTTCGAGGCTAACCGCGTGGCCGGCGGGCGTGCGCGGCGTGTCGAATATCGCGACACGCTGCTCGATAACGGCCAGCACCTGCTGCTCGGCGCTTACCGCGAGACGCTCGCACTCATGCGAACCGTTGGCGTGCCCGAGAGCGCGCTCAAGCGCTTTCCGCTCACGCTCATCTACCCGGGGCGCCTCGAGCTGCGTGCGCCGCGGCTGCCGGCGCCGTTCAACGTCGCCGCCGCGTTGATGGCGGCGAAGGGGCTCACTTGGGAGGACCGCTGGGCGGCGTTGAAATTGGGCCCCCGCCTGCGCGGGGGTGACAGCTTCCGCCAAGTGGGTCGCCCCCCCGTAGGCGGGGGCCCAATCTCCCTCACCGTCGACCAGCTCCTCGAACGACACGGCCAGACCCCCGCGCTGATAGAGCTCGTGTGGGGACCGCTGTGCATCGCGGCGCTGAATACGCCCACCGCGCAAGCCGACGCGCGCGTCTTCGCCAACGTGCTGCACGACGCGCTTTTCCAGCGGCGGGAGGATTCCGACCTCCTCGTGCCGAGCGTGGATCTCTCGGCGCTCCTGCCCGATGCCGCATTGGCGTGGCTCGGCGAGCGCGGCTGCGAGATCGCCCTCGGTGCGCGCGTGATGGCGGTGGAACCCGGCGACCGCGGCTGGCACCTCACCGTCGCCAACAAGTCGCGGCGATTCGACGCGGTGGTGTGCGCAGTGGCGCCCTTCCAGTTGCCGACCCTCATCGAGAACTGCAGCGAGCTCAATTCGCTGCGCGCCGGCGTCGAAACGCTCGACTACGAGCCGATCGTCACCGTGTATCTCCAGTACGACGAGCCGGTGCGCCTGCCATTTCCGATGGTGGGGCTCGCGGGCGGCCAGGTGCAGTGGCTCTTCGATCGCGAGGCGCTGTCGGGCGTGCGCGGCCTCATCGCCGCGGTAATCTCCGCAAGCGGCCCGCACCTGGAGCTCGACAACGACGTTCTCGGTACCCTCGCCCACCGCGAGCTCACAGCCGCGATCGGCGAAATCCCGCCACCGCGATGGACCAAGGCGATCACCGAGAAGCGCGCGACGTTCGCATGCAAGCCGGGGGCCTTCCGCCCTCCCAACGCCACGGCGCTCCGCGGGCTCGTGCTCGCGGGTGACTACACCGAGAGCCGTTATCCGGCGACGCTCGAGAGCGCGGTGCAGAGCGGGCGGTCGGCGGCAAGGACATTGATGGAACAATTGGAAATTGGATCCCCGTCTGCACGGGGATGACAGCAGAGCGCGAATGACAACAGAGCGCGAATGACAACAGAGCGCGAATGACAGCAGCGCGAATGACCTCACCGATCCCGACCGACTACCAACCCGATCCCGCCCTCCTCGCCGGCCGCGTCATTCTCGTGACCGGCGCGGGCCAGGGCCTGGGGCGCGCCGTGGCGATGGCGTGTGCGCGCCATGGAGCCACCGTCGCCCTGCTTGGCCGCAAGCAGGAAAAGCTCGAGGCCACCTACGATGCCATCGTGGAGGCGAAGGGCCCCGAGCCCGCGATGATCCCGCTCGACCTCGGCACGGCCGGCACTCCGGAAATGGAATCGCTCGCGCAG
>JALYSB010000114.1 GCA_030855025.1 Pseudomonadota bacterium
TGCGGGAGGCGTTGCGGCAGAATGGGCTCTCTTGCCAACCTCGTAACTCAGAAGGGATGACGCCGTGGCCAAGGCCTATTGGGTAGCAACCTACCGCGCGATTCACGATTCCGCAGCGTTCGCGGCCTACGCGAAGCTCGCCGGGCCGGCGTTGCAGGCGGCCGGCGGGCGGATCCTCGCGCGCGGCAATCCTGCGCAGATCTATGACAACGCAGTCCCGATGCGCGTGGTCCTCATCGAGTTTCCGGGCGTTGCGGAGGCGATCGCCGCGCACGACAGCCCGGCGTACGGGGAGGCGTTACGCGCGCTCGGCGATGCCGTCGATCGGGATATCCGGATCGTCGAAGCCGCGGAATGAGGATAAGCTCAAGTCCCGAGGAGCGATGAACATGCCCAATGAACTTGTGATCAAGCGCACCGCCTCCGTAGAGCAGCGCCTCGATGCGATCCAGTCGGTCTTCGACGAGCGCGGCTTCAAGGCGACCCAGACCGTCGAGGAATTGCGGCACCTTGGCGAGGAGGAGTGGGGCCGCAACGGCGCACGCGTCGTGGCAAAGGCGTGGGCGGACCCTGCGTTCCGCGCGCGCCTGCTCGCCAATGGCAAGGACGCGGTTGGGGAGCTCGGCGTATCGATGCCCAAGCATCATCGACATCTCGTGGTGCTGGAAAACACGCCCAAGGTGCAGAACGTCATCTGCTGCACGCTCTGCTCGTGCACGGCCTTCACGATCATCGGGCTGCCGCCGGATTGGTACAAGGACGTGGAGTACCGTTCGCGCGTCGTTCGCGAGTCGCGCACAGTGCTGAGGGAGATGGGCCTGGATTTGCCGGCGGAAGTCGAGATCCGCGTCTGGGACACCACCGCCGATACGCGCTACATGGTTTTGCCCGAGCAGCCGGCCGCGACTGTCGGCTGGCCCGAGGAAAGGCTCGCGAGCATCGTAAGCCGCGATTCGCTGATCGGCGTCGCGCAACTGTAGCCGGGGATTCCCGATGGACGGCATTCACGACATGGGTGGCATGCAAGGTTTCGGCGCCGTGCGCTATACCCCCAAGGCGCATGCTTTTCACGCGGATTGGGAAGTGCGCGTCAATTCGCTGTATGCCCTTGCTGTCCGGCTCGGCATTTTCAACATGGATGAGTATCGACACGCGATCGAGCGCATGGAGCCGCGCCACTACCTCACGGCGAGCTACTACGAACGCTCGCTCACCAGCCTGGCCACGCTCCTGGTCGAAAAGGGCATCGCGTCCCGGGAGGAGCTGGAGCGAAGGGCCCACGGCTTGTTTCCGCTGTCGGCACCCAGTGCGCCGGGGCGCACGAACGTAAGCGCTCGTGAACGCTTCAAGCAGGGTGATCGTGTTCGCGTGAGGCTCGACTTCGTGCCCGGCCACATCCGCTTGCCCGGTTACATCCGAGGCAAGGCGGGCGTGGTGGTCGGCGAGTCACCCGCCTATCCGTTTCCGGACGCACATGCCCACGCAATCGAGGCGCAGGACGAGCCCACCTACGACGTGCGCTTCCGCAGCGAAGACCTCTGGCCCGGTTCTGCCGACTCAGCGCTCATCCATGTCGGCGTATTCCAAAGCTACCTCGAGAGGGTCTGAGGGGCTAGTTGCAGGCCCGGGGTCGCGATCGTGGCTCGCGGTACCCCTCCAGGTCAGGTCTGCCCGTCCAGGATCACGTTGATGACTTTTCCTTCGCCCGCGAACTGCGACGCGATCTCACCCGCCCTCTTCACCTGCTCGCGCGTCTGCACGCTGCCGGTGAGCGTGATGGTGCCGTTGTCGGGCTGGACGGTGATTTTCGAGGACTTCATCGCGGGGTCCGCATTGAGCGCGTCCATGATCGACTTCACGACGTCCGCTTCGGCGCCGTCGATACGGGAGGCGGAAGCGACGGGCTCCTCGACGAAGGTGAGTGTCGACGCGACGGGCGCCCTGCTGGGCGTCCAGGCCGGGGTCGCGGCCGGGGTGGCCGTGGGCTCAGCGGAAGGTGTTTGGGTGGGTCCGGGGACAGCCTGTGCAAACGCGAACGAAGCGGCGCCGGCTGCAAAGACGGCTACTAAGGCATGGGGAAGGCGGGATTTCATGGGACCTCCTTGGGTCGCTATCTACGTTCGACCCGGTGCCCGGGGGGCGTTCGTGGAAACGCGCCATTCGGCGCATGGCCAAGGGAGCCAGGCGCGGGTGGACCGGCTACGGCAGAATTAGGGTTTCCCCCCCACGAAGCCCCCCCATGTACGAAGACCTCTCCCTTTACATCAACGGCCAATTCCTCAAGGGCGGCGGCCGACGCACAAGCGACGTGATCAACCCCGCTACCGACGAGGTGGTCGGCAAGCTTCCCCATGCCGGCCAAGCCGACCTCGACCTGGCCCTTTCCAGCGCGCAGAAGGCGTTCGAGACCTGGCGCAAGACGTCGCCCATCGAGAGAAGCCGGATACTGCGCAAGGTGGGCGAGCTCTCCCGCGCGAGGGCCAACGAGATCGGCCGCAACATCACCCTGGACCAGGGCAAGCCACTCGCCGAGGCGGTGGGCGAGGTGATGGTGTGCTCCGAGCACGCCGAGTGGGCCGCGGAGGAATGCCGGCGAATCTACGGGCGCATCGTGCCGGCGCGCACCGACGGCGTGCGCCAGATGGTGATGAAGGAGCCCATCGGCGTGGTGGCCGCCTTCTCGCCGTGGAATTTCCCGTTCAACCAGGCGATCCGCAAGATCGTCTCCGCCCTGGGCGCCGGCTGCACGATCATCATCAAGGGCCCGGAAGACGCCCCCAGCGCCGTGGTGGCGATCGCGCGCATGTTCCACGAGGCGGGCTTGCCGCCCGGGTGCCTGAATCTGGTCTGGGGCGTGCCGAGCGAGGTGTCGACGTACCTCATCAACTCGCCCGTCGTGCGCAAGATCTCCTTTACCGGCTCGATACCCGTGGGCAAGCAGCTCGCGGCGATGGCGGGCGCGCTCATGAAGCCGTGCACGATGGAGCTTGGCGGCCACTCGCCCGTGATCGTCTGCGACGATGCCGACGTGGAAGGTGCCGCCGACATGATGGCCGGTGCCAAATACCGCAACGCCGGCCAGGTGTGCGTCTCGCCCACGCGCTTCTACGTGCAGGAAGGCGCGTACGACAAGTTCGTCTCCCGCTTCCTCGACAAGGTCTCGAAGCTCAAAGTGGGGCCTGGGCTCGATGCGGAGACGAAGATGGGGCCGCTCGCGCACAAGCGGCGCATGCCTGCGATTGCCGGCTTTGTCGAGGATGCTGGTGCGCGTGGGGCGAAGATCCTGGCGGGCGGCAAGAAGATTGGCGACAAGGGCAATTTCTTCGAGGCCACCGTCATCGAAGAGGCGCCGGACGATTCCAGGATCATGACCGAGGAGCCCTTCGGGCCGATCATGGGATTGAAGAGATTCAAGACGGTCGACGAGGCGATCGAGCGGGCGAACTCGCTGCCGTTTGGCTTGGCCGCTTACGCGTTCACGACCTCAACCAGGAATGCGACGAAGATCGGAGATGGGCTGGAGAGCGGGATGGTCACCATCAACCATCTTGGATTTGCTCTCGCGGAGGTGCCGTTCGGCGGCGTGAAGGAGAGCGGCTACGGCAGCGAGGGCGGGGCGGAGACTTTTGACGGATACCTGGTCACGAAGTTTGTGACGCAGAAGGGGTAGCGACCTGTGTTTCAGCCCTACTTCTTCTCGACGACCACCGGCATCGTCACATGTTGGAGTAATTGACAACATAGCCCGACTGTTGTTATTCTGTCCAACATGAAGGCCGCCGCACTCCTCCAGCGTCGCGTCGTGGTCGCGGAGGACGCCTTTGTCGAGCTCGTGGTTTGGCGGTTGGACGCGCCCCTTCTGTCCTCGACACATCGCTTCAAGTACCGATTGGCCTACGTGGTGGCGGGCGAGTGCGTTGTCCGCTATGACAACGAGCGGGGAAAGGGTGATCACCGGCACTTCGGCATCACCCAGCGGCAGTACCGATTTGTCTCGATGGATCAGCTGCTGGCGGACTTCAATTCGGACATCGCGAGGTGGAATCATGAAAACGGTCGTACTTGAGGTGCGCTCCCTGGCGTCGACCTTGGAGGACGCAGCCCGCACTGTGAAAGGCCGACGTGCGGATCGCGAAGCTCGAATCGCCTTTGCATCGCCGGAGTTGCTCTGGAAGGTTCTCACCGCCAAGCGCTGGGAGTTGCTGAAAGAGCTTTGTGGTGCGGGACCTATCTCGATCCGTGAGGCGGCACGGCGCGTCGACAGAGACGTGAAGGCGGTACACGGCGACGTGCGGGCGCTACTCGACTCGGGTGTGCTCCATCGCAACGAAGCCGGGGCTATCGAGTTTCCCTACGAATCGGTAAAGGTCGAGTTCCTTCTTCGCGCGGCCTAGCATCGGCTCCATTCAGGTCAGGAATCGCGCCCGGTATGAGATCGCATCCAGGTGGCATTGCCCGTGGATGGCGCCCTTGAGCGCGAAGATCCTCGGCGCCCGCCTGAAATTGAACAGGCGGTAGAGTTGGAACTCTTCCGCCTTCGCCCTCGAGAAGTCCAACTCGCCACTCGAAAGGTAGAACGGCGTTTCCTTCCCGAACGCGGTGGTCTTGACCTCGATCAGCCGGGGGCGGCCCGTTGGCTCAAAGGAGAGCACGTCGTACCCGAGGCCGTCGCCCCGCGAAACGGACACATGCTCGACACGGTCGGCCAGTGGATCCTTGCCCGACGAGATCAACCTTTCGCGTTCGATATCGACGACGTATTTCTCACCCGCAAGGCCAAGGGCGGCATTGCGCGCTTCACGCGCGAGATAGTCGCGTCGGATCGGCGTGCGTTCCCCTTCGTATCGATTTCGCGGCGGCGAGCTGGCCCCGTGCCGCAGCTCCGGCGGCGCTTCGAACACTCTCGACGAACCCGGCTTGGGCGGCGCGACGGCCGGACGCTCGACCGCCTCGAGCGCGACTTCGTTGAACGCCCGGTCGCGCTCCACGCGGTCGGAGACGACGTCGGCGAGCAGGCCCTGATAGTTACCGCGCGGCTTGTAACCATCGATCCAGGGGCAGCCGGACTCAAGCAGAATGGCGCTGATGTTCGAATGCTTTAGCTCCACAGCAGCAGCGCTGCGATCGTCCAGCATCCGCACCAGGGCGTTGCGGTGCTCAGTCTTGTTGTAGTCCTGCCCAGCCAGCTCCAGGACCAGCATGCTGAAGTAGCTTGCGACCGTTGCCTCCACTTCCTCGCGTGACCAGGGAGCGGGGCGGTCAGCCATGCAGCACTTCCTTCACGCCTTCTGTGCTGCGCGCCAATCGCGCCAAGAAATACGGGAACCTGCCGCCAGTCGCGGCCTCCTCGGTCCACGAAATGTCCTCGACCTCATGCCATCCATGGTCGAGGTGTCGAACATGGGTTTCGAACGCGAGGCGCGGGATTCCGACTTCCTCGGCCACAAAGAACCCGGAGTCGATGAGCGAGCCGCGGATCTCGTTGCGCAGTGCAGCCAGGTCGACATCGCCGTCGACGGCAAAGATCACGGATCCGAACCGCTTGAAGTTGCCTGCATCGCGGTAGAGGTACCCGAATCGCACGTTCATTCCGACCTCCGTCCTTGTCGTGGCTACTTGTTATGCACCCAGGAATCCCGCAGCGTAACCGCCCGATTGAACCGCGGCGCCCCGTCCTGCGAATCCTTGCGATCGGCAACGAAGTACCCGTGACGCTCGAACTGAAACCGATCGTTCCCCTTCGCTGCCTTGAGCTCGGGCTCGACGTAGCCCCGAATCATTTTCTTGGCATTCGAGTTGAGGTCATCCAGGTACGTATGCGTCCCCGTTCCGGGATGCGGCTCGCGGAACAACCGGTCATACAACCGCACCTCGCACTCGTAGGCATGCGCGGCGGAAAGCCAGTGAATCACGCCCTTCGTCTTGATCTTGTCCGCGCCAGGTGTGCCTGACTTCGAATCCTCGATGTAGTCGCAGTGCACCTCGGTGATCTCGCCCGTGGTCGTGTCCTTCGAGAACCCGGTGCAGCGAACCACCCAGCCGTACTTGAGCCGTACGGTGTTGCCCGGGAAGAGCCGGAAGTAGCCCTTCGACGGAATCTCCATGAAGTCCTCGCGCTCGATCCAGAGCTCGTTGGAGAAGGGAATCGGTCTCTTGCCCCAGTCGGCCTTCTGCGGATGATTGGGCGCGAAACACTCATCGACTTGTCCGCGCGGCCAGTTGTCGATCACGAGCTTCAGAGGATCGAGCACGGCAATCCGCCGAGGTGCAATCTCATTCAGCACCTCGCGCTGGCAGTCCTCCATCAACGAGTAGTCGATGTGGGAGTCGCTCTTGGAAACGCCCACGCGCTCCACGAACAGGCGAATTCCATCGGGCGTGTAGCCGCGGCGGCGCACACCCGCGAGCGTCGGCATGCGCGGGTCGTCCCAGCCGTCGACGTGCTTTTCCTCGACCAGCTGCTTGAGGAACCGCTTGCTCATCACCGTGTAGGTGAGGTTAAGCCGCGAGAACTCGATCTGCTGCGGAAGGGGGCGCTGCAACCCGCCAAGCGAAGCGATCTTGTCGAGCAGCCAGTCGTAGAACGGCCGCTGGTCCTCGAACTCCAGCGTGCAGAGCGAATGCGTGATGTTCTCCAACGCGTCCTCGATCGGGTGCGCGTAGGTGTACATCGGATAGATGTGCCACTTGTCGCCGGTGCGATGATGCTCGGCGTTCTTGATGCGGTAGAGCGCCGGATCCCGCAGGTTGATGTTGGGCGACTTCATGTCGATCTTCGCGCGCAGCAGGTGGGTGCCGTCGGCGTGCTTGCCATCGCGCATCTCGGTGAATAGCCGCTGGTTCTCTTCCACGGAGCGCGACCGATAGGGCGACTCGGTGCCGTGCTCCGTGAGCGAGCCCCGCGTGGCGCGCAGTTCGTCGGCGGTCTGGGAATCCACGTACGCGTCGCCATTCTCGATCAACGCGACCGCGAAGTCGTACATCCAGTCGAAGTAATCGGACGCGTGATACAGGTTCTCGTCGTCCTTGCCCCAGTGGAATCCCAGCCAGTGCACCGCATCCAGAATGCCGTCGACGAACTCCTGCTCCTCCTTCTCGGGATTGGTGTCGTCGAAGCGCATGTGGCAGACGCCGGCGTAGTCCTCGGCCAACCCAAAATTGAGGCAGATCGATTTTGCATGCCCGATGTGGAGATAGCCGTTCGGCTCCGGCGGGAAGCGCGTGCGGATCTTCGCCGGATCGGCGGGTGCTGCGGCGTGTTTGGACGCGGGCCCAGGCTCGCCGCCCCACTTGCGGCCGGCGTACTTGCCCTGGGCCAGGTCGCGCTCGATGTGCTGGCGGATGAAGTTGGTGACGTGAGCGCCTTCGGGGGGCGTCTTGGAATCGTTGGGCATCGAGATTGGGCCCCCGCCTTCGCGGGGGTGACAAGTTCTTGAGGCTAAAGACGCATTTTGCCCGAATGTAGGCGCCAGCCGATTGTCTCGTCAGCGCCCCCGTGGGAGGATGCGTTAAGCCCCAAATTGCCGGACTCCGTTCTAATGATGGCTCGCTTGCTCCTGGCGCTCCTTGCTTCGCTTGTCGCGTCTGCCCCGGCCCTGTCCGTGGCAGCGGCGAGCGCGCAGCCCCTCACGCCCCTCTACACGAGCGTCCTCGGCGGCGAGCAGCAGGTCTATTCGGTTCGCTTCTTCGACGCGCTCGGCCAGCCGTCCGTGGGCGAGACGGTGTACTTCGTGAACGACGCGTGCGGATTTTTTCAAAACGGCGGCTTCAGCGTGGCTGTCGTCACTGACACGACCGGCGTCGCGTCGGCCACGTTTACGGCGCGGCCCCAGGGCATCACCTGCAGGTTCAGCGCGACGGCGGGGGTGCAAGTCCAGTTCCACGTCTACACCTACACGCTGCGGCAAGTGTCGATCGAGGGCAAGGTCTACCCGTCGGAGCTTCGCGCCGGCACGCCGTTCACGCTGAGCGCGGGCGCGTTCCAGGGCGTTTATCCCGTCTACGGCGCGGAGGTCACCGCGCGTGTGATTCCGGGGACCATCTCGGCGACGATCTCACCGGATGGCGCCGAGATGGGGCAGGGGGGCGGCGGCATCGAGTTCACGGTGACTCCCCAGGATGCGATCGGCGATTTCGAGGTCGAGCTCGCTTATCGCGGGGTATCGCGGCGCTTTGCATTTCCCGCGCCGCCCGCACCCTTGCAGGACATGTGGTGGGCGGGCACGGCCGAGAACGGCTGGGGAATGAGTGTGGTGCAGCATCGCGACATGCTCTTCTCGGTGATCTACGCCTATGACGCGCAGGGCAAGCCCGTTTGGTACGTGATGCCGGGTGGCGCGTGGAACGAGGCCAGGACGGAGTTCACCGGCGCCCTTTACAAGCCTACGGGCACGCCGTACTCCGCCTACGATGCGTCCAAGCTCGTCATGAATGCTTCGCTGGGGACTGCCACCATCGCGTTCACCTCCGCGAGCCGGGGCACTCTCGACTACACGATCAACGGCGTGTCGGGCCACAAGTCCATCTCGCGCCAGCTCTTCGGTCCCGCGGAAGAGGGCGCGCCACACAAGGGCCTGGGCGACATGTGGTGGGGTGGCGAGCCGCAGAACGGCTGGGGCATCGCGCTCCTGCAGCAATACAAGGAAATCTTCGGCGTGTGGTTCACCTACGATGCGGACGGCGCGCCCACCTGGTTCGTCATGCCCGCGGGGCGCTGGGCCACGCTCGATTCCTACGAGGGCCGGATCTATCGCACCACCGGCTCGCCGTGGCTGGGCCAGCCGTACGACCCCAGGCTGTTGAAGCTGATCGACGTGGGCTCGTTCCGCTACCGGTTTTCGGGAGACACGGCCGCGTTCGAGTACACGATCGACGGAAAGCCCGGGACGGCGCCTTTGATGAGGCAGGGGTTTTGATGACTCACTTGTCTTACGCGCTGACCCATTCGTCATACCCGCTGACCCATTCGTCATACCCGCGTAGGCGGGTATCCAGTTTTCTTTCTTTCCTCTTCCTCCTGTTCGTCTCGTGGAGCGCCGCCGCGGGCCCCCTCGACGGCGACTTCGACCGCCTCGAGCGCGCCCTTCGCCTGAAGCCCATGCAGAAGGAGCAATTCGACGTCGCCGTCGCATCCACGCGCCGCTCGCTGCTGGCCGTGGCGATGGCGGGCCTGCAGGTCAAGGAGCGGATCTCGCGCGAGCTCTCCAAGCCGCGCCCCGACTTGAATGCGCTCTACGACATCCATGAGCAGGTGGTCGAGGAGAACAAGCCGCTCTTCCGCGAAACGCGCAGCGAGTGGCAGAAGCTCTACGCGCTGCTGGACGACGAGCAGGTGGCGATCGCCAAGCGCTACATCGAGGACCGGCTGAACATCCTCGTCCCGAAGTGAGGCGCCTCCTCCTCGTATTCCTCGCCTGCTGCAGCGGCATCGCCCACGCAATCAGCGGCTCGGTGGTCGATGCGGCGTTCGTCGCCAAGGCGATGGCGCGCGGCGCGATCGTCTGGGATGTGCGCCCGACGGCCGCGTACCTCGACGGCCACCTTCCCGGCGCGGTCAACATCGACCACGTGGCGATGGCGCTCCTCGACGAGAAGGCCGCGCAGTTCCTGCCGATCGAGACGATCGCGGCACGGCTGGGCGCGGCGGGCATCGACCTGAAGCGCGAGATCGTGGTCTATGGGTCTCCCGGAAGCAGCTACGCCTACTTCGCGCAGTTCGCGCTCGAGTACTTCGGCGCGGCGCGGGTCCACGTCTTCCACATGGGGCTCGACGGCTGGAAGGCGTCGAAGCGGGCGGTCTCGACGGCGGCGGTGACGCGCAAGGCCGTCAAGATCCGCCCGTTCGCCAATCCCGCGATGCTCGCGACCACGGGTGAGGTCGTCGCGCGCATCGGCAAGGCGAACGTGCAGTTCGTCGACGTGCGGCGGCTGGGTGAATTCAATGGCGACGAGTCAGAGACGCTGCACGGCGGCCATATTCCCGGTGCGACCCACATTCCCTACAACGAGCAGCTGGTGGATCCCGATGCGCCCCACAAGATCATGGCGAAGGAGATCACCTCGACGTCGGGGATGGCGCTCAAGAGTCGCGGCCCGTTGAAAAAGCTCTACGCCGGCCTCGATCCCCGGAAGGAAACGATCGTCTATTGCCACACCGGCATCCGTGCCTCGATGACCGCCGCAACCCTCTCCCGCCTCGGTTTTCACAGCGTGCGCCTCTACCACGCCTCCTGGCTCGAATACGGCAACCAGCTCGACGCGTTGGTGGAGAAGTAAAACCGGGGACAGACCACGGTTTCCGC
>JALYSB010000115.1 GCA_030855025.1 Pseudomonadota bacterium
TGTCGCGGTTCACCGCCGCGGCCACCATTCCCAGGATCACCATGGCGATCACGTCGAGGGCGATCTGCTTGGCGACCAGGTCGCTCGGCATCGGCTGGACGGCGAAGTAGATGAGGTAGGTCGGGACAGTGACGAGCATTGCCACGGCGAGGCCGAAGCGCAAGCCCTGTCCGAGCCACGGGCGGTCGTCGCGACCCTGCCGGTAGATCCAGGTGAATCCGATCGCCATTACGATGTGCGCGGCGATCATGTAGGGGAAATGCGCCTGCTGATCCGCGGTAGCGCGGAACAGGTTTGGCAGCTTTGCGTAGTCCGGCCCGAGCACCATGCCGTGCACCACCATGCCGAGCAGCATCGAAACGACGAACAGCACCGCGACCGAGATCCAGAAGCGCGCATTCATTGTTGTCTCCCCTTGTTAGTTATGCGCCATGATAGCGCGGCCATCGGGAAAGGAAGCCGGAATGAACCTGTATGTCGTCACGGGCACCACGCAGGGCCTGGGCCGGGCGCTCGCCGAGCGCATCTCGCAGGATCCTGACAACGAGCTGGTCGCTTTCGCGCGCGCCGCCACGGGTCCGGTTCCCGGGGGAATGCGCATCGAGCTCGACGTGGCCGATACCGCCGCGCTCGAGCGCGCGTGCGATGCGTTCGAGCGCCAAATTGCGGGCAAGCGTTACGCGAAGGCGGTGCTGGTGAACAACGCCGGAATCATTCCGCCGGTGGGTCCGCTCGAGCAAGTCGACGCGCGCGACATCGAGCGCAACCTGGTGGTGAATCTGGTGGCCCCGATGCTCCTCATGCGGCGGTTCCTCGCCGCTACGCGCGAAGTGCCTTTGCGCAGGATCATCAACATATCGTCGGGCGCGGCGCGTCGCCCGATCTTCGGCTGGAGCGCGTACTGCGCCGCCAAGGCGGGACTCGACATGGCGTCGCGCACGGTGGCGCTGGAGGCCGAAACACGCGGCATGGCGGTCGAGGTCTCGAGTCTCGCCCCGGGCGTGATCGACACGCGCATGCAGGAAACGGTGCGCGGCGCCTCGGCCGAAGATTTCGCGGATGTGGAGAAATTCCGCACGATGAAGGCCGAGGGCGCGCTGCGGCCGGCCGGCGATGTGGCCGCCGACATCCTGCGCCTCGAGGCGCAGGGCAAGCTGCGCGGGGACGTGGTCCAGGACCTGCGCGCCCTCGCGTGACCCGGCGGAATTCCGGAGGCGGTGGGTGGTTCCTCGGGGTGCAGTAGACTTGCCGCGTTTTGCCCCCAAAACCCAAGGAGAACAACGATGAAACGCTCGTTTGCCCTCGCCGCGGCGATGATCTTCGCCTCCGGCACCGCTCTCGCCTTCCACTGCCCGAAGGACATGAAGGAAATCGATGACGCGCTCGCCAAGAAGCCCAAGCTCACCGAAGCGCAGATGAAGGACGTCACCAAGCTGCGCGCCGACGGCGAGGCGCACCACAAGGCCGGCAAGCACCCGGAAGCGCTCGACTCGCTCGCCAAGGCCAAGGGAATCCTCGGCATGAAGGCCGCCGCGAAGTAGCTTCAGGGTTCTTTGCTTCAGGACGCCGCGGGATTCCGCGGCGTTTTCATTTGAGACACCGGGGGCTGCGATCATGAAAATCGGCGTTCCCTGCCCTTTGGCGGCATCAGTCCCGGTGCTTGCGGAAGGCGACCCAAAGCGCGGCCGCGCCAAAGATCACGAACCAGACGAGCGCCCACTCGGGAATCGACAGCCCGAGCATCTTCCAGTCGACCTTCGAGCAGCTGCCGGTGCCGGCGAAGATCTTCGGCAGGGCCTGCGTGAGGGGGAGGGCATTGAGCAGGAACTCGAGGTCGGTGCCGCAACTCTCCATCGCCGGCGGAAAATGCTGCAGGTACGAATGCCGCATCGATACGCCGATGCCGGCGACGGCGAAGAGTGCGATGAGGCCCGCGTAAACCTTCAAGCCGACGCCGCGCGGCGCGTGGATTGCCGCGGCCAGCGCGATCGCCGCGATCACGATGAAGCAGTAGCGCGACAGGATGCACATCGGGCAGGGGTCGAGGCCGAGCTCCTCCTGGAAATAGAGGATCGCCACGGCGGGCAGGATCGCGGCGATCGCGAATAGGGCGGCAAAGACAATCCGTGGCGTGAGTCGCATGGCGTGATTTTCTCACATCGGGTAAGTTGCACGGACACGACCCATGGGAGCAAGCATGAATGCCAACGCCCTGGCCGCGATCCTTGAGAACCTTCACGAATACGAGAAAGCGGGCGCGATCCTCATGGCCACGCGGCGCGATCTGGGCGCGGTGGCAATGGGCGCCGCTGTACGCCAGGGCGCAAAGGTGCCCGACATCTCCACGCCTGAAGCGCTCAGGAAGACCCTCACCGACGTGAGTTCGCTCACCTACATGGACCCCACTCGCGGCACCAGCGGCAAGCACTTCGACGAGTCGGTGCTGCCGGCGCTCGGCATTCGCGACGCGGTGCGCGCGAAGACCCGCTTCGGCGAGGGCGGCTTCATCGCCGAGAAGGTGGCGCGCGGCGAGGTCGAGATCGCATTCCACCAGATGACCGAGATGCTGCCGGTGCCGGGAGTGACCATCGTGGGTCCGCTCCCGTCGGCGCTCCAGAAGACCACGGTCTACTCGGGCGTCGTGATGAGTGGCGCCAAGAACCCGCAGCATGCGCAGCAACTCCTCGACTACCTTGCCTCACCCGCGGGCCGCAAGGCATTCCTCGATCGCGGTTTCACCGCGCCCTGAACCTGAGCTTGCATCCATGACCCTCACCCTGCCAAGCCGGAAAACCCTCACGCTGGAAGCCGCCCGCATCGCCCTCGTCGCCGCCGAGGCCCAGGCGCGGGAGGGTGGGTGGCGCGTCGTGATCGCCGTGGTCGACGACGGCGGCCATCCCGTGGCGCTCGTCCGCCTCGACGGTGCGCAAATATCGAGCGTCGATACCGCCGTGGGCAAGGCGCGGGCGGCCGTAGCGTGGAAAAGACCGACGCGAATGCTCGAGGAATCGGTCAACAACGGCCGTTTCGCCTTTCTTTCGATCTCCCAAGGCATGGCCCTCCTGCAGGGTGGAGTGCCGATCGAAATTGACAGTCAAGTCATTGGCGCAGTTGGAGTTTCTGGCGTAAAGGCGAGTGACGACGAGGTCATTGCGCTGGCGGGTGCAAACGCGTTGAAAGCATCCTTGAGCTAGCAATCGCCCCTGCGGACCGGCAAAATAGCGGTCCAGCGTGGTTGCGAAGCACCGCAGAACGTTGGAAAACCAACGTTTTGGCGTCAAAACTCTAAAAAATGGATCTTTTCCCCCTCGGGCTTACCGACGTTCTTCGCGCTTATCGCGAGGGCCGCGCCACCGTCCAGGACTACGTGGCCGCTTGCTCGGCGCGAATCGTCGCGCAGGAGCCGCGCGTGCAGGCCTGGGAATGGTTCGACGCGCAGCGCGCCATGGCCGATGCGGAGGAGCGCGCCGGCGGCATCCTCGCCGACCTCCCCCTCTACGGCATTCCCGTGGGCGTGAAGGACATCATCAACACGCGCGGCATCCCGACGCGCATGGGCTCGCGCATCTTTTACAACAACGTTCCCAGCCATTCAGCGTGGGTCGTGCGCCGCCTCGAGGCACTCGGCGGCTTGGTGATGGGCAAGACCGTGACCACGGAATTTGCATTCCGCACCGCCGGCAAGACGCGCAACCCGTGGAACCCGGCGCATACGCCCGGGGGCTCGTCGAGCGGCTCGGCGGCCGCGGTGGCTGCGGGATTCGTGCCGGTGGCGATCGGCACCCAGACCCTGGGCTCGGTGATCCGTCCCGCGGCCTTCTGCGGCGTCGTGGGATACAAGCCGAGCTTCGGCGCGATCTCGCGCACCGGCGTGCATCCGTTCGCGCCCACCCTCGATACCGTGGGCGTCTTCGCGCGCTCGGTCGCCGACGCCGCCTGGTTCGGCGCGTGCCTCATGGGCCAGGACGCGCGCGACGATGCGACTTTCGTGAGCGCCCCGGTGCACCTCCTGCGGGTCCCGCTCGAGCCGCTCGCCGCCACGCCGCGTCTCGCGGTGCTGCGCACGCCCAAGTGGAGCCTCGCGACCGAAGCGCAGCGCACCCACTTCGATACGTGTGTCGCCACGCTCGGGGCAAAGGGCGCGAAGGTCAAGGAAGTGAACCTGCCGCGCCTCTTCGACGATGCGTGGGAGAACGTGATGGTCATCATGTGCCATGACGCCGTGAAGAGCTTCGCCGCCATCGAATCGCGCCACCGCATCCGCCTTTCGCCGCCGCTGGTGCAGATCATCGACCGTGGCCGACGCGTGACGACCGAGGAATACGCGCGCGCGCGCGCGAAGCGCGACGGTTACCGCGAGTGGTTCGATGCGATGTTCGAGCGCTTCGATGCGATCGTGACGATTCCCGCGACGGGAGAAGCGCCGGAGGGCCTCTCCAACACCGGCGATGCCACCTTCTGCTCGCTGTGGACCCAGGCCGGGATGCCCGCCGTTACCATTCCGTCGGGCCTTGGCCCTCGCGGGTTGCCGCTAGGCTTCCAGATCGTCGGGCGCTACCGCGACGACGAGCGCGCGCTGCAGGTCGCCGCGTGGTGTGAATCCACGCTCGGCTTCAAACCCGGCCTTGCGGGATAACGTTTCGTCACCGTTACCACCAGCAAATCGAGCACGCAGTAGAAAGCCCCCGCAGCAAGCGGCGGGTTAGCGGCCGTGAGGCCGAGCCACGGCACCTGCGCCGACCACACCCAGTTGCCCATCCATGTGCCGTAAAGCTCCATCGCGAGCGACAGCACGAACATCGTCGCGTACAGGCGCCGCGCGGGCGATAGCCACATGCATGCGATGAACAGCGCGTAGAGCAGCGGCCCGAGGGTATCGCGCCCGCTCCAGGCGAAGGCCGCGACCAGCGGTGCGGCAAGGACCGCGATCCACCACTCGGAGCGCTGCGGCAGGCGTTCGGAGATCTGCATTCCGAGGAAGAAGAGCAGCACGTGGCCGGGCGGCACGAACAACGGAATGTTGCCTAGCCGGTATTCGTAGAGTCCCCAGGCCAGCGACAGGAAGGCCTCTCCGGCGGTCGCGAAGACGAGGCATGCAAAGAGCGCCGGGCGCTGGGTGGGGCGGGCTCGCATCCAAAGCACGGCGAATAGTAGCCAGGTGACCGCACTCACCGCCCATTGGCCGTGCCTCGTCCAGTGCTGGTCGAGAAGCAATCCCCCGGCGATGGTCCCGATGATGAGCAGGTTCACGCATGGATTTTCCCATGATCCGGATGGCGCGTGCTGCTTCACCTGCTTTTAAGCTGCATGGTCGGCTCTTCGGTGACCTTGGTCACGCGGTCGCGCTGCGGGCCGAGCCGACCATCAGCCCGGTCGCTTCCCGCTAGTTTCAACACACGCTATAGTGCGCGGGCCGTTCACCCGGCCCCGCGCATGATCCCTTCATACCGTTTCGGCATCGATCTCGGCGGCACCAAGATCGAGCTTGCCGCTCTCGACGCGACCGGCGAGATTCGCCTGCGCCGCCGTGTGGCGACACCCGCCGGAGATTACGACGCCACGCTCGTGGCGCTCGCGACACTGGTGGCGGAAGCGGAGCGCGAGCTTTCGACCCGTGCGAGCGTCGGCGTGGCGACTCCGGGCTCGCCCTCACCCCTCGACGGACGAATGAGAAACGCCAACTCCACCTGCCTCAACGGGCGGCGGCTGAAGGCCGATCTCGAGCACCGCCTCGCGCGGCCCATCCGCATCGCCAACGACGCCAACTGCTTCGCCCTCTCGGAAGCGCTCGACGGGGCCGCGCGCGACGCCGAGGTGGTCTTCGGGGTGATACTCGGCACCGGCGTCGGCGGTGGGCTCGTGGTTCGCCGCCGCGTGATCGAGGGGGCGAACGCGATCGCCGGGGAATGGGGACACAACCCGCTGCCGGGCCCAGAAGACCTGCCGTTGCTAGCGTGCTACTGCGGGCGGCGCGGCTGCGTCGAAACGTTCCTCTCGGGTCCAGGGCTCGCGGCCGACCACGCGCGCGTGGCGGGCGAGCGCCTCGGGGTCGAGGAGATTGCGTCGCGTGCAGGCGGCGGCGATGCGGCAGCGGATGCGACGCTCTGCCGCTACGAAGAGCGCCTGGCGCGCGCCCTCGCTTCGGTCATCAACGTGGTCGACCCGGACGCGATCGTCCTCGGTGGCGGGTTATCCCACCTCGCGCGCCTCTACGAGCGTGTGCCCGCGCTCTGGTTGCCGCATGTGTTCTCCGGCTCGGTGCGCACCCGCCTGCTGCCGCCCCTGCACGGCGACTCGAGCGGCGTGCGCGGCGCGGCGTGGCTGTGGGAGCCGGGCGAAACGCCCGCGGTGAGCAGTGCCGCCGAAACGGTCCTGCTGCGTCCGATCGACGAGGGCAATATCGATCTGGTGGGCGAGCTGCGCGTGATCGGCGAGCAGCGCTACCACGTCGCCAGCATCGCCAAGTCGTTCTGGCAGGTCGCCGGGCGCGAGGGCTACTGGATGCGCGCCATCTACGCGGGCGCGGAACCGGTGGGCTTCGTGATGCTGCACGAACGCCCCGGCGAGGTCTATTTGAACCGCCTGCTGGTGGATTTCCGCCACCAGGGACGCGGCTTCGGGCGCGAGGCGATACGGCTCGTGATCGAGCACGCCCGCGCGCAGCCCGGCTGCAACCAAGTGCGCCTGTCGCACGTAAGATCCAATGAAGCGGTTGCGCGCCTCTACTCGAGCTTCGGCTTCCGCCACTCCGGGGTCGTCGACGAGGACGGCGAGGTGGAGATGCTGCTCGAGCTTCCGGCGTAATTCCGGGCGCCGCCGCACGACAGATGCTTAGCCATACCTTCTTGGAGAGATATCGATGAAACGCCTCACCTTGTTCGCTGGACTCCTGCTCGCCGTGGGCGCCGCGGCTTCCGCCCCCCCCAAGATCCCCGCGGGCCACGCGGTCGCCACGTTTGCGGGCGGCTGCTTCTGGTGCATGGAGCCGCCCTACGACAAGCTGCCCGGCGTGAGTGGCACGATCTCGGGCTACATGGGCGGGCGCACGGTGAATCCGACCTACGAGCAGGTTTCGGCGGGCTCCACCGGCCACACCGAGGTGGTTCAAGTGGTCTACGACCCGAAGAAGGTCCCCTATGAAAAGCTGCTGGAGGTGTACTGGGTGAATGTCGATCCCACGGTGAAGGACCGGCAATTCTGCGACAGCGGCAGCCAATACCGCACGTCGATCTTCTTCCACGACGATGCGCAGCGCAAAGCCGCCGAGGCGTCCAAGGCGGCCCTCGACAAGTCCAAGCCCTTCAAGGAAGCCCTCGTCACCCCGATCGAGATGGCGGGCGCCTTCTATCCGGCCGAGGATTACCATCAGGACTACTACACCAAGAATCCCGTGCGCTACAACTTCTACCGCAACGGCTGCGGGCGCGACGCGCGCCTGAAGCAGCTCTGGGGAGACAAGGCGGGAAAATAAAGGTGTCAGACACCATTTTCCGGAGCTCGATATGAACGCCGCCGATTTTCCGCGCATCGGACTTTCCGAGTCGATCGAGCAGCTCGAGGCGATGCCCGCGTTCCTCGATGCCGCGATCGACGCGACCCCGCCCGACGATCTGGGATCGCGTCCCGGCCCGGAGGAGTTCTCGCTCCTCGAGCACGCCTGCCATTTGCGCGACCTGGAACGCGAGGGATACCTGGTGCGCGTGCGGCGTGCGCTCACCGAGGCGTGCCCGGCGCTCGAGCCGTTCGACGGCGCCAAGGTGGCCGCCGCGCGCGATTACCTGAGCCAGGATGCACGCATCGCCGCGCGCGAATTCGCAGCCGCGCGGCGCGAGCTGGTCAGGCTCCTCACGCCGCTCACGGCCGACGACATGCGCCGCGAGGCCCGCTTCGGCGACCAGCCCGTGCGCCTCGGCGACCTCGTCGCGATGATGGTCGAGCACGATCTTGGCCACCGCGGCGAGATCGAGCGCCTGGTCGACGAGCTGGAGGAGTGATCCCGTGGAGATGAAGCGCCTGAACGCCTCAGGCCTGAAGGCCGCCGGCTACGACGAGCGCAGCCGCAAGCTCGTGGTGGAGACGACGGCGGGGACCTTCGAGTACGCCAACATCTCGCCCGAAGTTTATCGCCGCCTGATGGCGTCTCCCACGCCGGCCAGCTACTACAAGGAAGCGATCGAGGAGGAGTTCAGTCCGCGCCGGTTGAAGTGACGCCGCGTGTTCGTGCGACGTCCCCGAGTCTTAGCCTGCCCCGGCGATCAGTAAGCCGGGGGGATCCAATTACTGGGCGTCACACCTCACGATATTGCTGAAGGGCGCGCTCGGGTCCTTCGCCTTCCGCGGGTCGGTGCAGAAGCACGCCTCGTTCCAGTACCAGCGCCCGCTCTTGCCCTTGCGCATGATGTGCTCGCAGGTGAGGGTGTTGCCCGCTCCGATGCCGGTGCCGGCGATCCGGTGCGGTCGCATCGCCGTCGGGGGCATCGCGGGCGGCTGGCTGTCGGGGCGCGCGGGCGGGATCTCGTTCACGCTGTCGCAGATCGGCATGTGCTTGCACGCGCCCTCGCCGTTGCACAGCCAATCCCAGTTGCAATCGGCCGCGGCCGGTGTGGCGCCCAGGGCCAGCATCGCAGCCACCAGCAGTCGCATCTTCATCGATTTCTCCCCGCTTCGTGATGCATGAAGTTTGCGCCACGTCGGCGGGCATGGACAATGCTCGGGGACTTGCCGTGTGTTACGGTTTGTCACTCCCCACGGCACGTCCCGCGCGATGAAATCGACCCGAACCGTCCTCACCTGCGCGGCGCTCATCCTGATGCTCGCCATGGGTGTGCGCCAGACGATGGGCCTGTTCATGCCGCAGATGACGGTCGCCAACGGCTGGAGCCGCGACGAGTTCGCGCTCGCCATCGCCTTCCAGAACATCCTGTGGGGCGCGTTCGTGCCGTTCGCCGGCGCCATTGCCGATCGCTTCGGCGCGGGCCGCGTGTTGGTGGCGAGCGCCGTGTGCTACGTCGCCGGGCTGGTGCTGATGGCGGTTTCCGCCACGCCGCTCGCCCTGGGCTTCTCCGCGGGCCTGCTCATCGGGCTCGCGCTGTCGGGCACCACCTTCGGCGTCGTGATGGGCGTGGTGTCCAAGCTCGTGTCCCCTGAGAAGCGCAGCGTGGCGCTCGGCATCGTGGGCGCGGGCGGCTCCTTCGGGCAGTTCGCGATGGTGCCCTACGGCGCGACACTCATCTCCGGCATCGGCTGGTACGCGTCGCTCTTCGTGCTCGCGGCGAGCGTCGCCCTCGTGATCCCGCTGGCAGCGGGCCTGGCCGGGCGCATCGTCCAAGCGCACGCCGCGCAGCAGACCGCGCGCCAGGCCTTCGACGAGGCGTTCGGGGAGCGCACCTTCCATTTCCTTTTCTGGAGCTACTTCGTGTGCGGCGTGCACACAGCGTTCATGGCGCTGCACCTGCCCAGCTACGTCCAGGATGCGGGAATGTCGCTCACCGTGGGGATGACCGCGCTCGCGCTCATCGGCTTCGGCAACGTCTTCGGGTCGTTCGGGGCGGGCTGGCTCGGCGGCCGCGTCAGCAAGAAATGGCTGCTCACCGGCATCTATGGCGTGCGCGCGGTCCTGATCCTTTTCCTCATGCTCATGCCGAAGTCGCCCGCGGTGGTCTACGCCTTCGCATTCGGCATGGGCCTCATGTGGCTGTCGACGGTGCCGCTCACCAATGCGCTGGTCGCGCAGATCTTCGGCGTCCGCCATGTCTCGATGCTCATGGGGGTGGTCTTCTTCGGCCACCAGTTGGGCAGCTTCTGCGGCGCATGGCTGGGCGGCGTGATCTTCACGCGGCAGGGCAGCTACGACCTCGCGTGGTGGATCTCGATGGGGCTCGCAGTGCTTGCGGCGATCGCGTGCGCGCCGATCAACGAGCGCCCGCTCACGCGCCCCGCGCCCCTCGGCGGCCTTAAAGCGTGAACGCCAGGACCCGGAGTGCGGCCCTGGCGTTCGCGGCGCTTTGCGCCTTCGCCATCGTCTCGTGGATGATCTTCCTGGGCTACCTCACCCCCGAGATGATGGTTTACTTCCTCACGTTCCAGTGGTGCTTCTAGGGCCCTAACGGCCCGCCTTGCCCTTCTTCTCCTCTTCTTCCTTGTCCTTGTCCTCGCGCGCCTTCTTCGCGCGCTCGTCACGCTGCTGCTGGACGCGCTCCTGCGGCGTCTGCGGCGCGGCCGCCGGCGTCTGCGGCGCAGCCGCCGGCCCCTGCGCCGGCGCACGCTGCTGTTGCTGCTTCGCGGCTTCCT
>JALYSB010000009.1 GCA_030855025.1 Pseudomonadota bacterium
CCAGCAGGCGGTTTTCGCCGCCGGCGGCGGCGGGACGCACGCAATGCAGGATGAAGGCGCGGATAGGTTGGTCCAGGGCGTTGTAGTAGCCGTCCGTGTGCCACAGCAGGCGCTGGTTCGAGTAGGGAATATAGCCGCGATCCGATTTTTCGGGTGCCGCCTCGAGCGAGCTGATGCCGTCCTCGTCCGCAAGCGCGTTGGCGTGCAGGCGCGATAGCCCAAGGCTCGCTCCCAGCCGGCGCGGAATGTCCTTGTCGGCCACGCCGGAAAGCGGACTGGCATAAACGGCCATGTTCGCATTCGCGCAAACGCGTCGGATTTCCTCGATCTCGGCGGCGCTGGGGTTTCGCGGATCCCGCACTTCCACGATCAGGTCCTCGACACGGCGCGGGTAGCGTGCGAGCTTGCGCTCGCGCCAGCGCAGGTACGCCGGCGACGAGTCTGGCGCAAACGGATATTCGACCGCGTTCTGCGGGGCGGCTATCAAGGCGCTCGGGTGGTGCTCGGAGTCGGAGGGTCACAACGTACCGCATCGGAAACGCGCGGGGAACCGACGACAGCCCATCGGCGAAGAGAGGGCGGGCGTCCAAACCTCGATAGGAAGCAACGCAAGTGGCTGAAGATGCGTGCTGTTTTCGCAAATCGTCGCCCCACCTATCCCTAAAGGGGGGTAAGGCCCCTTCAGGGCTATCCCGAAAGATCAGTGAAGGTGCGCGCGGGGGGCTCGTTACACTGATCCAGATCTCGCACCGGCCGGAGGAATGAAAATGTCCGAAGCGCAGCGACCCAAGAACCCCGAGCGGCATAGCACCTACGTTCCGAAGGAGAAGAAGTCCACCAAGGCCTTCCACCCGACACCCATGCTCGACCAGCTCGAAAGCGGTCCCTGGCCGAGCTTCGTCACCGGATTGAAGCGCCTGGCCCACGACAACAACATGATGGTCGACCTGCTCGGCCAGCTCGAGCACTCGTACAAGACGCGCCTGGGCTACTGGAAAGGCGGCACGGTCTCGGTATTCGGCTATGGCGGGGGCATCATTCCGCGCTTCTCGGAAGTCGCGAGCATGTTCCCGGAATCGAAGGAGTTCCATACCCTGCGGGTACAGCCGCCTGCGGGCAACCACTACACCACCCGGTTGCTGCGCCAGTTGTCGGGCTCGTGGAGCAAATGGGGCTCAGGCCTGATCGCGTTTCACGGCCAGACCGGCAACATCATGTTCATCGGCGCGACCACCGAGAACACCCAGCATTTCTTCGATGAGATCAACGAGTACGGCTTCGACCTGGGCGGCGCCGGCCCATGCGTTCGCACGGCCATGTCGTGTGTGGGCGCCGCGCGCTGCGAGCAGTCGTGCGCCAACGAGCACCGCATCCACCGGACTCTGGTCAACAACTTCATCGACGACATGCACCGCCCGGCGCTGCCCTACAAGTTCAAGTTCAAGGTCTCGGGCTGCCCCAACGACTGCATGAATTCCATCCAGCGCGCGGACTTCGCCGTGATCGGCACCTGGCGCGACGACATGCAGGTCGACCAGAAGGAGGTCAAGGCGTACGTCGAGGGCCATGGCCGCAAGTACACGATCGACAACGTGATCGCCCGCTGCCCGACCAAGGCGCTGTCCCTCAATGACGACGACACCCTGGAAGTCGACAACCGCAATTGCGTGCGCTGCATGCACTGCATCAACGTCATGACGAAGGCGCTCAAGCCGGGCAAGGACCGCGGCATCACGCTCCTCATTGGCGGCAAGCGCACCCTGAAGATCGGCGACACCATGGGCACGGTGATGGTGCCGTTCATGAAAATGGACACCGACGAGGACTACGAAAAGCTGCGCGAGCTCGCCGCAACCGTGGTCGATTTCTGGGCAGAGAACGGCCTGGAGCACGAACGGTGCGGCGAAATGATCGAGCGCATCGGGTTGGCGAATTTCCTGGAGGGCATCGGGCTGGAAGTCGACCCGAACATGATCTCCCACCCACGCACCAGTTCCTACGTGCGCATGGACGACTGGGACCAGGAAGCGCAGAAGTGGATCGACCGCAAGCAGCAGGCGATCGCCTAGGCTGGAACCGAGGAGGTGGCAGTGGCACACGCACAGGTAGCGGTGGAAAAGAGGCAGATGCGCACGCCGATCGAGAGCGGCTGCCCCGACGGCATGCAGTACATGCATCCGCTGATGCTCAAGAACTTCGGCAACTGGAAGTACCACGACCGCCCCCGACCGGGCGTGCTGCACCACGTCGCCTACTCCGGCGACGAGATCTGGACGGTGCGGGTCGGCACCCAGCGCCAGCTGGGGCCCTACGAGATCAACCTCCTGTGCGACATCGTCGACCAGTTCGGCGAAGGCCACGTGCGCTTCACCATCCGCTCGAACCTGGAGGTGATGGTTTCCAAGTGGGAGAAGGTCGGCCCGCTGATCCAGGCCTTCAACGACGCGGGCTATCCGGTCGGCGGAACCGGCAATTCCGTGACCATGATTTCGCACACACAGGGCTGGCTACATTGCGACATTCCGGGCACCGATGCCTCGGGAGTGGTGAAATCCCTGATGGACGAGCTCTACGAAGAGTTCATCAAGGAGGAGATGCCGAACCGAGTACACATCACCACCTCCTGCTGCCAGATCAATTGCGGCGGCCAGGGCGACATCGCGATCAACGTGCAGCACACCAAGCCGCCGAAGATCAATCACGACCTCGTTGCGAACGTATGCGAGCGTCCCTCGGTGGTGGCGCGCTGCCCGGTGGCGGCCATCCGTCCGGCGATCGTCAACGGCAAGCCCTCGCTCGAAGTCGACGAGAAGAAATGCATTTGCTGTGGCGCCTGCTATCCCCCCTGCCCGCCCATGCAGATCAACGATCCGGAGCATTCCAAGCTCGCCATCTGGGTGGGTGGAAAGAACTCGAACGCCCGCTCGAAGCCCATGTTCCAGAAGCTGGTGGCGGCGGGCCTGCCCAACAATCCGCCGCGCTGGCCCGAGGTCGCCGCGGTGGTGAAGAAGATCCTGTACACGTACAAGAAGGATGCCCGCGACTGGGAACGCGTTGGCGACTGGGTGGAGCGCATCGGCTGGCCGAGGTTCTTCGAGCTGACCGGGCTGCCTTTCACCAAATTCCACATCGACAATTGGCGCGGGGCGCGCAACAGCCTCAACGCTTCGACCCACATCCGCTTCTGAGCGCAACCGCCATGAAATTCGGCATCCTGGTCAACGAGGGGCCCTACACCCACGCGGCTTCGGACACGGCATACCAGTTCGTGATCGCGGCGCTCGCGAAGGGGCACGAGATCTTTCGCGTGTTTTTCTACCATGACGGCGTGAACAACGGCACGCGGCTCACCGCCCCGCCCCAGGACGACCGCAACATCGTCAAGCGCTGGAGCGAGCTCGCCGCGCAGCACAAGGTCGATCTGGTGCTGTGTATCGCTGCCGCGCAGCGACGCGGCCTCATGGACGCGGCCGAAGCCAAGCGCAACGGCAAGGATGCCCACAATATCGCGCCGGGATTCCGCATCTCTGGCCTGGGCCAGCTCATCGAAGCCGGTATCCAGGCTGACCGCCTGGTGGTCTTCGGCGGCTGAGGAGGAAATCCCGTGGAGGAGGAAAACCAGGGCGGTGTCGCCAAGAAGTTTCTGTATGTGAACCGCAAGGCGCCCTATGGAACGATTTATGCCCTCGAGTCGCTCGAAGTCGTGCTGATCGGGGCGGCATTCGAGCAGGACGTGAGCCTCGCATTCGTGGGCGACGGCGTCTACCAGTTGGCCAAGGGCCAGGACACCAAGGGCCTCCAGGTGAAGAACTTCTCCCCGGCCTTTCGCGCGCTCGAGGACTACGACGTCACCAAGCTCTACGTGGACAAGGAAGCACTCGAAGCGCGGGGATTGAGCGAGTGCGACCTGGTGGTTCCCGTCGAGGTCGTGAGCGCGCAGCGCATGACCGAGATCATGGAGGGCCAGGACGTGATCCTGAGTTTCTGAGGACCCTGATGAGATGTTGCACACCGTCAACAAATCGCCGTTCGAGCACAGTACCCTCGAGTCCTGCCTGAGGTTTGCCGGGCATGGCAGCGCGGTGCTGCTGATCGAGGACGGCGTGTACGCGGCGGCCAGGGACACGGCCGTTTCGGAGCAGATGCGGGAAGCCCTCAAGCGTGTGGCGATCTACGCGCTCAAGCCGGACGTCGAGGCGCGGGGCATGCAGGGCCGGGTGATGGAGGGCGTTCGCCTGGTGGATTACGAGGGTTTCGTGGACCTCGTAGTCGAGCACAATGCGGTGCAATCCTGGATTTGACCTTCAAGGAAAATACGACATGGCTATCGAACTGAACGGCCAGACCATCGAGACCGACGAGGAAGGCTATCTCGCGAACCGAGCCGACTGGACCGAGGATATCGCCAAGGAAATGGCGCGCCTGGACAGTTGCGACCTGGGCGGGGGCCATTGGGAAGTGATCAATTTCCTGCGCGAGTACTACGACGAGTATCAGATCGCACCCGCCGTGCGCGTGCTCACCAAGGCGATCGGCAAGAAGCTCGGCGCCGACAAGGGCAACAGCAAATACCTGTACGAGCTGTTTCCCTATGGCCCGGCCAAGCAGGCCTGCAAGTACGCCGGTCTGCCCAAGCCGACCGGCTGCGTCTAGCGTACCGGGACGGAATGCCGGAGCGACATTGTCGGCGCTGACCACCCTCTACGCGCTGCTGTTCTATGCGGCGACCGCGATACTCGTCGGCGGCGTGGCCCGCAAGTGTTGGATCTATGCCCGTACGCCGCAGCCGTTGAAAATTCCAATCCCTCCGGCGCCGACCACTCGCTTCGGCGTCGTTCTTCGAATGCTGGGCGAAGTCACGCTCTTCAGGGCTCTCTTCCGGGCCAACAAATGGATCTGGCTCTTCGGCTGGATTTTCCACGTCGCGCTGCTGTTCGTGCTCCTGCGCCATCTGCGCTACTTCACGGAGCCCGTCTGGGGCTGGGTGGCGCTCGTCCAGCCCTTCGGCCTGTACGCGGGCTTCGCCATGATCGCGGGGCTGGGGGGGTTGTGGGCGCGGCGCTTTCTGGTCGACCGCGTGCGCTACATCAGCAGTCCTTCAGACCACCTGATGCTCGCGCTGCTCATTGCCATCGCAGCGAGCGGGCTCGCCATGAAGTATCTGGCGCACACCGACATCGTCGCGCTCAAGGCGTTTTTTCTCGGCCTGACGGTGTTCGACTGGCAGGAACTTCCCTCCGATCCGGTGCTGCTCGCACACCTCGCGCTGGTGGCCGTGCTGATGATCGTCTTCCCCGTGAGCAAGCTGCTGCACGCGCCGGGCGTTTTCTTCAGCCCGACCCTCAATCAAGTCGACAACGCGCGCACGCGCCGCCATACGCAAGGCTGGTCGGCGAAGATCGACCCGGCCAGCCGCGCGCGGGGAGGCTGAGTGGGCGCTTTCGAAACGCCGCGGCTGGGCCCCTACCCGGTAATTCCGCTGGTGCGGGAGGGGGCGATGGCGCACAGCAAGCCCTTCGTGGCGAAGCCCGAGCATCAGAAGAGCCTCGGCTTCCCGGGCGAGCTGGTGCCCGGATGGGAGAAGGCCGCGGTCGGGAAACTCGGCGAACTCGTGTCGCAGTCGCGCGCGCTGCAGGTATTTCTCGACTCCTGCGTCAAGTGCGGCGCCTGCACCGACAAGTGCCACTACTACCTCGGGACCTCCGATCCCAAGAACATGCCGGTGGCGCGCCAGGACTTGCTGCGCTCGGTGTATCGCCGCTACTACACCTTCGCGGGAAAGTTCTTTCCCTGGCTGGTGGGCGCGCGCGACATGACCAGGAAGGTGCTTGACGAGTGGTATACCTACTTCCACCAATGCTCGCAATGCCGGCGCTGCGCGGTGTTCTGTCCCTACGGCATCGACACCGCCGAGGTGTCGATGGCCGCGCGCGACATCATGGACAGCGTGGGTCTCGGCCAGAAGTACGCCAACGAGATCATCGGCAAGGTTCACAAGATCGGCAACAACCTCGGCCTGCCCGAGCCGGCGATGCGCGATACGCTCGACGGGCTGGAAGAGGATGTGAAGGCGGCGACTGGCGTGGACGTCAGGTTCCCGCTCGACCAGAAGGGAGCCGAGGTGTTGCTGGTCACGCCGAGCGCGGACTTCTTCGCCGAGCCGCACGTCGACGGGCTCATCGGTTACGCCAAGGTGTTCCACGCCGCCGGCATCTCCTGGACCCTGTCGTCGCACGCCTCCGAGGCGGCGAACTTCTCGCTCTTCATCGGCAGCCACGACAACCTGCAGAAGGTGGCCGAGCGCATCCGGGAGGCGGCGCTGGACCTGGGCGTGAAGCGTGTCGTGGTGGGCGAGTGCGGTCACGCCTGGCGGGTCGCATACAGCTTCTGGAACACGCTCATCGGGCCGCTCGATTTCCTCGACCCGCGCTACCCGGCGCCGCAGCACATCTGCGAGGTGACCTACGACCTCATCCGCCGCGGCGTCCTCACGCTCGATAAGAGCGCCAACGACGACAAGGTGGTGACTTTCCACGATTCCTGCAACGTCTCGCGCGGCTCCAGCATGGGCGATGTACCGGGCGGGCAGTTCCTCGTCCCGCGCGAGATCATCCGTGCCTGCGTCAACAAGTTCGTCGACATGGCACCCGAGAGCACCGGCGAGGCCACGTTCTGCTGCGGCGCCGGCGGCGGCTTGCTCACCGACGACCTGGTCGAGCTGCGCGTCAAGGGGGCGGCGCCGCGCATGCAGGCGCTGCAGCAGGTGGTCGAGGAGCACGGCGTCAACTACATGGCCGCGATCTGCGCCATCTGCAAGAGCCAGTTCACCAAGGTGCTGCCCTACTACGAGCATCCCATGGACATGATCGGCAGCGTGCACGGCCTGGTCGGCAACGCGATCGTGCTCGGGCCGAAGCAATGAGGCGGTTCAACCGGAGATAGGACATGTCAGTTCCCGCGAGCAAACCCGAGGCGAAGGCCGCTCACACCGTGCGCAGGTACAAGGACGGCGACCACGAATGGGGCTCCGCGCAGGAGCAGATCTTCACCGCCGACGAGACCGACAAGTGCCCGACCTACGTGCACAAGACCCCGCCCTGCCAGGCGAGCTGTCCCTCGGGCGAGGACATCCGCGGCTGGTTGAACGTCGTGCGCGGCGTGGAGAAGCCGCCCAAGGGCACGAGCATGCAGGAGTACGCATTTCGGCGCTCCTCCGCCGCCAATCCGTTTCCCTCGATGATGGGGCGCGTATGCCCGGCGCCGTGCCAGACGGGCTGCAATCGCAACGTGGTCGAGGATTACGTCGGCATCAACGCCGTCGAGCAGTACATTGGCGACTATGCCCTCGAGCAGGGTTTCACCTTCGAGGCGGGGCCGGACACCGGCAGGCGCGTGGCCGTCGTCGGCGGCGGCCCGGCGGGCCTTTCGGCGGCGTTCCAGTTGCGCCGCAAAGGACACGCCGTGACCCTGTTCGACGATCACGCCGAGCTGGGGGGCATGGCCAAGTACGGCGTCCCCGGCTACCGCCTGCCGCGCAAGCACCTCGACGGCGAGATCAACCGGATCGTCGCCATGGGCGTGGAGGTTCGGCTCAACACGCGCATGGGCGTCGACGTTCAGCTGGGCGAGCTCAAAGCGGGCTTCGACGCGGTGCTGCTCGCGATCGGCTGCAAGGCGGGGCGTGCCCTGCCCGTGCCGGGGGCGAATGCTCCGAACTGCATCAGCGGCGTCGCGTTCCTCGAGGCCTTCAACCAGGGCCGGCTCAAGTCCGTCGCCGGCCGGGTCGTGGTGGTCGGTGGCGGCGACACCTCGGTCGACGTGGTGTCGGTGGCGCGCCGGCTGGGCTACGTGAAGGACATGAAGGAGGCCGAGCGCCCGGAGTTCGTCGTGATGGGACACACAGCCCACGACGTGTCGGCCATGGCGGCGCGGCAAGGTGCCGACGTCATGCTGATCTCGATGCAGCCGGTCGAAAAGATGAACGCGGCGAAGCACGAGATCGAGGACGCGCAACGCGAGGGTGTGAAGATCCGCGGCAGCCTCCTGCCGGTCAAGGTCATCCTCGACGAGCAGACCGGGCGCGCAAAGGCGCTGCGCGTGATCGAGGTCGATTACTCGAGCGGCAAACCCGTGGAGAAGCCGGGCACCGAGATGGACCTCGAGGCCGACCTCATCGTCTCCGCCATCGGCCAGTCCGGGGATCTGCGCGGCATCGAGGATCTCGACAACGGCAAGGGCCTGATCGCGGCCGACAAGTTTTACCAGGTGCCGAACCATCAGGGCGTATTCGCCTGCGGCGACATCATCCGCCCGCACCTGCTCACCACGGTGATCGGCCAGGGGTCGATCGCCGCGGACAGCATCGACCGCTACCTCGCCAGGAAGGAGATGGCGAAGCGGCCGAAGGTCGACGTTCACCACTTCAACCTGCTCGACAAGCTGCGTGAGGTCAACCTCGAGCCCAAGGCGTTCAAGGCAGTCGAGGAGCCCGCACTGCGCGAGATCGATCGCGGTCTGCGCGGCACCGATGAGCACGGCAAGGGCGTAGGGGGCTTCGCGATCCATAACTATGAGGACCGGGGCGCTGCGGAAGTCTGCCAGTCGGACGAGCTGTTCCTCGGACATTTCCCGCTTCAGGACCGCATCCACCGCACCGAAATCGGTCCTTCGGCCGAGGAAGTCCTCGGCCATTTCGCCGAGCGCATGGTGGGCCTCACCGACAAGCAGGCGGTGGACGAGGCAAAGCGGTGCATGAGCTGCGGCATGTGCTTCGAGTGCGACAACTGCGTCATCTACTGCCCGCAGACAGCAGTCAAGCGAACTCCCAAGGCGGAGGCGACCATGGGCCGTTACGTCTACACGGACTACGACCTGTGCATCGGCTGCCACATCTGCGCCGACGTCTGTCCCACGGGCTACATCAAGATGGGCATGGGCGACCACTGAGGCTCGCGGAAAGACAGATGATGCGGTTCGCCGTCGTGCTGGCCGTGATGCTCGCTGTTGCGGGCCTCGCCCTTGCGGAGGAGAGGCCCGCCGGGCGTGTCGCGCTGCCGGCCGTGAAGATTGAAAAGCCGGGGGCCTGCGTCGCGCCGACCGAGGAAATGCGCCGGGATCACATGCGCATGCTCCTGCATCAGCGCGACCGTACCGTGCGCCAAGGTATCCGCGAGCCACGCTTCAGCCTCAAGAGCTGCGTCGAATGCCATGCCGCCCACGACACCGGCAGCGTGCTCGGCACCGACGGCTTCTGCTCGAGCTGCCACGCTTATGCCTCGGTGAGCATGGACTGCTTCGAGTGCCACACCCCGTTGCGACAGAGTCCGGCCGCCGCCAGGCCATGAGCCCGGACCGCCGCCAGTTTCTGGGTTGGGGCGCCGCCGCCGCCGTGGGGGCCGCGCTCGCGCCGGGCTTGAGGCTGATCGAGCTCGCGCAGGCGCGATCGCCCGAGGAGGCGGCCTCGGCGCTCAAGCGCTGGGGGCTGCTGATCGACATCACGAAGTGCGCCGATTGCGACGAGTGCGTCACCGCCTGCCACGAGGAAAACGGAGTGGCCGGCCACGGCCGGGCCGAGACCGATGCGCAGTGGATCCGAAAGGTGAAGCTGCGCGACAAACGCACGGGCCACGCGCAGACGCTGCCGTACATGTGCCAGCATTGCGAGAACGCGCCCTGCGTGGACGTGTGCCCGACGGGCGCGTCATTCAGACGCGATGACGGCATCGTGCTCGTGGACAAACACACTTGCATCGGCTGCCGCTACTGCGTCATGGCCTGCCCCCACGGCGCGCGCTCCTTCATCCACGAGACGGTGAGCGGCCAGAAGGCGGACGTACCTCGCGGCAAGGGCACCGTGGAGTCCTGCACCTTATGCGTTCACCGGGTGGACCGCGGCGAGACCCCGGCCTGCGTGGAGGCGTGCAACCGTGATGGCGGGAAGGCCATGGAATTCGGCGACCTGAACGATCCCTCCGCGCCGATCCACCAGCGCCTGAAGACCGAACCTTCCTCCCAAGTGCGCGCCGATCTCGCCCTGAACACCGGCGTTCGCTACCAGGGGCTATAGCATGCCCCAAGCGCACTATCGGGAAATCGAGGGCCGCAGCCGTGGCTTCTACATGTTGCTCGTCGTGCTCGGCGCATTGATCCTTGCGGGCCTCGGCGCCGCCTGGTACATGGAGCACCGCGGCCACCACGTCACCGGCATGAGCAACCGCATCGTGTGGGGAGCGCCGCACGTGTTCGCGGTGTTCCTGATCGTCGCCGCCTCCGGCGCGCTCAACGTCGCTTCGATCGCCTCGGTGTTCGGGCGCGATCTGTACAAGCCCCTTGCGCGACTCTCCGGCCTGCTCGCGCTCACGCTGCTCACGGGAGGCTTGAGCGTGCTGGTGCTCGACCTCGGCCGTCCCGACCGTTTGATCGTGGCGATGACGAACTACAACTTCAAGTCGATCTTCGCCTGGAACATCTTCCTCTACACCGGCTTTTTCGCCGTCGTCGCGCTTTACCTCTGGACCATGTTCGAGCGGCGCATGAACGGCTACAGCCAGCGCGCCGGCCTCCTCGCGTTTGTCTGGCGCTTGGTACTCACCACCGGAACCGGGTCGATCTTCGGCTTCCTGGTGGCGCGCGAACCCTACAACAGCGCATTGCTCGCGCCGCTGTTCATCGTGATGTCGCTCTCCTTCGGGCTTGCCGTCTTCGTGCTGGTGCTGATGGCGGCGTTCCGGGGGAGCGGCCGCGCGCTGGGCGAAGCGGTGCTGGACCGGCTGAGGAGCCTCCTCGTAGTGTTCGTCGCCTCAGTCCTCTATTTCGTCGCAGTCCATCACCTCACCAACCTCTATGTCGCCCGCCAGCACGAGGCGGAGCGCTTCATTCTCCTCGACGGGGGCGTCTACACCGCGCTCTTCTGGTTCGGCCAGGTCTTCGTCGGCGGAATCGTTCCTCTTCTGTTGCTGCTCGCCCCCAAAATGCACCGCACACGCGGCACGCTCGCCGCCGCCGCGGTCTGCGTGATCGCCGGCGGCTTCGCCCAGCTCTACGTGCTGATCATCGGCGGGCAGGCCTATCCGCAGATGATGTTTCCCGACAAGGACGTCGCAAGCAGCTTCTTCGACGGCGTGGTCGCCGAATACACGCCCAGCCTGCCGGAAATCGCACTCGGTGTGGGCGGGACGGCGCTCGCGCTGGCGCTCACCATGGTGGCGCTCAAGGCGCTGGCGTTCCTGCCGCTCGGCATGGCGGACGGCGACGTCGATCCAGCGCCGTGAACCGGCTGCTCGTCTCCGCCGCGCACAAGTCCTCGGGCAAGACCACCGTGTGCATCGGCCTGTGTGCCGCCTTGCGCGCGCGCGGCGAGGTCATCCAGCCATTCAAGAAGGGCCCGGATTACATCGATCCGCTGTGGCTCGGGCTGGCCGCCGCGCGGCCTTGCTACAACCTCGATCCCTACCTGAGCGACCCGGCGGAGATCCGTGCCGAGTTCGTGCGGCGCATGCGCGGCGCCTCGCTCGGCCTCGTGGAGGGCAACAAGGGCCTTTACGACGGCCTCGACCTCCACGGCGGCAACAGCAACGCCGCGCTCGCCGCGATGATCGGCGCCCCCGTGGTGCTGGTCATCGACGCGCGCGGCATGACGCGCGGCATCGCACCGCTCATCCTCGGATATCAGGCGTTCGACCGGCATGTCCGGATCGCCGGCGTGATCCTGAATCAGCTCGGCGGCTCCCGTCACGAGGCGAAGCTGCGCGCCGTCATCGCCCACTACACCGACGTTCCGGTGCTCGGAGCCGTGCAGCGCGACGAGCGCATGACCATCGTGGAGCGCCACCTTGGCCTCGTCCCGAGCAACGAGGCCGAGGCCGCCCGCGCGAGAGTGGATGAGATCGCGGCGCTGGTCGCCGCCCAGGTAGACCTCGATCACCTGCTCGAGATCGCGCGCGCGGCGCCGCCCCTGCCCGGCGCTCAAACCCCTGCCCGCGACGACGCGGCCCCCGCAGGCGGCCCGCCCACACGCGTGGGGATCGCGCGAGACGCGGCATTCGGCTTTTACTATCCGGGCGACCTCGACGCGCTGCGCGACGCGGGCGCGGATCTCGTGCCGTTCGACACCCTGCGCGACCGGCGTCTGCCGCCGATGGACGGCCTGTTCATCGGAGGTGGGTTCCCGGAGTCGCACATGGATGCCCTTGCCGCGAACTCGCAATTGCGCGCCGACATACGCACGGCGATCGATTCGGGACTGCCGGCCTACGCCGAGTGCGGTGGACTCATGTACCTCGCGCGCGGCATCGAGTGGAACGGGCGCCGCGCGGAGATGGTCGGTGCGATTCCCGCGGACATCGTCATGCACGCTCGACCCATCGGCCGGGGCTACGTGCACCTGCGCGAAACCGGGTTCAGTCCGTGGCCGGTGGCGTCCGCCGTTACGCGCATGCAGCCGCTCCGTGCACATGAGTTTCACTATTCGAGTGTCGAAAACCTTCCCTCCGGCACGCAGTTCGCCTATGAGGTCGAGCGTGGGCACGGCATCGACGGCCGCCACGACGGCATCGTGCACCGGAATGTCCTCGCGTCATACGCCCACCTGCGCGACATCGCCGCCAACCCCTGGGCGCGGCGCTTCGTCGATTTCATCCGAAGCTGCAAGCATGCCGCCTGAAGATGCAAGAATGCCCGTGCCGGTCGACGACGAAGGCTACTTGACCGATCCCGATGACTGGAACGAGGAGGTCGCCAGGGAGCTGGCGCGCCGGGAGGGCATCGCTCTCACCGACGAGCACTGGGACGTGATTCGATTCATGCGGGAGCTGTTCAATCAGCGTCACATCGCGCCGGATGCCCGGTTTGTCCTGAAGCACCTCGCCCAGACCCGCGGAGCCGATCGAAACGAGCTCTTCCGGCTTTTCCCCTACGGCTATGTCAAGCAGGCCTGCAAGATCGCCGGCATGCGCAAGCCCCGCGCCTGGAGCACCGGCTGAGCGCAGCACGCCGAAGGAACCATCATGATCACCATCACCCCGCACGCCGCCGAGCAGATCCTGCAGTCCGCCCGACAGACCGATCTCAAGGACGCTTGCCTGCGGCTGGCCGCGCGCCTCGATGACAAGGGCACGATCGAGTACGGCCTGGGTTTCGACGACAAGGCCGACGAAGACATGCAGGTGGTCGCGGGCGACATCAGGATATTGATCGCCCCCGGCAGCGCGGAGCTCCTGACCGGCGCGACCCTCGACTACGTCGAGATCAATCCGGGCGAGAAGCGCTTCATCTTCATCAATCCCAACGATCCCTCGCACAAGCCGCCCAAACCGACAGGCTGATGCCCGCAACTGGACGCCGATGGCGCCCGGGCGGTAGTCTGGCCTCCCGCCTCCCTTCTCTGCCGCCTCGTTTCACGGCAGCCCCGAATGCCCGAGCCCCTCCCCCCAAAACCCCGCGCGAAGACCGATGACGTCGCGCCGGCGGGATCGACAGTGCCGCTTTCCCCGACTCAGGCCGAGCGCCTCGCGCGCAAAACCCAGTCGCTCGACACCCTGTACGAAGTGGCGATCAGCCTCAGCCAGCCCGGCAGTCTCGAACACCTCCTCGACGGTTTCCTCGACACGTTGATCGAACTGGCGGACGCGCGCGCGGCGAGCGTGCGGCTCGCCACCCGGGACGGCCACACCCGCCTTGTCGCGAGCCGCGGCCTCGCTCCGGAAGTGGTCGAGCGCGACCACGTGATGCCCGCGGGCGGCTGCCCCTGCGGATGGGCCTCCAGCGGGGCCGGCCTGCGAATCCAGAGCGGGACCTCCCTGTGCGCCCGGCTGATCGGCCGGGCGATGCTCGAGCCCGATTGCACCGAGCTGGTCGTGGTTCCGGTGCAGTACCAGGACCGCATCCTGGGCGTCTACAACCTGTTCCTCGACCATCGGCTCGCGGCGATGGGCGAAGACATGCCCGAACTGCTGGTGAGCGTCGGACGCCATCTCGGCCTCGCGATCGAAAAGGCGCGCCTGGAGGGCGAAGCACGCCGCCTGGCGATCATGGAGGAGCGCAACATCATCGGCAACGAGCTGCACGACTCGCTCGCCCAGTCGCTGATCGGCATGCGGCTGCAGCTCGTCATGCTCGGCGAGTCGCTGGCGCGCGGAGACGTCGGCGGCGCCCAGTACGAAGCCAAGGGCCTGCAACGCGCGATGACCCAGGCCAACGACGACCTGCGCTACCTGCTCGCCAACTACCGGTTGAAAATCGACGATTCCGGGCTGGCACAGGCCGTCGCCAGCCTGGTCGAGCGCTTCCGCCGCGAGACCGGAATCGCGGTGTTCTTCCAGAACGAGTGCCAGACGCTCGCGCTCACCCCGGCCCAGGAAATCCAGGTCTACTACATCATCCAGGAGGCGCTCACCAACATCCGCAGGCACAGTGGCGCGCATAACGTGCGCATAATGCTCAACAACGAGAGCGACCTCTACACGGTGCTCATCGAGGACGACGGCTTGGGCATGGTCGAAACTCCCGCGGGAATGCCCGGCGAGCACGCGGGGCTCGCCATCATGCGGCAACGCACCGAGCGGCTTCCCGGCCAGATCGTGATCGAGAGCGAGCCCGGCGAGGGCACGCGCATCGTGTTGATGTTCAACTCGCCGCCCCTCCCCGTGTCCTCGACTTCGGAGCAAACCTGACGTGAGGGTGCTGCTGATCGACGACCACGCGCTCGTGCGCAAGGGCATCGAGGAACTGCTGGAAAGTCGTGGCGTCCAGGTGGTCGCCTCGGTCAGCTCGGGAAAGGAGGGCGTGCGGCGGGCTCTCGAGCTTTCCTCAGACATCATCCTGCTGGACATCAAGATGCCGGGCCTGACCGGCATCGAAACCTTGCAGCAACTGCGCGAAAGCGGCGTCAACACCCCGGTCGTGATGCTCACCATGAGCCGCGAGGACGCCGACCTGGGTGCGGCGCTGCGCGCCGGCGCGCAAGGCTACCTGCTGAAGGATATCGAGCCCGAGGAGTTGGTACCCGCGCTCGAGGCGGCGCTTCTCGGGAACAGCGTGGTGGCCCGGGAAATGGTCGGAAGTCTTGCGCAGCTCGTGCGCGGCAGCACCGGCGCGACTCCGCAAGAACCGCTGCCGGCCACACCTTTCTCCGATCTCACGCCCCGTGAGCTGGAGATCCTGGAGCATCTCGCCGGGGGTTTCAGCAACAAGATGATCGCTCGAGCCCTCGACATCACGGACGGCACCGTAAAGCTGCACGTCAAGGCGATCCTGCGCAAGCTCGGGATGCGCTCGCGCGTCGAGGCTGCCGTGACCGCGGCCGAGCATGGCCTCGGAAAACACCGAAAAAATCGGGCTCAGTAAACGGCATCCGAGGAGCCCGGCCCGCGGCGCCCGAACCGGTGGCTCAAGTCTCAAGGCAGCTGAGGGTCAGCTGCGAGCGCGGCAGGCCTTGATCGAGCAACAGCTGCTCGGCAGCGCTCGCCATCGTCCTGGGGCCTGCGACGTAGACATCGCACTCGCCCAGCCGGGGATGATCCTGGAGCACGCGGCGCAACCCACGGTGCGCAACCGCCTCGTTCGACAAACCGCCGCCGGTGATCAACGGGACGTAGTGGAAGTTGTCCAGGGCCTCGCTCCAGGAGCGGCAGAGATTATCGAGGTAATGGCCGCTCTTGCCGGAGGCGATCCAGTACAGATGCAGCATTTCCGCCATATCGAGCGCCATGGCGTGCTCAATCAGGCTTTTAATGGGGGGGAAGCCGGACTCACCGGCGATGAAGACAAGCGGGCGATGCGATTCTTCGTTGAGAACGAATTCCCCGCGGGGCCCGTCCACGCCTATCGTTTCGACGCCCTTCAGCCCCGCGAACACGCGCTCGCTGAAAGCATCACCGTCGCGTCGACGGATATGGAATTGCAGGTTGCGGTCGTCGCAGGGGCAGCTCGCCACGGGGTAGGCCGCGGCGATTCCATCGGGCATTGAAAGCGACGCGGACTGGCCGGCAAGGAACCGCAATCGATTCGTGCGCGGCGTCTGCAGATGCAGCAGCCGCATCTCGTCGCCGAGCGCGGTCACCGACTTGACCCTGGCATCGATCATCTGCAGCGGCATGTCGGCCGCGCCGTGCGCTTCGCGAGCCTCGATCACCAGATCCACCGCGGCAGTGTTGCAGCACATGAGGACGACGCCGGCGCTCTTCTCGGCGGCGGTCAGCGCGTAGTCCGAATGGCGTGTCTTTTGCACTTGTCCGGCCACGATTTTCGCCTTGCATTTTCCGCAGCTTCCGACGCTGCAGCCGTAATCCAGGGCGAGCCCCGCGCGCAAGGCCGCCTCGAGGAGGCTATCGCCCCCCTCGACGAAAAACTCGTGGCCGCTCGGCCTGATCTGAACGTGCGCCGTCATGATCCTCATGAACCGGTCTTGCACCAGCAGGGCCGGCGGGTTCTCGCAATTCTGCGCGACTTCCAGGCTGCGCCTTAGCCAGGCAAGCAAGGCGGCGGCCGATTCCGGCGGCGCCGGGCCGCCGGCCATAGCGCGCAGCCTACCGCAGACCTCATCCAGGGTCGCGCGATAGGCGTCCGAGCGCCCCTGAACCCGCGCGAGGTCCGTGCTCAGCTCGGTTAACCGCGCAACCAACACCTCGGCGCTGGGCAGAACCCGTTCCCGCACGCGCTGGCCGAAAGCGGCTTCCTTGATGCGCTCGAGACGCTCGAGTGCGCCATCTTCCTCCAGCTTGATCTCCGGATAGGCGCGCAAGAGGTCTTCCGCCGCCACCATTCCCTCGAAGGTGGCAAGCTCACCGCTCCTGATCTTGCTCTGAAGCGCGCCGCGCCGAATGCCGACCAGGCGCGCGGCGCGCGACAACGTGAGAAGCCGGGGCACGCGCCTTCCGATGGGATTCGATCGTGTTTGAATCTATCATATCGAGGACTCATGCTCGAGGCACCAACCTGGGATTCGATGGATTTTCTGCCGATCTTTCTCGACATCCGCGAACAGCCTTGCCTGGTGGTGGGCGGCGGCGAGGTCGCGGCGCGCAAGTGCGCGCAGCTGCTGCGTGCCGGCGCGCGCGTCACAGTGCTGGCGCCGACGCTGAGCGCGGCGTTCGATGCGGATCTTGCCGCGGCCCGGATTGCACACCGTGCGACGAGCTTCGAGCCGCGGGACTTGGAGGGATTCACAATCGCCATCGCAGCCACGGACGACCAGGCCGTGAACAGCGCCGTCGCCGCTGCGGCCAGGTCGCGGAGCATCCCGGTGAACGTGGTCGACCAGCCGGCGTTGTGCTCCTTCATCATGCCCTCCATCATCGAACGCGCGCCCCTCATCGTGGCGGTTTCGAGTGGCGGCGCCTCTCCGGTGCTGGCGCGCCTGCTGCGCGCGCGGCTGGAGAGCCTCATCCCGGCCGGCTATGGACGGCTCGCGGCGCTCGCCGCGTCGTTCCGCGGTCCGGTCAAGGCGCGATTCAATGCCCCGGAGCGGCGCCGTTTCTGGGAATGGACCCTGCAGGGCCCGATCGGCGAGCTCGTCTTGAGCGGCCGGGAAGACGAGGCCCGCGATGCCCTTCAGCGGGCGCTCGACGACCCGCGCCTCGCCTTCACCGGCGGCGAGGTCGCGCTGATCGGCGCGGGGCCAGGTGACCCCGATCTGCTCACCTTCCGCGCTCTGCGCCTCATGCAGCAGGCCGACGTCGTCGTGTACGACCGACTGGTGTCGCGCCCGATCCTCGACCTCGTGCGGCTCGAGGCCGAGCGCATCTACGCCGGCAAGGAACGCGCGAAACATGCGCTGCCCCAGGAGGACATCAACCATTTGCTGGTGCGCCTGGCGCGGCAGGGCAAGCGCGTCGTGCGGCTCAAGGGCGGCGACCCGTTCATCTTCGGCCGCGGCGGCGAGGAGATCGACACGCTTGCGGCCGAAGGCATTCCCTTCCAGGTAGTGCCGGGGATCACGGCCGCCGCAGGTTGCGCCGCGTACGCCGGAATTCCTCTCACACACCGGGACTACTCGCAATCGGTCGTGTTCGTCACCGGGCACCTGCAGGACGGCAGCATGAACCTCAACTGGCCAGCGCTCGCGCAGCCGCGCCAGACCGTCGTGTTCTACATGGGCCTGCTCGGCATCGACATCCTGTGTCGCCAGTTGGCGGAGCACGGCCTGCCGGAGGCCACTCCAGCCGCTCTCATCCAGCAGGGCACCACTCCGCAGCAACGGGTGCTGACGGGCACCCTGGCTACGCTGCCGGGCATCGTGCAGAAGAGCGACGTAAAGGCGCCGACGCTCATCATCGTCGGCGAGGTGGTCAGGCTGCGCGAACGGCTCAAATGGTTCGAGCCCGCGGCCCCCCATCGGCGCAACCCCTGATTGGAGGCACCATGTCCGAGCGCTTCATCGATGCCGGTAAGGCCGGCGAGCTCCAGCCGGGAACCATGAGGCGGGTCGATATCGGAGGCCGGCGGATAATGCTCGCGAACGTGGAGGGCCGCATCTGCGCCGCCGACGACACGTGCACTCACGAGGATGCATCACTGTCGACGGGTTTCCTGCAGGGGGCATTGGTCAAATGTCCGTTGCACGGCAGCCGCTTCAACATTTGCACCGGCGAGGCGCTCGAGGAGCCCGCCGAAGAGAGCCTCCGGACCTATCCGGTGCGGCAGGAAGGCGACCGGATTCTGGTCGGCCTGCCCGAGCAGGGGGTTCCATGAGCACCGCCGAGCGGGCGATCCCCACCGATCCGAAGGCGCTGATGCACTCCATCCTGAAGCGCATCGCCACCGGCCCGGAGTTGAGCAAGGATATCTCGCGCGAGGAGGCGTGCGCCGGAATGCGCGCCGTGCTCGATGGCCAGGTGGATGCGGTGCAGGCGGGGATATTCCTGATCGCGCTGCGCATGAAACGCGAGACGGATGAGGAGAACCGCGGAATACTCGAAGCCATCCGGGAGGCCACGCACCGCGCCACCGCCAGCGTGGACGAGGTCGTCGATATCGCCGACCCTTACGATGGCTTCATACGGACGTTGCCGGCCTCGCCGTTCCTGCCGGCGGTGCTCGCGGCCTGCGGCGTCGCGGTCGTCTCTCACGGAGTCGAACGCATGGGTCCCAAGTACGGCGTCACGCACCGGCAGGTGCTGCGCGCCGCCGGCCTGGCGGTGGACCTCGGGACCGAAGAAGCCGCCGCCCACCTGGGAGACCCGCGCATCGGCTGGGCCTACATCGACCAGAGGACGTTCTGCCCCAAGCTCCACGATCTCGCTTCGCTGCGCGAGCTCATCGTGAAGCGGCCTGCCATCACCACCACGGAAGTGCTCGCCGGCCCGGTGCGCGGGCGGGTGAAAACGCACCTCGTCACCGGCTACGTGCACAAGCCCTACTCGCGCGTCTACGCCCTCCTCGCGCGCCACGCCGGCTTCGACTCCGCGTTGATCGTGCGCGGCGTCGAAGGTGGCGTGATTCCTTCGTTGTGCCAGGCGGGTAAGGCGTTCCGATACCAAGGCGGTGGCGAAGAAGAGCCCGCGGATTTCAAGCCCGCGGATCTGGACATCCACCATACGGTGCGCGCCGCGCGGCTTCCCGGGGGGGCCGCGGACGACGGGAATGGTGGCGAGCATGGCGAAGGGTCGATTGACCATGACGCGGTCGCGAAAGCCGCGGCCGAGAGCGGCTTGGCAGCGCTCGGCGGGCAGCCGGGCCCGACACGCGACAGCTTGGCCTATGGCGCGGCGTTGTGCCTGTGGCACCTCGGGCGGCATGCTTCCCTGAAGGGCGCCGTGGACGCCGTGCGCGGCGTGCTCGATGCAGGCAAGGCGCTGCAGCATCTGAATCGCCGGTGAATCCGGTCATGCCGCCGGCAAGAGCGGCTCGTTCAGTTAATTCTTCATCCGGCGATCAGGGCTTGAGGTAGGCGTATCCCTCACGCCTCTGCAGGCGGGCGATTTCGGCGACGCCGGAGGGCACGAAGCCCACCTCGAACAGGAATTGACATCAGAAAGTCGACGCCGGCCGCATGCGCCACCACCACGATTCGCGACTTGGAATCGGCTTCGAGGTGATTACGTATGAACTCGAGTCCTCGCGACGCCTGCTCGAGTCCCTGGCTGAAATGATAGACGGCTCGGACATCCTGGGCTCGATGCAGGCAAGGCGCTGGAGAATCTCCGGCGAATGCACCGAGCGGCGCGGCTGTTCAGTAGACCCAGGGGATCAGCTTGCGAACGCGCCGCATGTAGCCGTGATACTCCGGATGGCGCACACGCAGGAACTGCTCCTCGAACGCGCTCTTGCGATCGAAGAACAGCAAGACGACGGCGCAGAAGACCATCCCCGGAAGGCTCAACCACGACAGGGACCAGCCGAGGCTCGCGGCGATGAGGCCGGCATAGATCGGATGCCGGACGAATCGATAGGCGCCCGATTGCAGCAGCGGGGCCTGCGCAAGCGGTCGGGGAAAGGGCGTGAGGCTTCGTCCCAGCCGCGCGATCCCCGCGATCGCGAGCAGGATTCCCAGGGCCGTCAACGCGGCGCCCGCGAGCTGGACGGCGTTTCGGGGATCGAAAGACGCGGCTCCCCAGGCCAGCGGCGCCAGAAGCGCGCCGAGCAGGACAGGCACTTGGGCGACCACCCACCACCCGCCGCGCGCGGCGAATCCGGCTTCCTTTTCGTCCATGCCCCATCATGACTCCATCGCGCGCGGATTGCTTGCGCGCCGGTGGCATTCTCTGCAGCGGGAGACCCTCGGCATGAAGCGAGGCGCTGGACCGCAGGCAGGAACTCGCCGCGGACCTTTGGGTCCATTGTGCGAGACTGGACTGACGCACTGACCCGCTGTCGCCCGGCTCCGGCAAGTCCCCGAGGCGATACCATCGGGTGTGGCGCTTCAATGGATCGGAGAAAACCATGTTCGAGTCACTCGCAATCCCTTTCGGGGCAAAGATGTTGTTCAACACCGTCAAGCTGAAACCGGGGGTCGCCATGGATGACGTCGAGCTCGCCATCGGTGAGATGTGCAACGTCGTCAAGAATGCCTACGGGGGAGACAAGGGCGGTTTCTGCGGCGGCCAGGTGTTCAAGTTCTCGGGCTTTGTCTCGGAGGAGGGCTCGCTGGGCGGAGTTCAATCGGCCGACGACCACGTCGCGATCGTGACTTATTGGCGCTCGTTCGAAGAGCACGAACGATCTCATGCCGACAAGGATTTCAAGGACAGGTTTTCCGCGCTGGTGGCCATGTGCAGGGACAGCCAGGAGCTCGGATACGACATGCTCTGGCAGGGCGGGCCCGACACGAACGACTAACGCCCCGGGGAAATCCCGCCGCAAAGCCGCATCGCCTACTCGCCGGGTCCCTGGTCCCCGTTTGGCGGCTGATGGGACGACTGCAGTCGTGTTCTTCTTCGGCGCATGTTTCGTGTTTCTTGCCGCGAACCTTTCGTTGCGCACCGCTCTAGAACTGCTGCGCATCACTCTCCTTGAGCGAGAAGCGTGCACCGATCCCCTGACCGGAGTATTCAACCGGCGATATCTCGATATCCGCCTGGTTGAAGAGATTGCGAGAGCACGCAGACATCGCCTGCCACTTTCGATATTGTTGCTGGACCTCGATCACTTCAAGCGGATAAACGACAGCCATGGGCACCAGGGGGGCGATCAGCTGCTGATCTCCCTCGGACAGGTGGTGGCCGGGGCACTTCGCGAATCGGACACCTTGGCTCGCTTTGGAGGCGAGGAGTTCTTGGTGATAACTCCACACACACCCCTCTCGGGCGCCATTGACGTCGCAGAGAGGGTTTGCAGGCGAATTCAGTCCCACGGTTTCAGTTTATCCAACGATCCTCGCGGGATGCGCGAGATTGCTGTGACAGCCAGCATTGGCGTGGCAAGTCTCGACGATCGGGTAGACAGCATGGACAAGCTGGTCCAGACCACGGATGAGAATCTGTATCGCGCAAAGCGAGAGGGGCGCAACCGAGTAGTCGCCGGCACGCCAGTCGCCCCGGGGCCGGCAATCCCAATTGCCATTCCATAACCCAGGAAGGTCGCTGCTCCGCAAGGGTTTGGCGTCAAGGCCCGGTTGTCGCTGGCGCCTCAGCAGCTGCTTTATGGATGGCCCGGTTTATGGTTGAATAAGTTTTCCTGCGGATTCTCGAATTTATGGCGGACCGACGCCTTCAGGTCTTCCACGCGGTCGCGAAGCACCTCTCGTTCACCAAGGCGGCCGAGGCGCTATTCATGACGCAGCCGGCGGTGACCTTCCAGATCAGGCAGCTCGAGGAGCACTTCAGCATGCGGCTCTTTGACCGTGCGCACGGGAGCATCTCGCTCACCCCCGCCGGAGCGATCGCGCTGGATTACGCCGAGCGAATTCTCACGCTTTCGGCCGAACTCGACGCACGCTTGAAAGACCTGAGCGGCAACATGGCCGGCCCGCTGCTCATCGGCGCGAGCACGACGCTAGCCGATTTCCTGCTGCCGCGAATCCTCGGCGAGTTCAAGGCGCTGCACTCGGCCGTGGTGCCCCGGCTTTTCGTCGCCAATTCGGAGGCCGTCCAGGGCCGAACCGCGGAACGAAGCCTCGATCTCGGCTTCATCGAAGGCGACTCGCACCTTCCCTCGCTCGTGACCGACGTGTGCTGCGAGGACGAGCTTCAAGTCGTGTGCGCGCCCACGCACGCTTTGGCCAAGCAGGAATGCGTCACGCCGAAGTCGCTCACAGAACACGCGTACATCAGCCGCGAGCCGGGATCGGGAACGCGTGAGGTCATCGACCACTACCTGCAGAAGGCCGGCATTGCGCCGGACGCGCTTCAGGTCGTGATGGAAGCCGGCAGCCCCGAAGCGCTGAAAGGGCTGGTGGCAACGGGCCTGGGGTACGCCATCATGTCCCGTGCGACGGTGGTCAAGGAGACTCGCCTGGGCGAGCTGGTCCGGGTCCCGCTGTCGCCGCGCCTGACCCGCTATCTGTCGGTGGTCTATCCGAAGGAAAGGCTGCATTCCCGGCTCGTCAACAGCTTCGTGCAGTTCGCCAAGGAACGGCTCGTCGCAATGCAGGCCGCTGAGAGCCATGCGGCCGGCAGCTAGCCGCGGCGCGGCGGTTCTCTGCCTTGCCCTGCTCGCCTCTCCGGCGGGGGCAACGCACGAGCCCTGGAAAACAGGCCGGCTGCCTCAGGACGAGGACAAGTTGTGGTGGGATGCCGATTGGTGGGAACGCGGCAAGATGCCGGCGCCGGCCAATCACGAGGTGCGCTCGCGCCCTGGCGCCTTTCGCAGCGGTGACGCCGATGTCCCGGTCGAAATTCACGCGCCGCAGGCGCCGGGCCCCTTCCCTGTAATCGTTTTCTTGCACGGACGGCGAGGCGTCGACGAGGTGACCCGGCTCGTCCCGATCCGCCTGGCGGCTCGCGGCTTCACCGTGGTCGCGCCCGATCTCTACAGCGGGCGTTTCATCGAACAATTCCCGATCCGGCACGATCCGGCCTTGGAGGACGATGCGGCGGCCGCCATCGACTACGCGCTCGCCCTGCCGGAAGCCGGCGGGCAATCCAAGACTTGTGTCGTGTCTCACACGCGCGGTGGCTATTACGCGCTGAAGGCGCTGGTGACGAAGGCGCGCCAGGCGAAGACCGCGTGCTATGTCTCGTACTACCCGCACTGGCAGCATCCCGAGGCGCCCGAGGCGATGCAGGTCTACCAGTACGCTCCCGAGGTGGAGGAGTTGCGCGTGCCCGTGCTCGTGTTCTTCGGGGAGCACGAGCAATACCAGCGCTACCGGCCGATTCTCGCCGGCATCGAGTCGCTGCGCCAGAAGAAGCGCGACGCACGCGTGATCGTCTATCCGGGAGTCGGGCGCGGATTCGATTTCCGTCCGCGCGACGTGCGCACGCTCGCCGACGACATTGCGACCATGGACTCCCTGCAGCGCGCCACCAGGTTCATGAAGGCGCATCTCGGAGTGAACTGAGCTCCGGTCAACGCCCACCCGGGGCGAGGCTGCGCGCCGATTCCTTCGCAGCCGATGCGCGCCGGCACGGTCGTGCGACAGCCGCTCGTTGAAGCCGCGCCGCGCGTCACGCTTGACGATCCGGCACGGCCACGTCCTCGAGACGCTCAGACACGCCGGCCGGCAGCACGCGATGGCAGTCGAGGACGGCCCCGACGGGCGCCAGGTAGTGCGAGGCGTGTTCTCAGCCTCGCAGCTCGAGAAGCAGCTCGGACAGCCGGTGGCGGCGGGATCGGTGTCGCGCACCTTCGCAGAGATCGTTGCCGCGCTCGCGCGCTAAGGGGACGAGCGGACGAGCGGACGAGCGTGATAGTAGGCGCCCTTCCCGGGTTGGGCGGAACGTGCCTCCGAGCGACCCCCTCGGCGAGGCGCGTCAGAACCGCCGCGAGTACTGCACCCCGATCGAGTACTCGTACATCTCGATCTTCTCCTGCAGGGCAAGGCCCGGAGCGAAGTTGTTGAAAAAGCTCGCCCCTTGCACGTCATTACTCAGAACGTACGCGAACGCGCCCGTGACGGCGCTGTCGGCATCGAGCTTCCACGTGGCGCCCAAGGTGAGGTGCTGGCGAACCACGCCGGGCGCAAGGATGTTAATGGTGACGTCCGCTGGGGCAATCGGATTGTCCGTCACGTTGTAGCCCGCTCGCAGGGTGAGGTCGTTGCTCGCCCGCCACTGCACGCCCAGCTTCCAGACATCGACGTCGCGCCATCCGAAGCCCCCTCCGTTCGATCCGCCGAGACAGGCGGACGCGTTGCCGCCCATGCATTGGAGCAACAGGGAGCTCGAATTACTCACCGATTTCGAGTCGGTATAGTTGATGCGGGCGTAATCCGCGGTGACCATCCAGTCGGGCGAGCCGTGCAACGCCAGGCCCACGCTCCAATGCGAGGGGATGTCGAAGCCACCCTGCTCGGCGAATAGCCCCTTGTACTTGTCGAACTCACCCATGCGCATCCTCGTCGCATAGGAGGCGCCCACGGCGATCTGCGGCGACAGGCGCCCGTAGTAACCCACGCGCACTCCGTAGCCGGTCGAGCTGTCGTAGCCGCGATTGGTGACGTTTCCGGGGCTCGAGGAAAAGCCGGGATTGTCGAAGGCCTGCAGGCCCTCGGCCTTGAAGCGCTGGTAGGCGAAAAGCGGAGCGACACCCAACGCGTGGCCGGGTGCGAATTGCCACGCCGCGCTCGGCGCGATGATGAGCTGGGACAGATCGACGCCGAGCCGGCCGCTGCCGCAAAGGAGGTTATAGCTCGCCGGCCCCGGGTTGAACTGCGCGCACGCGCTCTGCCCCGGAATCTCGCCGCCGGGATAGTTGGTGTTCATGCCGCCGTTGCCATAAACCGTGACGCCCCACGACATGTTGGGCGAGGCCATGCGATTGTAAGCGAGCTCCGGGATCAGGAAATAGTTGCTGCCGCTCTCGGACGCCGCGTCGAGGCCCACCATGGGGGGGCTTCCCGTCCTGTGCGCCTTGCGCCACGGGCTGAACAGGTCGGCCCCGATCTCGAAGCGGTTCCCCGCGAAAGCCATCGTCGCCGGGTTGGTCGCGGCGCCGAAGGCGGACTCGGCGACGGCCGCCGCCGCGCCTCCCATTCCCTTGGCCTGCATCCCGTAGCCGTGCGAAAAGTAGCCGTCGGTAGCGTGCACAGCGAATGGGGCGCCGACGGCGAGCGCGAGCGCCAGGTTTTTCATTTTCATTTTCTCTCCTCCTAGATGAACAGGCTCACATCCGCGTCCCGCGCCATCGGCAGGAAGGTCGCGGCCCCGCAATAGTCCTTGACCTCGGCGATGAAATCGGACTTCGCATAGCCGAAGAGGTCAACGGTCATCTGGCAGCCGATGAGGTTCACGTCGGACTCGACACACGCCTGCCGCAACTCCTCGACGGGAGCGACGCCCTTGCTGCTGATGGTCTTCTTCATCATGGAGGTCGCGAAAGCCTCGAAGCCCGGCACGATCGACTGCATGGCGTTGGGGATGTTCCAGCGGATCGACTTGAACCAGTCCGGGCCGAAGGGCATCTTCATCGGCATCGCGGGATTGCCGAGGGGGCTCACCTGCAGGGCCGAGAGGTCTTTCTTCAGCAGCTCCAGGCCGTAGAACGTGAAAAAAATCGATACGTTCCAGCCGAGCGCTGCCGCGGTGGAGGAGAGAATGAATGGCGGGTATGCCCAGTCGAGGGTGCCCTTGGTGGCGATGATCGTCATCGACGGTTGCTTCGAGCCGCGAAGCTCGGCGAGCTTCGCTTCGAGCCGCTCGTCCAGGATCGCGTCGACGCGCTCGCGCACGAGCCGGTCGAGTAGCTGTGTATCAGCAAGCGCGGAAACCGCGTTGTCTCCCATGGTCACCTCCCTATCGAGGCATGCTAATACTCTCCCCTGGTATATGCAACTTTTCTAATGGAGGAAGCAAGAGCGAGGGCGATTCGGCGCGCCGGAGCCGTACGGTACCGCTTACTGGCTCTAATACCCTGGCTGGTATACGATCGGCCGTCGACTTTCACGAGACCGAGCCATGGCGCGCTCCACCCTGCACGATCCCGTCGCGAAGAAGGCCATGGTGGCGCGTCTTGCCCGTGCCGAGGGCCAGGTGCGCGCCATTCGCCGCATGGTCGACCGGGATGAGGAGTGCGAGGATATCGCCCTGCAGCTCGCCGCGGCGCGCAGGGCCCTGGATCGCGCCTTCTACGAGATGGTGTCGTGCATGATCCGGGTGGAAATGCCTGGGGGAGCGCCGGCACGGGCCCGGAACGCCAAGAGGGTGGCCGAAATGCTCGCCCGCTTCGCCTGATGTTTCAACGCTGCTAATATCAGGCATCGCTAATATTTCCGGGTACCGCCACCCCGGCCGCCCCCCATGACGCGGTACGCGGACGTCAAGACGACTACCTGCTACATGTGCGCGTGCCGCTGCGGCATCCGCGTGCATCTGCGCGACGGCGAGGTTCGCTACATCGACGGAAATCCCGAGCACCCGATCAACCGCGGCGTGATCTGCGCCAAGGGCGCCTCCGGGATCATGAAACAGCACTCCCCTGCACGGCTTACGCGCCCGCTTCGGCGCAAGCGCGGGGCCGAGCGCGGCGCGGCGGAATTCGAGCCGATCTCGTGGGACGAGGCGTTCGCGATGCTGGAAGAGCGCCTCGCGAAAATCCGGTCGACGGACCCGAAAAAGTTCGCGCTCTTTACCGGCCGCGACCAGATGCAGGCGCTGACCGGTCTTTTCGCGCGCCAGTTCGGCACGCCCAACTACGCGGCTCATGGAGGTTTCTGCTCGGTCAACATGGCCGCCGGGATGATCTACACCATCGGCGGGTCGTTCTGGGAGTTCGGGGGTCCCGATCTCGATTCGGCGAAGCTCTTCGTGATGATCGGCACGGCCGAGGACCATCACTCGAATCCCCTGAAGATCGCAATCTCGAAGTTCAAGCGCGCGGGCGGGCGCTTCATCTCCATCAATCCGATCCGCACCGGCTACTCCGCGATCGCCGACGAATGGATCCCTATCCGTCCGGGCACGGACGGCGCGTTGTTGCTCGCGTTGATTCACGAGCTCATTGCCACCGGGCTCTATGACAGGGAGTTCTTGGCGCGTTACACCAACGCGGGTTTCCTCGTGGATCTCGCGCAGACCAGTGCGCGCCACGGCCTGCCTGCGCTCGACGCGGCGAGCCCCGAAGTCAATCCCTTGTACCCGGAGAACCACCTGTGGTGGGACCACGCCACGGGCAAGCCCGTGGCGAGCCACGCGCCCGGCGCTGAAGCCGAGATCCGCGGCTCCTTCACGCTCGACGACGGCACGCCGGTCAAGCCCGCGTTCCAGTTGCTCGAGGAGCGCGTGCGCGATAACACGCCCGAATGGGCCGCCGAGATCACGGGGATCCCCGCAGAGACGATCCGGCGCCTCGCCCGCGAGATGGGCATCACCGCGCGCGACCAGGCGTTCGAGCTGCCGATCGCGTGGACCGACTGCTGGGGCGTGGAGCACGCTTCGGTCACGGGCCGGCCGGTCGCCTTCCACGCGATGCGAGGCCTGGCGGCGCACTCCAACGGCTTCCAGACCATCCGCGCGCTCGCGGTCCTCATGTCGATCCTGGGCACGATCGACCGACCGGGCGGCTTCCGCCACAAGGCGCCCTACCCGCGTGCAATCCCGCCGAGCAACAAGACACCCAATTGTGCCGGCGCGGTGAAGCCGAACACGCCTCTCCCGGCAACACCATTGGGCTGGCCCGCCTCGCCCGAGGACCTCTTCATCGACGAAGCGGGGCAGCCGGTGCGCATCGACAAGGCCTTCTCGTGGGAATACCCACTCGCCGTCCATGGCCTCATGCACACCGTGATCACCAATGCCTGGCGCGGCGATCCCTATCGCCTCGACACGCTGATGATCTTCATGGCGAACATGGCATGGAACTCGACCATGAACACGGGAGAAGTGCGCCGGATGCTCAACGACAAGGACGCGAGCGGCGAGTACAAGATCCCGTTCCTTGTCGTATGCGACGCCTTCCAGTCGGAGATGACGGCGTTCGCCGACCTCGTGCTTCCCGATACGACGTACCTCGAGCGCCATGACGTGATGTCGATGCTCGACCGACCGATCTCGGAGTTCGACGGCCCGACGGACGCGGTGCGCGTGCCGGTCGTTGCCCCCAAGGGCGATTGCAAGCCCTTCCAGGAAGTTCTGGTGGAGCTCGCGGGGCGCCTCAAGTTTCCCGCGTTCGTGAACGCCGACGGCTCGCGCAAGTACCGCGGGTATCCCGATTTCATCGTGAACTGGGAGACGACGCCGGGATCGGGCTTCGGTTTCCTCACCGGCTGGCGTGGCGCGAAGGGTGAGGACTCGATGAAGGGGGAACCCAATCCCGACCAATGGAATATGTATGCCGCGAACAACTGCGTCCACCACACGCCGTTGCCCCCGGAGCACCAGTACATGCGCAACTGGAACCGCGGCTACCTGAAGTGGGCGGTGGACATGGGCATGCGCCGCTTCGACAACCCCCTGGTGATCCAGATCTATTCCGAGGTGATGCAGGAATTCCGCCTCGCCGCGCAGGGACGGCGGCCGGGACGACGCCCACCCGATCATCTGCGCCAGAGAATCGAGCGCTACTTCGACCCTCTACCCTTCTATTACGCCCCGCTGGAAGCCCAGGCCACGGACCGCGCCGCCTACCCGCTCACGGCGATCACGCAACGCCCGATGGCGATGTACCACTCGTGGGACTCGCAAAACGCGTGGCTGCGCCAGATTCATAGCCACAACTATCTCTTCGTGAATCCGGGCACCGCGCGCGCGCAATCGATCGCCGACGGCGGCTGGATGTGGGTCGAATCCCCCTGGGGCAAGGTGCGCTGCATGGCGCGCTATTCGGAAGCGGTCGAGCCAGGCACCGTGTGGACCTGGAACGCGATCGGCAAGGCGCCGGGCGCATGGCGTCTCGCGCCCGGGTCCGAGGAGGGGCGCCTCGGCTTCCTGCTCAATCACCTGATCTCCGACGAGCTGCCCGCGGACGGCGGACGCATTTCCAACTCTGACCCCATCACCGGCCAGGCAGGTTGGTACGACGTGCGCGTGCGGATTCGCGCAGCGGACGCTCTCGAACCCGCCGAGACGTTTCCGCAGTTCGAACCGATGTCGGCGCTGCCGGGCACCCAGGCCGAGCGCCCCACGTGGCTTGCCTATTTCGCCGGAGGTAACAAGCTATGACGCAGCTCGCGCTGGTGATCGACCTCAACGTGTGCGTGGGATGCCATGCGTGCGTCACCAGCTGCAAGGAGTGGAACACCTCGGGGGATGCGGGCGCGCTCGCGGACCTCAACCCCTACGGCGCCGACCCCGTCGGCACCTTTCTCAACCGCGTGCAGACCTTCGAGGTCGGCCAGTATCCCGAAACGCAGACGGTGCACTTCCCCAAGTCGTGCCTGCACTGCGAGGACCCGCCATGCGTGCCGGTATGCCCGACGGGAGCGAGCTACAAGCGCGCCGAAGACGGCATCGTGCTGGTCGACTACGACAAGTGCATCGGCTGCAAGTATTGCGCCTGGGCCTGTCCCTACGGCGTGCGCGAGCTCGACGCGAAGCAGAAGGTGATGAAGAAGTGCACGCTTTGTGTGGACCGCATCTACGACGAGGATCTTCCCGAAGCCGAGCGCAAGCCCGCATGCGTCATGGCCTGCCCCACGAACGCGCGTCTCTTCGGCGACGTCCACGACCCCGAGTCCGACGTGTCGAAGGCCATCGCGGAGCGCGACGGCTACGCCCTCATGCCCGAGTGGGGCACCAAGCCCGCCAATCACTATCTTCCGCGGCGGATCACGGAATGCGACCCCTCGTCGTCTTCCTCGCCACCCTGATCGGCGCGGGCCACGGGCTTTTCTTGCCCCTCATCCGGACTCTATTTCATTGAACACCAAAACGACGAGGAGGAGATCCGCCATGCAATGGAAAGCGCTCGGATTCACCGTTTTCGCGACACTCACTGCGGGTAGCGCGGCCGCTGCGCCGTTGCTGATGTCGGACGAATGGGCTCGCGCCGCGTGCGCAGCGTGGAACGCCGATGCGGTACTGCCTGTCAAGCTGCACGAGTCTGGATGGGCGGCGAACCACAAGAAGCGCGGGCACAAGGTGCTGCGCGCCGCGCGCACCGACTGCGCCTCAAGCCCGCTGGTGGAGCTGCGCATCGAGCCGCGGGACGGCCGCGCGCAATGCGTCAGAGGGGGCGTGGCGCAAGGAGAACTCGACCTCGACATCGACTACCGCATGGCCGCCGAGACGCGCCGTTGGCAAGAGATGGGCCGCGGCGAGTACGGTCCGATGCGGGCAATGATGTTCGGGCGCCTGTCCTTCGATGGCCCCATGGGCGAAGCGATGGGCAACAGGGGTCCGTTCGAGAGCTTCCTGCTGCTCGTGGGTACCGTGCCCGGCGAAGCGGGCTCATGCCCGAAATGACCACCGGCTGAGTCTTCCCGCCATGCGACCCGCCTTTTCCGTCGTATTCCTCACCACGCTGATCGGCGCCGGCCAGGGGCACTTCGTGGCGCTCTACGCTGCGGAAGCCGGCGCGGTCCTAGGACTGGTCGAAGCGCCTCCCGCGACCCGCTTTTTCGTGGTGGGCTCGGCGTTCGCGCTGGCGCTGGCGGTCCTCGGGCTCTTCGCATCCTTCTTCCATCTCGGCCGGCCCGAGCGCGCCTGGCGCTCCGCGGCGATGTGGCGTACCTCCTGGCTGTCGCGCGAGGTGATCGCGTTGCCCGCGTTCATGGTATCGGTCGCGGCGTACGGTGCGGCACATCATTTCGGCTGGGGCCACACGGCGGTGCTGGGCGCGCTGGCGCTCGGCGCCTGCCTCGCACTCTTCTTCTGCACCGCGATGATCTACGCGTGCATCAAGTTCCTTCAGGAATGGGCTAGCCCGTTCACGATCGCCAACTTCTTCCTCATGGGCTGCGCATCGGGCTTCACCCTCGCCGTGCCGCTCGCCGCGGCCCTCGCCCCGCCGCTCGGCTGGCCCTATGCGATCGCCGCCGTCGTGCTTACCTTGGCCGCCTTGGGCACGCGTCTCGCCTCGCTCGCGCGCAACGCGCGCATCCGCCCCAAATCGTCGCTGCAGAGCGCCATCGGCGTGCGGCATTCGCAGATCAAGCAGCAAACGCAGGGGTTCATGGGGGCCTCGTTCAACACCATCGAGTTCTTCCACGGCGCCTCGGCCGAAGACATGCGCGCTGTGCGCAATGCCTTCCTGCAGCTCGCCTTCGTTCTCCCGATCCTGCTCACCGTCGGCGGGATGAAGGCCGGCTCGGTGGCGGTGCTCGCTGCGGCGTTCGCCGTCCAGTACGCGGGACTCGTCGTCGAGCGCTGGTTCTTCCTTGCGCAATCGAACCACCCCCAGAACCTCTACTACCAATCCGTCGCCTGAGGAGGCCTCATGACCACGAGATACGCATTCGGAAAAACCGTCTCCACTTCCTACGAAGACACGCTCGAGCGAGCCACCGCGGCCCTGGCCGCGGAGGGCTTCGGCGTGCTGACGGAGATCGACGTCGCCGCCACCCTCAAGAAGAAGCTGGGCAAGGACATGCCGCCGTACAAGATCCTCGGGGCGTGCAATCCCCAGTTCGCCCACCAGGCCATCGAGCTCGAGCCTCAAATCGGCGCGCTGCTGCCTTGCAACGTGGTGATTCGCGTCCACGGCGGCAAGACGATCGTGGAAATAATGGATCCCGATGCGGTGCTCCGGCTGGTCGACCGCCCCGAGATCGGCGCGATCGCCGCGCAGGTGCGCGAGCGCCTCGAGCGCGTGCTCGCCGCCTTGTGATCCGCTTCCTGCTCGCCGCCCTCCTGGCTGCGTTCGCCCCGGAAGCCCTCGCTGCGGGCGCGGACGCCGCGGGCGCGCCGTGGTGGGCATGGCCGGCAGCGCTCTTCGTGGTTTGCTTCCTGCTCGGCATCATCGCGGTGCCCGCGGGCGTGGGTGGCGGGGTCCTCTTCGTACCCATCGTGTCGGGATTTTTCCCGTTCCACCTCGACTTCGTACGCGGAGCGGGCCTCCTGGTCGCGCTCGCGGGCGCCTCGCCGCGGGGCCGCGGCTGCTGCAATTGGGCCTGGCGAACCTGCGCCTCGCCCTGCCGCTCGCACTGGTCGCCTCCTCGAGTTCGATCGGAGGCGCGATGCTCGGGCTCGCGCTGCCCGCGTCGGTCGTCCAGGTGGCCCTCGGCCTCACCATCCTCGCCATCGTCGCCATCGTCGCCATCATGGCCGTGGTGAAGAACTCGGAGTTTCCGCACGTTCCGCGCCCGGACGCGCTTTCCCAGGCGCTCGGCCTGCATGGCATCTTTCGCGACGGTGCGACCGGGCACGAGGTGGCATGGCACACGCACCGCACGGTCCTTGGCCTCGCGCTCTTTGTCGGCATCGGCGTCCTCGCCGGCATGTTCGGCCTCGGCGCGGGCTGGGCGAACTTGCCGGCGCTCAACCTGGTGATGGGCGTTCCGCTCAAGGTGTCGGCGGGCACCTCCAGCTTTATCCTGTCGCTGGTAGACTCGACGGCCGGCTGGGTCTACCTCAACCAGGGCGCGGTACTTCCGATGATCGCCGTACCCTCGGTGCTCGGGATGATGCTCGGGGCGCGAATCGGAGCGCGGCTGCTGCACGTCGTGCGCGCGAGCGTCATCCGCCGCCTGGTGCTCGCGCTGCTACTATTCGCAGGATTGCGGGCACTCGCGAAGGGGCTTGCGGCGTGGCCATGAGAGAAGGCAATCCGGCGAGACCGGCAAACATCCGGCGCCGTATCGCCCTCGTGGCAATATGCGCTCTCGGACCCATTCTGCTGTCCGGCGCCCTGTGGATCTCGCAGGTCAACTACGGATTTCTCGCGGTAGCAGCTGCCCTCGTGGTCACCGCGGCCGTCATCTACGTTGCGTTGCGGGGCATCGTCGTGGAACATGCGCGGGCGACGGAGGCGGCCGCGCGCGCCCGGCAGGAGCTTACCGACGCGCGAAGCCAGGTCAGCGCGGCCTTCCATGCGGTGGATACCTCGGCCGCCGGCCTCGAACGTGGAAATCGCAATCTCTCCGAGCGCACGCAGGGCCAGGCAAGCGCCATCGAGCAGGCCGCCGCGAGCATCGAGGCGCTGGCGGCGAGCGTGGACCGCAATACCGCCACGGCGCGCGAAACGCAGCGTATCGCCAACCTCGCCCGCGAGGCCACGTCCGAGGGGATCGAGGCCGCCACGATGGTCATCGCGCGCATGGAGACCATTCGTGAGGCCACGGCCAAAGTCGGCGAGATCGTGGGCCTGATCGACGCGATTGCGTTTCAGACGAACATCCTCGCGCTCAATGCGGCGGTGGAGGCGGCCCGCGCCGGTGATCAGGGACGCGGCTTCGCCGTGGTCGCCGCGGAGGTGCGCAGCCTTGCGATTCGCTGTGCCGAGTCCGCCCGCCAGATCAGGGAGCTGGTGGGCTCGGCCTCAAGCCAGGTACGCGAGAGCGCCGGCGTGGTGGACCACGTGGCCGAGGCGATGGCCGCGATCAACGGGCGGGTCGCCGAAGTGAAGGAGCTCATGAACGGCATCGTCGCCGCAGGCGCCGAGCAATCGGCGGGAATCGGCCAGGTCGGACGGACCATCACGCAGATGGAGCGCGTCACCCAGCAGAACGCGGGGCTCGTGGCGGAGATCGTGGCCGCCACCGAATCGCTCACTACGGAGACCTCGCGTCTGGCCGCGCTCGTTGCGGAGCCCGGCTACGACGCGCTCGCCCCCATGTTGGACCGGCGGCTGCCATGGACACCCTCTTGACGGCTCCGCCCGAGCAAACGCGCTACGCTCGGTGGCTCGCGTGGGGCGCGAGGTTGGGCCTCGCGCTGCTGGTCATTGGTTTCCTCGTGTATGTCGCGGGGCTGCTGCCCCCCCACGTGCCGATCGAGCGGCTGCCTTCCCTCTGGGTCCGGCCTTCAGCCGAGTTCCTGCGTGAGACGGGCACCGGCGCCGGTTGGGATTGGATTGCCCTCGCCCACCGCGGCGACATGCTCAACCTGGTCGGCATCGCCGTGCTGGCGAGTTGCTCGATCCCCTGCCTGGCCGCGGTAATTCCGATCTTTCGCAAGCGCGGGGAACGCGTCTTCGCAGCCATCTGCGTGGTCCAGATCGCGGTCCTTCTGTTCGCAGCTTCAGGGTTTCTCGTGGGTGGGCATTGAAGCGATCCCGCAGTCACTTGTCGCCTGATATTCGGGGGAGAAAGCCATGAGCAGCACGTCGAATGTGGTCGCGATCGTCGCGGCATCGGGATTCCTGATCGCCTTCGCGTTCGGGGCGATCGCCAACCGCACCAGCTTCTGCACCATGGGAGCGATCTCCGACGTGGTCAACATGGGCCATTGGGGCCGCATGCGCATGTGGCTTCTCGCCATCGCCGTCGCGATCCTGGGCGCGAGCGGGCTGCACGCGGCCGGGCTCATCGACCTGTCGAAGTCGATCTACATGCGACCGAACCTCGCCTGGCTCTCCCACGTGCTGGGAGGACTGCTCTTCGGCATCGGCATGACCCTCGCCTCCGGATGCGGCAACAAGACGCTGGTGCGGGTCGGCGGCGGCAACCTGAAGTCGGTCGTGGTCCTCATTTTCCTCGCGGTCGGGGCGTACATGACGCTGAAGGGCCTGTTCGCCATCTGGCGCACCGCGTGGCTGGATCCCGTGGCACTCGACTTCGGCGCGCGCGGGTTCGCCGGCCAGGATCTTGCCTCCCTCGCGGCGGGCGCCTTCGGCGCGGACCGGCGGGTAGTCCTCATGGTGCTCGCCCCAACGCTCGCCGCGGGGCTTGTTGCGTTCGCCTTCGCCGATCGCGAGTTTCGCGGGAGCCGCGACCATGTGCTCGGCGGGATCGCGGTCGGGCTGCTGGTGGTGGCCGGCTGGTACGTGACCGGCCATATCGGATTCGGGGAAAATCCGGAAACTCTGGAAGTGGGCTACCTCGGCACCAACAGCCGCACCATCGAGTCGCTTTCCTTCGTGGCGCCCACGGCCTTCTCGCTCGAGCTGCTGATGCTCTGGAGCGACAAGTCGCTCGCCATCACGTTCGGCATCGCGGTCACCGCCGGGGTGGTGGCAGGCTCCGCGGCGTACGCGATCGCCAGCCGCTCGTTCCGCTGGGAAGGATTCGCCTCGGCCGCGGATACCGGCCGCCATATCGTCGGCGGAATTCTCATGGGAGTAGGCGGCGTGACGGCATTGGGATGCACCATCGGACAAGGCATCACCGGCCTTTCGACGCTGGCGCTGGGCTCCATCCTGACCTTCCTGTCCATCGTGGCCGGATGCTGGGCGACCCTCAAGTACGAGTACTGGCGCCTGGGACGCGCGGGCTGACGGCGGCGGCGCTTCCCGGGTATCGCCGCGCCATCTCCTCGAGCGGTACGGGCCGGATCTTTGGCGCCTGGCCCGCGCAGCCGAACGCTTCGAACCGCTCGCTGCACAGCCCCATCGCGGCCGCGGTCGCATCCTTCAGCACCTTCCGCGGATCGAACTCCCGTCGGTCACGCGCGAGCGCGCGACGCATGGCTCCGGTCATCGCCAACCGGATATCGGTATCGATGTTCACCTTGCGAACGCCGTTGCGTATCCCCTCTCGGATCTCCTCCACGGGCACCCCGTAGGTCTCGTCTATGTCGGGCACGCTCGGCGACGCCGGCACGCGCCGCATGGCCCCGAAGCGACGTCGCTGATCGTGCGGTGGGCCCCCGGGGGTGCGGGCTCGGCCGCCGCTATTTCCAGCGTTCGGCGGCCGAGTCGTCGCTCGCGCGAGCTTCCACCCACCTCGCGCCCTGGGGGGTTTCCTCCCGCTTCCAGAACGGCGCACGGGTCTTCAGGTAGTCCATGATGAATTCGCAGGCCGCGAAGGCCTCGCCGCGGTGCGCGCTCGCCACACCCACCAGCACGATGCGATCGCCGGGGGCGAGCGAGCCCACGCGGTGCACCACGACCATGTCGATCAGGTTCCAGCGGGAGTTGGCTTGCGCGCAGATGTCCTCGAGCGCCTTCTCGGTCATGCCGGGATAGTGCTCGAGGGTCATGCCCTCGATCGGCTGTCCGTCGTTCGCGTCTCGCACCAGGCCCACGAAGCTCGCCAGCCCGCCCACGTCACGCCGTCCCCGCGTCAGCGCCTCGAGCTCGTGCCCGATATCGAAGTCCTGCGTCTGCACGCGCACGCGCGGCATTCGTCAGCCGCCGGTGACGGGAGGGAAGAACGCCACCTCGTCACCAGGCTTCAACGGGGTGGCGAGGCTTGCGATTTCCTGGTTCACGGCGACGCGCCATTGCTTGCCCGCCGCGAGGGCCTCGGCCCATTTTTCGCCGCGCGCGCGCAGCGCGTCGACCAGCAGTGAAACGGTAGGAGCGCCCGCGGGCAGCGAGACCTGCTCACGCGAGCAACCGAGCGACTCGCGAAGGCTGGCGAAATAGAGCAGCGTGACCACGGCGCTAGCGCACGAGGCGCGCGCGATTGAGGCCCAGGTGCTGGATGATGAATCGCGACATCGCCTCGGGATCGTCCACGTCGATCTGTGGGAGTGAGGTGTCGAGCGGCTCATCCGTCGCGATCGCGATCACGTGCGGATCTTCCGGGTAGAGCAGCGGCGTGTGACCTGTCCGGCGGTGCACCTCGATCTTCGGGATCGGCTCGGCCTTGAACCCCTCGACGATCACCAGGTCGCAGGCCGAGAGACGCTTCAGCTGTTCCTGCAGGCTCGGCTCCGCGGCGCCGCGCAGCTCGTGCATCAGCGCCCAGCGCTTCGACGAGCTCACCAGCACCTCGGTGCAACCGGCATGGCGGTGGCGATGCGAGTCTTTCCCCGGCTGGTCCACGTCGAACTCGTGGTGGGCATGCTTGATGAGCGATACGCGCAACCCCTCCCTCACCAGGACGGGAATGACCTTCTCGATGAGAGTGGTCTTGCCGCTGCCGCTATAGCCCGCGATGCCGATGATCTTCATGGCTGGATTTTACGGCATCCGCAACGGAAAAGCCCCCGGGGACACCGGGGGCCTTGCACCGTCATCCCGCCCTCTCCCAGGGAGAAGGCGGGAATTGATTACTTCGAACGACGCGAGGTCTTGCCCTTCGGGGTCGCAGCCTGGGCGTTCGCAACGCTCTGCTCGACGGTCTTTTCGACCGTGTCATAGATCTGCTTGTTGATGGCGGCCATGTTGTCGTAGGCGCTCTGGGCGGCGGTGATCGCCGACTTCACGTTCGCGACCACGGTCTCGCTGCCAGCGGGGGCGTACTTGAACGCCTCTTCGAGGGCGGCGACGGCGGCTTTCTGGAACTCCGCGTTCTGCTTCTCGAATACGCGCTTGACCTCGCTGCTGGTCTCGGTCGCGGCTTCGAAGGCAGTGCGCGAATGGATGTAGGCGCGCTTCAGGGCCGGCTCGAGTGCGGCGGAATTGATGGCGATCACTTCGTTCACGTCACGCGCGCCGGCAACAGACTGGGCGTGCTTGGTGGCAAGAGCCACGGATTCGCGGGCGGCGTTGAGGCCGAGCCCGGCGAACTTCTCGACGTTGGCGATGGAAAGCTTGGCGAAATAGGAGAACTGCTCGATCGCGGCCTCGTTGGCGGCGGCGAACTGGTCGATCTTCAACATGGCGCGGGTCCTTTAGGTGGGTTTTGCAGATTGAATTGCTGCACTGCACAAACCTCATTGTACGCCATTCACCCTCTACGTCAAGAGGTTTGGCCAACTATTTTGTTGCGCTGCACCATGTTAGGAAAACCCCTTGGCCGACAGCCACTTAGCCCTTCCCCGCCTCCACACCCGGATGCTGGGCGATGAATTTCTGGGCCTCGTCGCGGGTCTCGAAGATGTGCGGCTTCATCTGCCGGCGCGAGAGCTCCTCGCCCAGCTTCAGGCGCAGGAAGGCGCTGGTCGTATACCGGGTCGCGGTCGTGTAGTAGTGCGTCTCCAGGTAGCGCAGCATCGCCGTATAGGTCTCGGTCACGCCGGAATCGACCAGGAACTGGTCGTAGTTGGCCACCAGGGCCACTTTGCGGCCGATGAGCTGCACGCGCTCCTCGACCATGCGACGGATGCGGTCCACGTCGTCCCGCGTCTTCACGTGCATGCCCTCGAGGTTCACGAACAGCGTGTTGCGGTCGGCGTCGTAGCTCACGCGCTGCGCGAGCCCCAGGCCGAGCAGGGTCTCGTCCAGGTGCATCGGCTCGTCGCGGAAAATGCGCGGATCCATGGGCACGGGGTTCTTCACGATCGGCACGAAGTCCATCTGGGCGAGGATGTCGCGCTCGATGTCGATGCCGGGGGCAACCTCGACCAACTCCATTCCATCTGCAGTTCGGCGGAACACGCAACGCTCGGTCACGTAGAGCACCGATTGGCCTTTCTCCGCGGCGTAGGAGCCGCTGAAGGTGATCTGCTCGACCGCCTTCACGAACTTGCGGCTGCGCCCCTCCTTCACGATCACGAGGTCGGTGCCATCTATCTGCACGCGCAGACCGCCCGCGGTGAAGGTGCCCGCGAACACCAGGTTGCGCGCACTCTGGGAGATGTTGATGAAGCCGCCGGCGCCCGCGAGCTTGGGTCCGAAGCGGCTCACGTTCACGTTGCCCTCGCCGTCGGTCTCGGCCATGCCGAGGCACGCCATGTCCAGGCCGCCGCCGTCGTAGAAGTCGAACTGCTGGTTCTGGTGGAGCACCGCCTCGGTGTTGACCGCGGCGCCGAAGTCGAGTCCCGACTGCGGAATCCCGCCGATGACGCCGGGCTCCGCTGTGAGGGTCACGTGGGCGAGGACGCGTTCCTCGTTGGCGACCGCGGCGACCCCTTCGGGCATGCCGATGCCGAGGTTCACCACCCCGCCCATGGGCAGCTCGAAGGCCGCGCGCCGCGCGATGATCTTGCGCTCGTCGAGCGGCAGCGGCGCGAGCATGTCGAGGGCCACGCGGAACTCGCTCGCGAACGCCGGGTTGTAGGGCGTGCCGTAGGTCTGGTGGTGGTTCTGCGGCTGGGCGACCACCGCGCAATCGACCATGACTCCCGGCACGATCACCTGGCGGGCGGGCAAGGCGCCATGCGCGCACACGCGCTCCACCTGCGCGATCACGAAGCCGCCGGAATTCTTCGCAGCGGTGGCGATGGCGAGGTTGTCGAGGATGAGCGCCTCATGCTCCATCGTGATGTTGCCGTTCATGTCCGCGGTGGTGCCGCGGATGAAGGCGACCGTGATCGGGAAGGTCTTGTAGAAGAGCCACTCCTCGCCCTCGATCTGCATGACCCGCACCAGCGCATCGCGGGTCCTGGAGTTGAGCCTGCCGCCGCCCAGGCGCGGATCGACGAAGGTGCGCAGCCCCACCTTGGTGATGGCTCCCGCGCGGTGCGCGCCGATGTCGCGGAAGAGGTGGCTGATGACGCCGAGCGGAAGGTTGTAGGCCTCGATCTCGTTGTCGACCGCCATCTTTCCCAGCTTCGGCACCAGCGACCAGTGGCCGCCGACGACGCGCTTCACCAGGCCCTTGTGCGCGAGATGGTTCAGGCCGCGGTCCTTGCCGTCTCCAGGCGCGGCCGCGAAGACGAGCGTGAGGTCGCGCGGATGCCCGGTCTCGAGGAAGCGGCGCTCGAGCTCGAGGATCAATTCGTCCGGCGTCCCGGTGCCGACGAATCCCGAAAAGGCGATGGTGTCGCCATCGCGGACGATCGCGAGCGCGTCGGCCGCGGAAACAATCTTGTTTTTCATGTCATCCCGAGCCTGTCACCCCGGCAATCGATAAGCCGGGGCGGGGATCCAATCATCCGTCAAT
>JALYSB010000116.1:0-2506 GCA_030855025.1 Pseudomonadota bacterium
GGGCATTGCGCGACTGGAACGAGAAGCTCGCGATACTGCGCTTCCCGCGGCTGGCGCCCCCCACGCTGGTGGCGAGCGACATGGCCGCGGTCCACGCCTTCATCGATGCGCACCGCGACGTGATCGTGAAGAAGCTGGACGGGATGGGCGGGACCATGATCTTCCGCGTGACGGATTCAGACCCGAACCGCAACGTGATCGTGGAGACCCTCACCGACATGGGATGCCGCACGATCATGGCGCAGCGCTTCATTCCCGAGATCGCGAAGGGCGACAAGCGCGTGCTGGTGATCGATGGCGAGCCCTTTGCACACTGCCTCGCGCGAATTCCGAAGGCGGGCGAGACGCGCGGCAACCTGGCAGCCGGCGGCACCGGCGTGGCCCAGCCGATTTCGCAGCGCGACCGCGAGATCGCCGAGGCCGTGGGCGTGGAGCTGGTGAAGGCGGGAATCGTGTTCGCCGGGCTCGACATCATCGGCGACTGGCTCACCGAGGTGAACGTGACCAGCCCGACGTGCATCGTGGAGATCGCCGCGCAGACGGGCGAGGACGCCGCCGAAACGCTGATGGACGCCCTCGGCGCCTAGTACACCGAGACCCGGTCGAAATCCGTGCCGCGGTCGAGGATCTCCTCGACGGTCGATTCCTTCGCGACGCCAACCCAGAGATCGATGCCGCGCCCGCGCGAAGCGAGCCCGCTCGGCACGACCAGTGAAGGCGCGATCTTGATGCGTTCGAGCGCCGGCAGGCGGAACCCGGGAGCCCACTGGGCGTTGGCACGGTTGCGCGCATCGGCGGCGCGCACCGGCACGCTCTCCGGGCGGCCGGGAAAAAGCGTGATGGTCGCGATGAGGCGCCCGTCGATTTCCTGGGCAAGCGCGCTCACCCGCCCGAGGTATAACGCCCCGCTGTCGCCCACGCGCATCCCGACCAGCCGGCCGATCGCCACGCCCCTGGACGAGGTCTGCGGGCGCTGCAGGCGCCACGCCCCCATCATCTCGTCGATCACGCCCCAGCTTTCCACCGTGAAGTTGTGCTCCGAAACCATCATCGATTGCGTGCGCGCGGAGACGCGCCCGAAGACCTCGATGTCCTGGTTCTCCTGGCGGGTGAGTTCGCGCTTGCGGTCGGGCTGCTCGAACGCCTTGCCGCCCGCCAGGAAAAAATGAATCTCGTTCACGCCGAACACGAGGCCCGCCGACTTTTCGTCGGGAACCTTGGCGGGCGGGCGCGGCGCAGCGCCCTCGCACCAGAGGCGGTGGAGGCGCTGCAAGTGGTCGAGCGCGTGGCCCGCGGGGAAATCCGCCGGCAGGCCGAGCGCCGCGGGAGGCTCGTCCTTCTGCAGCGCGTGGATGCGCTTGCGCATGCTGCGCGACAGTTGTTCGACGTCGAGCAAGCGGTGGTTGTCGGCGAGCTCAGCGGCCGCGAGGGGGCGCGCGCCGATGGGCTTGCTCGAATCCACGGTGAGCGGCAGCATCGCCGGCCCCGCCCCGTCGAGGGGCCTGGCACGCACCTGCACCTTGCGCGCCCACATGCGCAGCAGCGCCCCCACGAAATCCATCTGCGGCCCGGTGAGCTCCGACAGGTAGGCCGCCTGCGCGAGGACCACCTGCACGTAGGTCTCGCCAACGCTCGACGTGCCGTCGTCGCTCTCGAGCGAATCCTTGACGCGCTCGTCGGCGACGCCGGCGCGCTCCGCGGCGGCGAAGTCCTGGTGCAGGCGCGTCCAGAGCTCAGGATCGAAGCGGCGATATACGGCGGCATGGAACAGCATCTGCGCCCCCACGCTGCGCATGACGCGCTGGGTGACGAGGGCCGTGTGCCCGGCGACTTCGCCGCCGCCGCTGCGCGCGGCTTCGAGTGCTGCGCGATACCCGGTCTCGATCTCCTCGAGCAGCGCCCGCCCGGTGCGCCATGCGTCGCTGTCGTTCGAGGAGAGCGGCAATGACTTGCCGAAATAGCGCGAGCGCTGCTCCCCCTGCAGGAAGGCGACCTTGTCACGCACGAGCTCGAGGCACTTGAGGCGTTCGAGGCCATTGAAATCCGCGCCGCTCAACGCGCGCAGGGCCTCGAGCACCGACGTCTGCGCCTGGGGGATGTTGGTGAGCGGCAGCGCGCTCAGCCACTCCTTGCAGGCGCGGGCATCGCTGAACGGCACGGCGCCGGCGGGACTTGCGGGAGGCGGCGTGGCCGACATGGTGCTAGGGGCCGAGCCTTGCGAGGATGGCGGCGGCGATCCCCGCGGCAGCGGCGGTGCGCTCGGCCGGTACCACCGCCTCGCGCCGGGGCACCGCCCACACCGGCCCGGGAAAATGGCGATCGCCGCCGAAGCGCGGCACGATGTGCCAGTGCACGTGGGGTGTCATGTTGCCCAGGCTCGCCAGGTTCATCTTGTCGGGGCGCAGCGTTTCGCGAATCGCCGCCTCGACGGCATATACCACCGCCATGAGGCCGTCGCGCTCGGCCCCGTCGAGGTCCGTCATCTCGCGCGCATGGCGCTTCAGGA
>JALYSB010000116.1:2516-10245 GCA_030855025.1 Pseudomonadota bacterium
CGGGATAGTCGGGCTCGTCCACGCGCACCACGCGGCACAGCGCATTCTGCCAGAGCACCGCTCCGCCCGGACTCGAGCAGAACTCGCACTGCGGGGTCGCAGCCGAATTCAGAATGGCTGCCGCACAATGGCCTTCGATTGCGTGACTCCGTCCACCGTGTAGCTCATGGTTGCAGTGTCCCTCCCGTGGAAGGTGAACGTCACGGTTCCGACCCCTTGCAGCGCGAGCGCGGCGCGATCGTACGGCGCGCCGAGCCATGGCGAGCCACTGGTTCGGTAGGCGGTCCCCGAGAACACGTTGGCGGCGGTCCACGCACCGCCCGGAATCACGTACCAGACGTTGCGCCCCGCCGTGTCGTAGGTATACCAGACCGAGAACAGGGTGCGGTACTGCTGGTTGATGGCCACGCCCCAGCCATTCTGCGCGGTGCCTCCCCACCACAGGTCCCCGAAGGTTGCGACCGGCGTCGAATCCGTCGGGCCGAAGGGCTGGCGCACGATCGACTTGCGCCCCGTGACGCCGTTGATGGTGTAGTCGAGCGTCGCAGTGCCGGGGCCGGTGAACGTGAGCGTCGCGGCGCCGACCGGCGCGCCGACTGCGAGCCGGCTCGCGTCGTAGTTGCCGAACCACGAGCCCGAAGGAATGTAGAGCGGACCGGAGAACGCGGTGAACGCCGCGTTCCAGGAGCCACCGGGCATGACCACCCAGAGCGGCCGGCCGAGGTCGTCGTAGACGTAGAGCGCGTTGAAGAGCATCGATCCATGCTGCGTGATGCTCATCCCCCAGCCGTTCTCCTGGGTGCCCGCCCACCACAGGTCCTGGTAGTTGGCCGGACCTGCGGCGGGAACCGCGATCTTGTACATGCCGCGCCCGTAGGTGGCCGCGCCCAGCGTCTCGCCGTCGATCCAGAAGAGCTCGCGCACGCGGATGTTCGCCGGGCCCTCGTTGGTGGTCGACCAGCTGAGCCCGCCGTTCTCGCTCGCGAACACGCCCACCGACGTGGCGGCGTAGAGCCAGGCGGGGCGGGCGGGGTGGCGCTTCACGTCGAATACCGGCGCGGCCGGTAGATTCGCGGCGATCGACGCCCAGGTGTTGCCCCCGTCGAGGGTCTGCCAGACGTTGGCGGGGGTGAAGCCGGTGAATGCGACGATCACCCGGTTGGGGTTGTCGCGGTCGACGGTGATGCGCATCACGCGCCGCGCCGGGAGCACGCCCGCGCCCACGCGGGTCCAGGCCGGGGCCTGCGCGAGGCCGTTGGCGCTGCGATACAGCTCGCCATTGTTGTGGCCGATCCAGATCGTGTTGCCGTTTCCCTCGTGCACCGCGATGGCGTTGATGAAGTTGTCGGTTGCCGCGGACGGCGCCTTGATCACCCGCCAGGCCGGGCTGCCCCCCTTCGCGTTGTCCGAGACCCAAAGCGAGTTGGCACCGGCGAGGATGCGGTTGGCGTTGTTCGGGTCGAGGATGAAGGGTGCGATGAAATTGGCCTTCTTGGTCGCGCCCGCGCCGCAGAAGGTGCCCGAGCCCTCGTTGGGCAAGGCCTCGGTGATGCCGCCGCAGATGTATTGCGCAAAGCCGCCGTTGGTCGAGCGGTGGATCGAGAGGTAGACGTAGGAGCCGTAAAAGAACAGGTCGGAGGTGGGGTCCACCGCGACGTAACCGCCGTCGCCGCCGCGGAACGGGATCCACGAGCCTTGGGCAAGCTGCAGCGAGCCGTTGTCCTGGGTGCCGCCGATGATGCGCCCGCCCGACGCGGAACGCCCCGCGCCGCTGTAGAACTGCGTGACCGCGAGACCCGCGTTAGCGTTGGCCCAGCCGACGCCGCCCGTGCCGTTGCCGATCGCATCGACATCGGCCGCCTTGTAGACACCGCCGTCATTGCCGTTGAACAGGCGCCGGTTGCCGAAGGCGAAATCGGGGGGCGAGACCAGCGCGTGGTGGTCCGCATGGGGCGAGGAGGGCGCGTTGCGCCAATCGCTCACCTGGATGAAGGTCACGCCGCCATCGCGCGACTGGTAGATGTCGAGGCCCGCCACGATCACGTGGCTCGCGTCGGTGGGGTCGACCCAGATCGCGTTGTCGTAGTCACCCTGGTTGTTGAGGTGCCCAGGCACCGAGAGAAACTGCCAGGTGGCGCCTGCGTCCTCCGACTTCCATACCTCGCCCTTGTCGTGGTCTACGGAGGCATACACCAGCCCCAGCTGCGAGCGCGCGAAGGCGATCTCGGCGCGCGCGGTGTCGCTGCGCCCTGCGGGGGTCGCGACCAGGGGCACCGAGCGCTCCCACGTGAGGCCTGCGTCGCGCGAGAAGGCGATGGTGCCGTCGTCGAGGCCGGCCACCGCATTCGCGGGCGCGTTGGGATCGAAGGCGATGTCGAGCGCCTTGAACAGGGCCACGCGTGCCCAGGTGTTGCCGCCGTCGGTCGAGCGCTGGATCGAGCCCGTGGTGAGATTGTTGTGGGTGAGCGCCGCGAGCAGGATCTGGGGCGCATCCGGATGGACCGCGAGTCGGTTCACGAACCGCCAGTCGGGATTGGCGTCGGCGTTGGTCGCGGCAAGGTAGCGCCAGGTGCTGCCACCATCGGTGGACTTGAACGCGCCCACGCCGACCAGGCCGGCGCTCGCCTCCCCCGTTCCGAGATACACATTGTTGGGGTTGCGCGGATCGAAGACGAGTGCCGTCACCGAGAGGTTCGGCAGGAAATCGAAGTTCGCGCGCCATGAGCCGCCCGCGTCGTCGGAGATCCACAGCCCCCCCGAGGCTGTGCCGGCAAGCAGCCGATTGGCGCTGCGCGGATCGAAGGCGAGCGCGCGCACGCGTCCGCCGACGTTGGAAGGGCCGAGGGATTGCCATTGCGCCGGCTGCAGCCCCGCCGACTTCGGCCGGCCCGCGGCGGCATGGCCGATCTCGATCTCGCGGCGCTGCTCGTTGGCGCGGAACATCTGCGCCACGGTCGGCGGGCCGTGCTCGTCGGCCTCGAGCTCGAGGTGATAGCGCGCATTCACCCCGGCGCGCTCGCGGCGGCCGCGCTCGCGATCGGGCACCTGGAACTTGGCACCGAGATCCAGGGCTGCGGGGCTGTCGCCGCGCTGTGCCTCGGCAAATACCGGGTCCGTGCCCGGTGTAGCCGTCTTCGGCGGGGCGATGGCGGTGCAGCCGGCGATGAAGGCCGGGATCAGTGTCGTCGCGAGGCGACGGTATATCGGGCTGCGCATGGCCAATTAAAGCAGGACCCGCTCGATCCCGCCGCGATTCGCCTTGCCCACGAAGTCCTTCATCCAACTCTCTCCCAGGATGTGCCGCGCCATCTCGACCACGATGTAGTCGGCGGTGGTGCCGGAGTCGTCATCGAAACGGCTCAGGCCCTGCAGGCACGAGGGGCACGCCGTCAGGATCTTCACCTCGCCCTTGAAGCCGTCGGCGCGCACATTGCCCGCGCCCTTTCGCATCTCCTCTTCCTTGCGGAAGCGCACCTGGGTCGCGATGTCGGGCCGCGTGGCGGCGAACGTGCCCGATTCTCCGCAGCAGCGGTCATTGAGCTGAACGTCCTGGCCCATGAGGGCGTTGACCACGGTCAGCGGCTTGTGGGTCTTCATCGGCGTATGGCAGGGGTCGTGGTACATGTAGCGCACCCCCTTCACGCCCTCGAGGGCTAGACCTTTCTCCATCAGGTACTCGTGGATGTCGAGGAGCCGGCAGCCGGGGAAGATCTTGTCGAACTCGTATTTCTGCAGCTGGTCCATGCACGTTCCGCAGGACACCACCACGGTCTTGATGTCGAGGTAGTTGAGCGTGTTGGCCACGCGGTGGAAGAGCACCCGGTTGGCGATGGTGATCTGCTCGCCCTTGTCGGCGCGCCCCGCGGAAGTCTGCGGGTAGCCGCAGCAGAGGTAGCCCGGCGGCAGCACGCACAGGCTGCCCACGTGATAGAGCATCGCCTGGGTCGCGAGACCGACCTGGCCGAAGAGGCGCTCGCTGCCGCAGCCGGGGAAGTAGAACACCGCCTCGGATTCCTCGGTCATCCGCGCGGGGTCGCGAATGATGGGAATGATCGCGGGATCCTCGACGTCGAGCAGGGCGCGCGCCGTCTTCTTCGGCAGCCCGCCGGGCATGGGCTTGTTGATGAAGTGGATCACCTGCGCCTTGAGCGCGGGCTTGCCGACGGTCTCGGGAGGCATGCGCACCTGGCGCTGCACGAAGGGCGTACGCCCCCAGAGCTTGTTCGCCAGGCGCTGCGCGCGGAAGCCAAAGTCGATCATCAACGTCTTGATGATCTTGATCTTGGTCGGGTCGGTGGCGTTGAGGAACTGCAGGGCCGCCCAGGTGCCGGGATTGAAGCGGCGCTTGCGCAGCTTGGCGAGCAGGTTGCGCATCGCGATCGAGACGTCGCCGAAGTCGATGTCCACGGGACACGGCGACTCGCACTTGTGGCACACGGTGCAATGGTCGGCCACGTCGCCGTACTCGTCGAAGTGGCGGATCGATACGCCGCGGCGCGTCTGCTCCTCGTAGAGGAACGCCTCGGTGAGCAGCGACGTGGCGAGGATCTTGTTGCGCGGGCTGTAGAGGAGGTTGGCACGCGGGACGTGGGTCGCGCACACCGGCTTGCACTTGCCGCAGCGCAGGCAGTCCTTGAACATGGCGGCGATTCGGCCGATGTCGTTCTGCTCGAGGATCAGCGACTCGTGGCCGATGAGCGCGAAGGACGGCGTATAAGCGCGGCGCAGATCCGCCCCTTCGAGCAGCTTGCCGCGGTTGAAGCGCCCCTCGGGATCGACCCGGCGCTTGTAATCGGCGAACGGTGCGAGCTCCTCGGGCGTGAGGTACTCCATCTTGGTGAGCCCGATGCCATGCTCGCCCGAGATCACGCCGCCGAGGGCGCGCGCGAACGCCATGATGCGTGCCACCGCCGCGTTGGCCTGCTGCAGCATCTCGTAGTTGTCGGAGTTCACCGGGATGTTGGTGTGCACGTTGCCGTCGCCCGCGTGCATGTGCAGCGCCACGAACACGCGCCCGCGCAGCACCTCGGCGTGGATCGCCTCGATCGCGCGCATCACCGGCTCGAAGTCGCGCCCCGAGAAGATTTCCCGCAACGGGTCGCGCAGCTCGACCTTCCACGAAATGCGCAGGTGGTGCAGCTGCACGCGCTCGAACACGCCGGGCTCGGGATCGTTGCCGATGGCGTCGGGATGGACGCCAAGTCCCTCGAGGTCGGTGCGAACGTCGGCGGCGTTGCGATCAAGGCTGGCGAGGATGAACTGCCAGCGCTCGACCACGCCCTTCACCAGCTCGCGTGCCTGCGCCTGCCGGTCGCCGAGCAACTCGTCGCGCCCGATGCGGTCGAGGGTCTTGTCGTCGCCCCACAGCGGCATCGGTCCCGCGAAGAACTCGGTGAGCCGCGCGGCGAGCACCAGCTTGTTGGCGATCGAGAACTCGACATTGATGCGCTCGATGCCGTCGGTGTATTCGCCGAGGCGACCGAGCGGGATCACCACATCCTCGTTGATCTTGAAGGCGTTGGTGTGCCGCGAGATCGCCGCGGTGCGCGCGCGGTCGAGCCAGAAGCGCTTCCTCTGCTCGGGCGTGACGGCGACAAAGCCCTCGCCGTCGCGCGCGTTCGCGATGCGCACCACGTGGGAGGCGGCCTCGGCGGCGGCGTCGGCGTCGTCGCTCACGATATCGCCCAGCAGGATCATGCGCGGGCGCCCGCGGCTTTTCGCCTTGGTGGCATAGCCGACCGCCTTCACATAGCGCTCGTCGAGGTGCTCGAGGCCCGCGAGGATCGCCTTGGGATGCGCGTCGAGGTAATCCTTGATCTCGACGATCGAGGGCACCGCCTTCTTCACGTCGCCGAAGAATTCCAGGCACACGGTGCGCACGTGCTGCGGCATGCGGTGCAGGATGAAGGTGGCCGAAGTGATGAGCCCGTCACAACCCTCCTTTTGCACGCCCGGCAGCCCCGCGAGGAACTTGTCGGTCACGTCCTTGCCGAGGCCTTCCTTGCGCAGCCGCTTGCCCTCGACTTCGAGCAGCTCCTCGCTTTTCAGCGTGCGGCCGTCGGACTCGAAGCGACGCAGGCGGAAGCGCGCGAGCGGCGCATCGTGGATGCGGCCGCGGTTGTGGTCGAGGCGCTCGACCTCGAGCCACTCGGCCTCGGGAGTGACCATGCGCCACGAGGCGAGATTGTCGAGCGCGGTCCCCCAGAGAACCGCCTTCTTGCCGCCGGCGTTCATGGCGACGTTGCCGCCGATGCACGACGCGTCTGCGGAGGTCGGATCGACGGCGAACACCAGGCCCGCGGCCTCGGCCGCTTCCATCACGCGCTTGGTCACCACGCCCGCGCCGCAACGGATGACCGGGCACGGCTCGGAGAGCCCCGGGAGCAGGCGTATCTCTATCTCGCTCAGGGCCTCGAGCTTCTCGGTGTTGACCACCGCCGAGAGCCGGTCGAGCGGAATCGCCCCACCCGTGTAGCCGGTGCCGCCGCCGCGCGGGATGATGGTGAGGCCGAGCTCGATCAACGCGCGCACGATCGGGGCGCATTCCTCTTCGGTGTCGGGATTGACCACCACGAAGGGATACTCCACGCGCCAGTCGGTCGCGTCGGTCACGTGGGAGACGCGCGCCATGCCGTCGAACTGGATGTTGTCCTTGCGGGTGATCGCTCCCAGGCGGCGCGTGATCCTGCGGCGCAGCTGCCGGGTATCGTCGAACTCGGACTCGAAGGCGTCGACCGCACCGCGTGCCGCCGCCAGCAGCTCGCCCACGTTGGAGTCACGATCGGCGCCGCCCTTGTCGCCGCGGCGCTTCTCGATCTCGTTCAGCCGGTGGCGCATCGCGTCCACCAGCAGCGCCTGTCGCCTGGGGCTGTCGAGCAGGTCGTCCTGCAGGTAGGGGTTGCGGCGCACCACCCAGATGTCGCCCAGCACCTCGTAGAGCATGCGCGCCGAGCGCCCGGTCACGCGCTGCGCGCGCAGCTCGTCGAGCGCGTGCCAGGCGGGCTCCCCGAGCAGCCGGATCACGATTTCGCGATCCGAGAACGACGTGTAGTTGTAGGGAATCTCGCGAAGTCGGGCGGTCATGGGAGTTCGATGCTGCGGGGAGGGAGGAAGTTGCGGCGAACTCCAAATCTTACCGCACCGCAGCAATCGCCCGCGCCGCGTCTAGAGAAGAGCTGTCGCGTACGCGACCGCGCAATAGCGCGCGGCCTTGCCCACGGCCATCGCTGCTGCCGCGGCCCAGACCGGCACGCGCAGCCAGCCCGCGGCGGCGCACAGCCCGTCTCCCACCAGCGGCACCCACGCGAGCAGGAGCGCAGCTGCGCCGTACTTGCGCACCGCCGCCACCACGCGGGGCGCGGTCTGCTCGCGGAATGGAAGGAGGCGACCGATCCCATAGGTCGTGAGGCCACCGAGCGTGTTTCCGAGGGTCGCCAGCGCGATCGCGGCGGCCGCGCTCCCGGGCGAGGCCTTGAGGACCGCGACCAGCACCAGCTCCGAATTGGCCGGCAGCACGGTGGCCGAGACGAACGCCGCGGCGAACAGCGCCGCGAGCCCGGTCTCGCCGCTCCAGTCGAACATGGTTCGAGTGTAGCAATCGGCTGGTGTACGCTTCCAAGTCCCATGGCCGCCACCCTGTCGCTCCTTCGCATCGCCACGCGCGAAAGCCCGCTCGCGCTTGCGCAGACGCGCCTGGTCGCGGACGCATTGCGCGCCGCCATTCCTGGCC
>JALYSB010000117.1 GCA_030855025.1 Pseudomonadota bacterium
CCTCGAGCGTCACCTCGAGGTCGGTGGCGCGGGCGAGCAGCATTCGCCACATGTCGCCGGCTTCCGGCCCCCGAAGCGAGGGAAATACGGTGTCCGAAAAGAACACCTCGGGGTGGTAGCAGCGCGCCATGCCCTCGGCGTCCTTGCGGGCGAAGGCGGCGTAGAACTCGCGGACCAGGGTTTCGTGGGGGTGCATGGCGCGCCCGGAATTGACAGGGGTCAAGGAGGGGCATTTTGGCCTGTTCCTATACTCCGGGCTACTCCAGGCCAAGCCACCCTTTCGAAGGATCCCCATGCTCTCCGATATCGATATCGCCCAGAAGGCGAAGATGAACCCGGTTGCCGACGTCGCCAAGAAGCTCGGCATCCCCGACGAGGCGCTCGAGGCCTACGGGCGCTACAAGGCGAAGGTCTCGCTCCAGTACTGCGAGTCCCTCTCCAAGAAGAAGGACGGCAAGCTGATCCTCGTCACCGCCATCAGCCCCACGCCGGCGGGGGAGGGCAAGACCACCACCACCGTGGGCCTGGGCGACGCGCTGAACCACATCGGCAAGAAGGCGATCATTTGCCTGCGCGAGCCCTCGCTGGGGCCCGTGTTCGGCATGAAGGGGGGAGCTGCGGGCGGCGGCTACGCGCAGGTGGTCCCGATGGAAGACATCAACCTGCACTTCACCGGTGACTTCGGCGCGATCCAGCTCGCCAACAACCTTCTCGCGGCGATGATCGACAACCACATCAACCACGGCAACGAGCTCGGCTTCGATGTGCGCCGCATCGCGTGGAAGCGCGTGCTCGACATGAATGACCGGGCGCTGCGCCAGATCACGGTGGCACTCGGCGGCCCGGCCAACGGATTTCCGCGCGAGGACGGCTTCGACATCGTCGTTGCCTCCGAAGTGATGGCGATCTTCTGCCTGTCGACCTCGCTGAAGGACCTGAAGGAGCGCCTCGGGAAAATCGTATGCGGCTATACGAAAGACCAGAAGCCCATTCTCGCCAGGGATCTCAAGACCCACGGCGCGATGGCGGCACTCCTCAAGGACGCGTTGGCGCCGAACCTGGTGCAGACGCTCGAGCATTCGCCGGCCTTCATTCACGGCGGCCCGTTCGCCAACATCGCCCACGGCTGCAACTCGGTGCTCGCTACCCAGACGGCGCTCAAGCTCGGCGACTACGTGGTGACCGAGGCGGGCTTCGGGGCCGACCTGGGCGCCGAGAAATTCGTCGACATCAAGTGCCGTAAGGCCGGCCTCAAGCCCGCGGCGGTGGTGCTGGTGGCGACCATCCGGGCGCTGAAGTTCCACGGCGGCATCGAGGTGAAGGAGCTCGGCCGCGAGAATCTCGAGGCACTCGCCAAGGGGATCACCAACATCGAGCGCCACGTGAACAATATCCGCAACAACTACGGCCTGCCGTGCGTGGTCGCGATCAACCACCGCACCGAGGACACCGACGCGGAGGTGAAGCTCCTGCAGGACAAGATGGCCCACCACGGCGCGAAGGTGATCCTCGCGCGCCACTGGGCCGAGGGCGGCAAGGGCGCGGTCGATGTCGCCAACGAGGTCGTGCGCCTGTGCGAGGAGCCCAACAGCTTCAAGTTCGTCTACGAAGAGTCGCTGCCGCTCTGGGACAAGATGAAGGCGATCGCGACCAAGATCTACGGCGCGTCCGACATCACCGCCGAGTCGAAGGTGCGTACCCAGATCAAGAAGCTGCAGGAGTCGGGCTATGGCCACTATCCCGTCTGCGTGGCCAAGACCCAGTACTCGTTCTCGACCGACCCCCAGCTGCGCGGCGCCCCCTCGGGCCACGTGGTGAACATCCGCGAGGTGCGGCTCGCCGCCGGGGCGGAATTCGTGGTGATGGTCTGCGGCGACATCATGACCATGCCCGGGCTGCCGAAGGTGCCCTCGGCGGTGTCGATCGACGTGACCGACGACGGCAAGATCACCGGGCTTTTTTAGGAAACGGCGAAAACCGGGGACAGACCACGTTTTCCGCGGATGGCAGGTGCCATTGCCCGCCCGGAAAACGTGGTCTGTCCCCGGTTTTCGTAGATAATTGGTCGCCATGAACAAAGCCGGCGACCTCCCCCTCACCGCACAGACCCTCGCGTGCCACTTCATCGGCAACGCCTGGGTGCGCTGCGCCGATGGCAGGACCCTTCCCGTCATCGATCCCGCCACCGGCGAGGTGTTCGCCGAGATCGCGCGTGGCGGCGACGCGGATATCGATGCGGCGGTGCGCTCCGCGCGCGCCGCCTTCGAGGGTCCCTGGGGGGCGCTGGCCCCCGCGGATCGAGGGCGCCTCCTCACGCGCCTGTCGCAGCTCATTTCCGTCGAGTCCGAGCGCCTTGCGCGGATCGAGTCGCGCGACGTCGGCAAGCCGCTCGCCCAGTCCCGCCGCGACATCGCCGCGACCGCCCGCTACTTCGAGTTCTACGCCGGTGCCTGCGACAAGATCGCGGGCGAGGTGCTGCCGTACCCCGCCGAGTACACGGTGATGACCCTGCGCGTGCCGTTCGGCGTGACCGGCCACATCGTGCCCTGGAACTATCCCTCGCAGATTTTCGGACGCAGCGTCGGCGCCTCGCTCGCGGCGGGTAACGCGTGCGTGCTGAAGCCGCCCGAGGATGCGTGCCTGGCGCTGCTCGAGATCGCCCACCTCGCGATGGAGGCGGGGTTTCCCGCGGGTGCGCTCAACGTCGTGACGGGCCTCGGCAACGAGGCCGGCGCCGCGCTCTCCGCGCACCCCGGCATCGACCACATCTCCTTCACCGGCTCGCCCGCGACGGGCACCGCGGTCGCGAAGGCGGCCGCCGATCACCACTGCCCGGTGACCCTCGAGCTCGGCGGCAAGTCGCCGCAGATCGTGTTCGCCGACGCCGACATCGAGGCCGCGGTGCCGGTGATCGTCAACGCCATCGTGCAGAACGCCGGACAGACGTGCTCCGCCGGCAGCCGCCTGCTGGTCGAGCGGGTCGCCTACGAGATCGTGCTGGCCAAGGTCGCCGAAAAATTCAAGGCGCTCGAGTGTGGCCCGGGCGATCGGGACTATCCGGTGGGGCCGCTGGTGAATGCGCGCCAGCACGCGAGGGTGAGCGCGCTCATCGGCCGCGCCGAGGCCGACGGCCTGCGCTTCGTCGCTCGCGGCACGGTCGCCGCCAGTGCGCCGAAAGGCGGCTTCTACCACGCACCGATATTGCTCGCGGATGTTCCGCCGATGCATCCCCTCGCGCAGGAGGAGATCTTCGGGCCCGTCCTGGTGGCGATGCCCTTCGATACCGAAGCCGAGGCGATCGCGCTCGCCAACGCCACGCCCTATGGCCTGGTCGCGGGTGTGTGGACGCAGGACGGCGGGCGACAGATGCGCCTCGCGCGCGCCCTGCACACCGGCCAGGTGTTCATCAACGATTACGGCGCGGGCGGCGGCGTGGAGCTGCCGTTCGGGGGCGTGAAGAAAAGCGGCCATGGCCGCGAGAAGGGGCTGGCGGGACTGCTGAGCTTCACCACGCTGAAGACCATTGCGATCAAGCATGGCTAAGGTCATTCCGGTTAGCCTGCCCCGGGAATCCCCAACCCGGGGGGAATCCAGACCGGGCTACATTGCTTTGGCTGGATTCCCGCCTACGCGGGAATGACGGCATGCGATTGAAGGACAAAGTAGCGATCGTGACCGGCGCGGGCTCGGGGTTCGGCGAGGCCATCGCGAAACGCTACGCCGAGGAGGGCGCGAGGGTGGCCGTGAACGACGTGGTCGAAAGCGCCGCACGCCGCGTGGCCGACGAGATCCGCGCCGCGGGCGGTGAAGCGTCCGTGGAAGTTGCCGACGTCTCGCGCGATGCGGACGTCGAGCGCATGGTGCGCTCCACCGTCGAGCGCTTCGGCCGCCTCGACATCGTCGTGAACAACGCCGGCACCACCCACCGCAACCGCCCGATGCTGGAGGTCGACGAGAGCGAGTTCGACCGGATCTATGCGGTGAACGTGAAGTCGATCTATCTCACGGCCCGGCACGCGGTGCCGCAGTTTCGCAAGGCGGGCGGCGGCTGCTTCGTCAACATCGCATCGACCGCGGGCGTGCGCCCGCGCCCCGGGCTCACCTGGTACAACGGCTCGAAGGGCGCCGCGATCGTGACCTCGCGCTCGATGGCCGCCGAGCTCGGCCCCGAGAAGATCCGCGTGAACGTCGTGAACCCCGTGATCGGCGAAACCGGACTGCTGGAGATGTTCATGGGAATGCCCGATACCCCGGAGAATCGCAAGAAATTCACCGCGAGCATCCCGATGGGCCGGCTCTCGAAGCCGCTCGACATCGCGCAGGCGGCGCTGTTCCTCGCCTCCGACGAGGCGGCTTTCATCACCGGGGCATGCCTCGAGGTGGACGGAGGGCGCTGCGTATGAGCGCCGCCAAGAGCGCCTCGCGCCAGTCGATCGGCAAGTACCAGATCGTCGGCGAGCTCGGCAAGGGCGCCACCGGCAAGGTGTACCTCGCCGACGATCCGTTCGGCAAACGCCAGGTCGCGATCAAGCTGATCTTTCCGGAGGCGCTCAAGAACAGCGAGGATGGCGCCTTCTACAAGAGCATGTTCCTGAACGAGGCCGCGCTCGCCGGCAAGCTCCACCACCCGCACATCGTGCAGATCTTCGACGCGGTGGTCGAGGGCGATTTCAGCTACATCGTGATGGAGTACGTCGAGGGGGGCACGCTCGAGAAGTTCTGCACGCCCGAGTCGCTGCTCGAGCCCAGGGAAGTCGCGGAGATCATCTTCAAGTGCGTGCGCGCGCTCGCCTTCGCGCAGACCCTCGGCCTCACGCACCGCGACATCAAGCCCGGCAACATCCTCCACAAGGACGGCACCGAGATCAAGATCGCCGACTTCGGCGCGTCGATCAACAAGGTGTCCGATCGCACGGTGATCACCAACGTGGGCTCGCCCGCCTACATGGCGCCCGAGCTCGTGACCGGCACTGCGCAGGCGTCCCACCTCACCGACATCTACGCGCTCGGCGTGGTGATGTACTACATGCTCACCGCGCGGCTGCCGTTCTCCGGCGCGAGCACGATGAGCGTGATCTACCAGATCGTGAACACCAATCCCGATCCGCCCAGCGCGCACTGCGATTCGCTCTCGCCCGAGCTCGATGCCATCGTGATGAAGGCGCTCTCGAAGGACGCGGCGAAGCGCTACGCGTCGTGGGAGGAGATGGGGCAGGCGCTCGCCGAGACCTGGAAGAAGGACCAGAAGACCGAGGAGAAGCGCGACCAGTCGGATACCGAGCGCTTCCAGCTCATGCGCACGCTGCCGTTCTTCCGCGACTTTCCCGAGAACGAGCTCTGGGAGGTCTTGAAGATCTCGAAGTGGGCCAAGTTCAAGCCCGATACGGCGCTCATCAAGGAAGGCGACAAGGGCGACTCGTTCTTCATCCTCGCCGGCGGCTACGTGACCGTCACCGTCGGCAAGAAGAAGCTCTCGGTGCTCACCTCGGGGGACTGCTTCGGCGAGATGTCGTACCTGGCGCACAAGGACGCGCCGCACCGCTCGGCCACCGTGACGGCGACCTCGGACGCCATCGTCCTCAAGATTCGCGCCGAGGACCTGCGCGGCGCCTCGCTCTCCTGCCGCCGCCTGTTCGACGAGCGCTTCCTCAATACCCTCGTCGAGCGCCTCGAGAAGGCCAACCAGCAGCTCGCCGTGATGTCCTGAGAAAAAATGGTGTCAGAGACCATTTCCCTCGCAGGAAATGGTCTCTGACACCATTTTTTCCTACTTGCCGTTGAGGATGTAGAACGCGAGGAAGGTGGCGATCATCATGAAAGCGATGATCACCTTCAGCACCGCGGCGGCCACGAGGCCAAGCCACGTGCCGAGGCCCACCTTGCCGGCCTGCGCGAGGCGTCCGCGGGCGAGGAGCTCGCCGGCCACTGCGCCGACGAACGGCCCCAGGATCATCCCCGCCAGGCCGAAGAAGAGGCCGAGCCCGCCGCCCAGCGCGGCGCCGAAGAGCGCGAGCGGGCTCGCACCCACGCGCTTGGCCCCGAGCAAGGACGCCAGGAAATCCGCGACGAACGACAGCACCCCGAGCGCGCCGATGATCACCAGCGCCACCGTCCCCACGCGCGCGAAGCCATCGGCCCATGCGGCGACGAAAAGGCCCGCGAATACGAGGAGGGCGCCGGGGATCACCGGCATCACGGTGCCGGCCAATCCGACGATCACGAGCACCACGGCGAGGAGGTAAAGGGCGGTCGGTTCCATGCGGTTATGATTGCAGTATGAGCGCAGTACGTGACCCTTCTACCGACTCGAGGCAGGCCCGGCGGGCGGACATCGCCGGCCGGCTTGCGGCCAAGTTGCCCGCGCAATCCATCCTGGTCGAGCGCGAGGCCCTCAAGCCCTACGAATGCGACGGCCTTTCCGCCTACCGCGAGACGCCACTCGTCGCCACGCTTCCCGCCGACGAGCAGCAGGTTGCGGCGGTGCTGCGAGTGGCGCGAGAGACGAAGACACCGGTGGTGGCGCGGGGTTCCGGCACGGGATTGTCGGGCGGCGCGCTGCCGCTCTCCGACGGCATCCTGCTCTCGCTCGCCAAGTTCAATCGCGTGGTCGAGGTCAGTCCCGCCGCGCGCCAGGCCCGCGTGCAGCCCGGGGTGACGAACCAGCGCATCTCACAGCACGTCGCCCACCTGGGCTTGTACTACGCGCCCGATCCGTCGAGCCAGATCGCGTGCTCCATCGGCGGCAACATCGCGGAAAACTCCGGCGGCGTGCATTGCCTTAAATACGGCTTGACCGTCCACAACGTGGCGCGCGTTCGCGCAATGACGATCGAGGGCGATTTGCTCGACCTGGGCTCGGAAGCGCTCGATGCGGCTGGCTACGACCTGCTGGCGCTCGTCCACGGCTCCGAGGGCCTGCTCGCGATCACGCTCGAGGCTACCGTCAAGCTGCTGCCCAAGCCCGAGACGGCGCAGGTGATCATGGCCTCGTTCGCGGACGTGGAAAGCGCGGGCGATGCGGTGGCGAGCGTGATCGGCGGCGGGATCGTGCCCGCCGGCCTCGAGATGATGGACAAGCTCGCTACCCGCGCGGTCGAGGGTTTCGTGCACGCGGGCTACGACCTCGAGGCGGCGGCGATACTTCTCGCCGAGTCCGACGGCTCGCGTGAGGAGGTGGCCCACGAGGTCGCCAAGATGAGCGCGGTGATGCGCGCAGCGGGCGCCACCGACATTCGCGTCTCGCAGAGCGAGGCCGAGCGGCTGCGCTTCTGGTCGGGGCGCAAGGCCGCGTTCCCCGCGGTGGGACGCATCTCGCCCGACTACTACTGCATCGACGGCTCGATTCCGCGGGGAGCTTTGGCGCATGTGTTGCGCCGCACCGGCGAGTTGTCGGAAAAATACGGGCTGCGCTGCGCCAACGTGTTTCACGCGGGCGACGGCAACCTGCATCCGCTGATCCTCTACGACGCCAATACGCCCGGCGAGCTCGAGCGCACCGAGTCCTTCGCGGCGGACCTCCTCGAGCTCTGCATCGAGATGGGGGGCACGATCACGGGCGAGCACGGCGTGGGGATCGAGAAGATCAACCAGATGTGCAGCCAGTTCAGGCCCGCCGAGCTGGCCCAGTTCCACGCGCTCAAGGCGGCATTCGATCCCGAGGGCCTCCTCAACCCCGGCAAGATGGTGCCCACGCTGCATCGCTGCGCCGAGTATGGGGCGATGCGGGTGAAGGGCGGCGCGCTGCCCCATCCCGACCTGCCGCGCTTCTGATGAGCGCCGTCGCAGCAACGGACGTCCGCGCCGAGGTACTGGCGGCGCTCCGCGCCATCCGCCCCGCGCTTACGGTGATCGCCGACCACGAGGGCTTGAAACCGTTCGAGACCGATGCATTCATCTCCCATCGCGAGACGCCGATGCTGGCGGTGCTGCCTGAAACGGAGGAGCAGGTGCGCTCGGTGGTGCGCGCGTGCAGCAAGCACGGCGTCCCGGTGGTGTCTCGCGGCGCGGGCACCGGCATCTCGGGCGGTGCGATCCCGCATCGCGACGGCGTGCTGCTGGTGCTCTCCAAGATGCGCCGCGTGCTGGAGATCGATGGCGCGGCGCGCACCGCCGTCGTCGAACCGGGCGTGCGCAACCTGCACGTCTCCGAAGTCGCCGCACCGCTCGGCCTCTTCTACGCGCCCGATCCTTCGAGCCAATCGATCTGCTCGATCGGCGGCAACGTGGCCGAGAACGCGGGCGGCGTGCATTGCCTCAAGTACGGCCTGACCATCCACAACATCCTGGCGGTGCGCGCGGTCGACGCCGATGCCGATGTGATCGAGGCGGGCGGGGCGGGGCTCGACTGCGCGGGCTACGACCTGCTCGCTCTCCTCACCGGCAGCGAGGGCAACCTGGGCGTGATCACTCGCATCACCACGCGCCTGGTGCCGCTGCCCGAGCGCACCGAGACGCTCCTCGCCGCTTTTCCGAGCGTGCGCCAGGCAGCGGAAGCCGTGAGCGAGATCATCGGCGCGGGCATCATCCCGGCCGCGCTCGAGATGATGGACCGCATCGTGATCGAGGCCTGCGAGCGTTTCATGGCGCTGGGTTTCCCCCGCGACGCCGAGGCGTTGCTACTGGTCGAGGTCGACGGCGGCGCCGAGGAGGCCGGGGCCGCGTTGGCGGATGTTCAGGCAGTGCTTGCGCGCTGCGGAGCGTCCGAAGTCCGGGTGGCCGCCGACGAGGCCGAGCGCGCGCGCCTGTGGAAGGCGCGCAAGGGCGCCTTCACCGCGCTGGCGACGATCCTTCCCGATTTCTACACCATCGACGGCACGATCCCCCGGCGCTGCCTGCCCGACGTCCTCGACCGCATCCTCGAGCTCGGGCGCGAATACGGGATGATCGTGGGCAATGTTTTCCACGCGGGTGACGGCAACATCCACCCGTGCATCTTCTACGACGCCAACCAGCCCGGCGAGCTCGAACGCAGCGAAGAGTTCGGCGGCCGCATCCTCGAGCTCTGCGTCCAGGTCGGCGGCACCATCACCGGCGAGCACGGCGTGGGCATCGAGAAGCTGAAGCAGATGTGCGTCCAGTTCCGCGCCCCCGAGCTCGCCGCGTTCCACGACGTGAAGGCCGCGTTCGATCCGTGCGGCATCCTCAATCCCGGCAAGGCCGTGCCGTCGCTCAAGCGCTGCGCTGAGTGGGGCGGGATGCACGTGCATGGCGGCAACCTGCCGCGTCCCGAAATCCCGCGCTTCTGACCATGGCCCAGGAATTCATCATGCGCCTCTCCCAGCAGCTCGCCGACGCCGCGGCGCGCAAGCAGCCGCTGCGGATCCGCGGCGGTGGGAGCAAGGATTTCTACGGCGCCGAATCGCGCGGCGAGGTGTGCGAGGTCGCCGGTTATTCGGGCATCGTGGCCTACGAGCCGAAGGAGCTGGTGCTCACGGTGCGCGCGGGTACGTCGCTTTCCGAGGTGGAGACCACTCTCGCGAACGAGCGCCAGATGCTCGCCTTCGAGCCGCCGCACTTCGGGGAGGGCGCCACCATCGGCGGCATCGTCGCCACTGGGCTGTCGGGGCCACGGCGTCCCTACGCCGGCGCGGTGCGCGACTTCGTCCTCGGCACGCGCATCGTGAACGGCAAGGGCGAGGACCTCAACTTTGGCGGGCGCGTCATCAAGAACGTGGCGGGCTACGACGTCTCGCGGCTCATGGCGGGCGCGCTCGGCACGCTTGGCGTGATCACCGAGATTTCGTTCAAGGTGCTGCCGCGGCCGCCCGCCGAGGCCACTCTCGCCTTCGATCTGGCCGAAGCCGAAGCGATCGTGACGGCGAACCACTGGGCGGGGCAGCCGCTGCCGCTCTCGGCGACCGCATGGCAGGACGGCGTGCTGCGTGTGCGCCTCTCGGGCGCGGAGACCGCGGTCGCTGCGGCGCGCATGAAGATGGGCGGCGAGGAAGTTCATGAAAGCGCGGGCTACTGGCGCGAGCTGCGCGAGCACCGCCTGCCCTTCTTCGCGCCGAGCCGGCCCCTGTGGCGCCTGTCGGTCCCGCAGACTTCCGAGCCCCTCGTGCTCGCGCACCCGCAGCTCATCGAATGGGGGGGCGGCCTGCGCTGGGTGAGCGGCGAGCTCGACGCGCTCACGGTGCGCTCGACCGTGGAGCGCGCCGGCGGGCACGCGACCCTCTTCCGCGCGGGCGACAAGTCGGTGGGCGTCTTCCACCCGCTCAAGCCCGCGCTCCTCAAGAT
>JALYSB010000269.1 GCA_030855025.1 Pseudomonadota bacterium
CGCCAAGAGCGAGGCGCTCGCCGCCATCCTCGACGCGCAACTTTCCAAGACGCCATGCCTTACGGGCGCCACCTTCACGGTGGCCGACATCGTTGTCGGATGTGCCGCCCATCGCTGGCTCAGTCTGCCGCTCGCGCGAGCCCCGCGCCCCCACCTCGAGCGCTGGTACGCCGCGCTCAAGGCGCGCCCAGGCTCGCGCCAGGTGACGACGCAAACGCTCACGTGACCGCGATCGTGCGGCTCGCCGTGGCACTTTGCGCGGCACTGCCGATCCCCGCCCTCGCACAGGTGTACAAGTGGATCGACTCCACTGGCAAGACGCAGTACGGCGATGCGCCGCCGGAGGAAGCGCGCGCGCAGCCGCTCAAGATCGAGGCGCCCTCGGGCGCGGTGGGCCTCGCCGAGGCGGGCGTCGAGGTGGCGGAAACGGAGATCACCTGGTTTCGCGTGGGCGGCCTCACGCTGCGCGAGCTGAACGCCTCGAAGGAAACCAACGGACCCTTCAACGACATCGCCGGCGCCAAGGTGTGGGGCCAGACGGGATGGCGGATTGACTGGAAGTTCGCCCACGATCGCAGCAACGGGGATTGCCGCATCGGCCGGTTCACCGTGACCGTTGAATCGCGCATGTGGCTGCCGAAATGGGAGCAGTACAACCTCGCCACTTCCGAGGTTCGCGGCAAATGGGACGCGTTCTTCAAGGGACTTCGCATCCACGAGGACGGCCACAAGGCCAACGGGATCAAGGCGGGCAACGACCTGGCACGGCGACTGCGCGGGATGACGCCACGCGGGACCTGCGAGGGGTTGAATGCGGAGATCGTGCAGATCAGGGAGCGAATCGTGTCGGAGTATTCGCTCGTCGATCGCGCGTTCGACCGCGTCGAGCGAATCTATCGCGAGGGCCTTCGATAGAGTCTTTGGTCCCGCTTGATCGCTCCCCATCGAAGTCGGGGTCCTCGTCCCGGGATTGTGATCGCCTCTCATCGAATCCGGGGTCCTCGTCGACCCAGGCCTCCCCGACGCATTCACCAGGAGCGCGGGCTCGGGGACACCACCTCGCCAATTTCTTGAGCTTCTCCGATCTTCTTCAAGTGAGGGACCGGCCCTCTCGACGAGGACCCCAAGGATTCGATGAGAGGCTCTGCGGAGGCCGCATCCCCGCTCATTCGATCCGGGAAAATCCGCCGGGTCGAGAGGAACCGCCTCGGGGATAGCCGCTGCCTGCAACCGGGTTGTTGAATACCCCGCGCACGGCGGCGGCGGCACGACCTGTGGTTGCGCGCACCTGGCTATCCACTGCGTACGTCAGCACTGCGAATCCCACGACAAATCCGCCGAGAACCCACAGCTCCTCCACGTCCAGCTTCGCGAATACTCCCGCATTCCAGCCGAGGAGTGCGAGCGAGCCGAAGAAGGCGAAGGTGACGACGATCGCGCGGGCGGTGTGTTCGGCGGGCTTGTGGCGTTTCATGGTTCTCTCCGGGATCAGTGTCAGAGGATGGGGGCGGGGGCGCCGAAGGCGGCCGCGCCACGGGGGGGAGGCGGTGCGAACTCGACCTCGCCCGCGAGGAAGTCGACGGCGTCGCGGACCACCGTCGCATCGCGCAGGATCAGGCGGTGCCCAAGGCCGCGGGTACCGGAGAAGCGCGCCCCCGGCCAGGCGCGCGCGAGCGCGATGCCGCCGGACTGGGCCACCTCGCGATCGCCGGCGTCGTGGATGACGAGCGCCCGGGCGCGAACGTCGGCGACGCAGTGAGGCAACTCGAACTGCGACCAACGCTGGCCGAGGCTGCGCTCGAAGCGCTCCTGCATCGCACGCCGAACCGGCTCGGGAATGCCGAGCCTGCGCGCGAAGAATCCCGAGTAGCGTTCCACCGACGTGGGCGGCGCGATCAGGACCGCGCGCAGCTCGCGCCGGGTGCGGTTGAGCCAGGCCCCCGCGGCGGCCGCGCCGAGCGAGTGCCCGATGACCCCTGCCAGTTTCGCGCCGCGCGCCTCGGCCTCGACCACCACGGCGTCGATGCCTGCGAGGAAATGAACCAGCGTCGATTCGCGGGGCTCGCTGTATCCATGCCCCACATGGTCGAACATCACGACCTGGTAGCCCGCGTCGAGCAGCACCGGCACGAAGGCGCGTAGCTGTGCGCCGCGGCCGCCCCAGCCGTGCACCAGCAGCACGATGGGCCGATCGGGATGCCCAAAGCGCCAGGCAGCGAGCGCGCCGTGTTTCGTGGGCACCGAATAACGGGTGCCTGTGAAAAGCAGCTCGAGCTCGCGCGCGGTGTGCTCGAAGCGGGGCGGTGTCGAGAACAGGCGCGCTGCGGTCTCGACGGCCCTCGCAGGTGCGAGCGCGGAAGTCACGGCAAGGCTCAGGCGATGCCAGGCGAGATTCACAGCGTTACGAACGTTCGTGCTATTTTGGGTCAGTGTCGAGGCAGGCATGCAAGGCGCTCCTGGGTCAGCGGGTGTTTTGGGCGACGAGGCGGTCGAAAGCGATGCGCGCGCGCCGGCTCGACTCGGGGGTACCGAGCAGCAGCGCGGTTCGATAAAAAACGAGGACGATCCCGAGCATGTCGAAGGCGAACTGGCGTGGATCGGTGTCCGGCGTGAATTCACCATTGTCGATCGCCATCTGCACCGCCTTGGCGAGCTCGCGGTCGAGCTGCTTCTGGCGATCGATCACCCCGTCGCGCATCGCCCCGGGCTGATGGTGGTACTCGCGGCTCGCCGAATCGATGGGACATCCGCCAGGAAGACTGGCGCGCTCGGGCCAGGTGATCCAGTTTTCGAAGAGCGCACGCAGCCGTTTGAGACCGCGCGGCACTTTCATGGCGGGCAGGAACACCACCTCGGTGAACTGGCGCCCCGCTTCATCGAGCGCGGCGAGCTGCAACTCCTGCTTCGAGCCGAAATGCGCGAAGAGGCCGCTCTTCGAAAGCCCCGTCTTTTCCGCGAGCGACCCGATGGTCAGCGACTCGAAGCCCGACGCGCTCGCCTGCTCGAC
>JALYSB010000118.1 GCA_030855025.1 Pseudomonadota bacterium
GGCCGCGTCCGCGCTGCCGCCTTGCGCTTCGCCGCCATGGTTAGCGCCCCCGCCGTTGCAGGAAAGCGAGCTGCTCGAAGAGGTGCACGTCCTGCTCGTTCTTGAGGAGCGCTCCGTGGAGCGGCGGGATCGACGCCTGGTGGCCCGGCGTGCGCAGCGTCTCGGGCGGGATGTCCTCGGCGAGCAGCAGCTTCAGCCAGTCGAGCAGCTCCGAGGTCGTGGGCTTCTTCTTCAGGCCCGGCATCTCGCGGATTTCGAAGAACACCTCGAGTGCGGCTTGCAGCAGGCGCTTCTTGATTCCGGGGAAATGGACGTCGACGATCGCCTGCATCGTCTCCAGGTCGGGAAAGCGGATGTAGTGGAAGAAGCAGCGGCGCAGGAACGCGTCTGGCAGCTCCTTCTCATTGTTGGAGGTTATGAAGATGATCGGGCGATGGCGCGCCACGATCGTCTGCTGGGTCTCGTAGACGAAGAATTCCATCCGGTCGAGCTCGCGCAGCAAGTCGTTGGGAAACTCGATGTCGGCCTTGTCGATCTCGTCGACCAGCACCACCGCGCGCTCGGGCGACTCGAAGGCCTGCCACAGCACGCCCTTCATGATGTAATTGGCGATGTCGCCGACGCGCGCGTCGCCCAGCTGCGAGTCCCGCAGGCGCGACACGGCGTCATACTCGTAGAGGCCCTGCTGCGCCTTGGTGGTCGACTTGATGTGCCACTGGAAGAGCGGCGTGCCGAGCGAGCGGGCGACTTCCTCCGCGAGCATGGTCTTGCCGGTTCCGGGCTCGCCCTTGATGAGCAGCGGGCGCTCCAGCGTGATCGCCGCGTTCACCGCGAGCTTGAGGTCGTCGCCGGCGACGTAGGTGCTGGTACCCGCGAATTTCATTTCCAAATTATATCCCGGTCGCAAAAACCCTTTCGGCCAACCGGGCCGTTAACATTCATGTCCCGATACGAAAGCCACGCCATGAAAATTCTCCTCGCCGCCCTGGCGCTTGCCCTGCCCGCTGCCACCGCTGCCGAAACCGCGGTGACCGTTTATTCGAGCGCCCGCCCCGGCACCCTGAATCCCCAGACCTTCCGCAGCGGCGGCGAGGGCGTCGCGGTCCCGGGCTATGCCCTGGTGCGCGAGGAACGCGAGTTTGCGCTCAAGGCCGGGCGCACCGTGCTGCGCATCTCCGACGTGCCGGCGTTGATCGACCCCACCACGGTCGCGTTCGTCTCGCTCACCGATCCGCGCGCCACGCGCGTGGTCGAGCAGAGCTTCGAGTTCGACCTCACCAGCACTTCCAAGCTCCTGTCGCGCTTCCTCGATCGCGAGATCATCGTCGACCAAGTGCGCGGCAACGGTGTCGAGGCGGTGAGCGGAACACTGGTCGGCACCCAGGGTGGCCTCATCCTTCGGCAACCCGATGGCAGCATCCGCGTGATCGAGAGCCACGCCGGCATCAAGCTGCCGAGCCTGCCCGGCGGCCTCATTTCCAAGCCGACGCTGGTGTGGGATGTGGAGACGCCCGCCGCCGGCACCCACCAGGCGCGCTTCGCCTACCAGACGGGCGGCATGACCTGGTGGGCCGACTACAACCTCACGTATTCCGAGCCTCAGCCGGGCAGCTGCCGCCTGGACGTGGGCGCGTGGGTCACGATCGTGAACCAGTCGGGCGCGTCCTATGCGGATGCTCGCTTGAAGCTCATCGCGGGCGACGTGCAGCGGGCGCCGACGCGCACCGTGCCGGCTGCGCAACCTGCGATGATGGCGCGCCAGATGCTCGACAAGAACGAGGGCTTCGCCGAGAAGGCGTTCTTCGAGTATCACCTGTACACCCTGGGCAGGAAGGCTTCGCTGCCCGACAACTCCACCAAGCAGATCGAGCTCTTCCCGACGGCCCCGGGCGTGGGCTGCGAGAAGTCGCTGGTTTACTACGGCCAGGGCACGTTGTTCCCCAATTACGGCTCGCCCATGGTCGACCGCAATTTTGGCGTGCAGTCCAATCGCAAGGTCGACGTGTATCTGAGGGTCAAGAATGCAACGGCCAACGGCCTCGGGATCCCGCTGCCCGCCGGCAAGATCCGGGTCTCGAAGCTCGATCCCGCCGACAAGAGCCTGGAATTCATCGGCGAGGACTTGATCGACCACACCGCCCGCGACGAAACCGTGCAGATCAAGCTGGGGGCGGCCTTCGACGTGGTGGGCGAGCGCCGCCAGCTCGACTTCCGCATCGACACCACCGCCAAGTGGATCGAGGAGGACATCGAGGTGCGCGTGCGCAACCAGAAACCCGACGAGCCCGCGGCGGTGATCGTGAAGGAGAACCTCTACCGGTGGAGCACGTGGTCGATCCTGCGCAAGACCCACGAGTTCACCAAGGAGGACGCGCGCACCATCCATTTCCCGGTCAGGCTCGCGCCGAAGGGCGAGGCGGTGGTGCGCTACACGGTGCGCTACACCTGGTGAACATCCGCCCGGGCCGTTCGGTCGTATCTGAAGCATGCGACTCTTCTCCGGCCTGGCTGCCCTCCTGCTCACGCTCACCGGCTGCTCGCCGGTGGGCCTCCTCAACGTGCTGGTGTCCCGCGACGCCTTCGAGCGCCACCCCGACATTGCCTACGGCGAAGGCGATCGCCGGCGCCTCGATGTCTACGTGCCGCGCGGGCCGGCTTCGGGGCCGCGCCCGGTGGTGGTCTTCTTCTACGGCGGAGCCTGGAAAGGCGGCGAGCGCTCGAGCTACCTGTTCGTCGCCGAGGCGCTCGCTTCACGCGGCTTCGTGGTGGTCATTCCGGATTACCGCGTCTTTCCCGAGGTGCGCTATCCCGGGTTCGTCGAGGACGCCGCGGCCGCCTTTGCCTGGACCCACCGCGAGATCGCGCGCTATCGCGGCAATCCCCGGAAGCTCTTCGTGATGGGCCATTCGGCCGGTGCCCAAATCGCCACGATGCTCGCCTACAACCCGCGCTTCCTGGCAAAGGAAGGCCTGGAGCGGGGTAGCATCCGCGGCGTCATCGGGATGGCGGGCCCCTACGACTTCGTGCCCACCGCTGCCGACATCCGGTCGATCCTCACGGGCGAGGGCGACCTGGAGGCTGCGATGCCGGCGCGCTTCGTGCGCGGCGGCGAGCCGCCCTCGCTGCTGATCACGGGCGACCAAGACACCACGGTGAGCCCCGGCAACCAGGAGCGCCTTGCCGCCAGGCTGCGAAAAGCCGGATCGCCGGTCGAAGAGCGCCGCTTCGCGGCGCTCAATCACTACACGCTGATCGGGCGCCTGGCCACACCCTTCCGTAACGACGAGCTGCTGGACGCGATCACCGCTTTCGCGGGGCGTTAGCTCCTGCGGATCACCGCGCAGGCGAGGCGCGGACCTGCATTGCCGGTGGGCTGCGTCTTGTAGTCGTCGGGATCACGGTGGACGATGAGGCCCTTGCCCACGATGTCTGCGGCACCGCTGCCGACGGCGACGCCCGGAATCTCGAACGTGGCGGAGGCATTGCCGTAGGAGTCGGCCTTGAGGTTGGGCATGTCGCCCGCGTGGTGGTCGGTCGCGAGCGATCCATGGGGCTTGGCCGCGGGATTGAAGTGGCCCCCCGCGCTCATGCCGTCGCCCGAGCTGCAGTCGCCCTTCTCGTGCACGTGGAAGCCGTGCTCGGCGCCGGCGCGAAGGCCCGAAACCTGCGCCATCACGCGAACCTTGTCGCCGTGCTGCGTGAAGCTCACGGTCCCCTTGGTGGCGTTGCCCTGGGTCGGCTCGAGATTCGCGACCGCGCTCGGCCCACTGCTGCCGATGCCCATGGCAGCGCATCCCGCGGCTAGGGTTGCTGCGACTGCGAGAGAAACAATGGTCTTCAAAGTGTGAGCCTCCAATTTACTTTTTCTTGGCGTCGGTCGGTGTGTCGGTGCCCTTCGGCGGGGTGTTCCCGGACGGAGTCATGGCACCTTTCTCATGCCCCTTCGCGGAGACGGCCGCGCCGGCCGCGCTCGCCGGACCCGGAGTCGGCGCACCCTTTGCGGCTCCCGGGCCCGGCATCAGCTGGGGAGGTGTTGCTGCAGCGACCGCCGTGGGCTTCGGGATCGGCTTGCCGGCCTTCTTCATGTTGGCCTGGTAGTTCTTGACGGCTTTTTCCTCGGCGGCCAGCTGATCGGCCTTCGCCTTCTCGGCAGTGACCGCGTCCTTCGCCTTCTTCTCCTCGGCGGCCGCCTTGGCCTTCTCGTCAGGCGGCGGTGCCGGCGGTAACTTGGCCCAGGCGGCGGACGATCCCATCACCAGTACTACGGCCCATGCTGCCCATTGGATGCGCGTGGTCATCAGTCGTCTCCCGCCACGGGTTGGCTGGTGCCCACGACGATCTTCTCGGGGCGCCTGCCAGCCTTGACTTCCTCGTACCAGAGCGCGTGGTGCTCGCGCGCCCAGGTCTCGTCCACGTAGCCGTCGCGCATCGCTCGATAGGCGCCTTCGATCATCAGCGTGCCCATGTAGGCGTGGCCGATCCCGCCCGCGATGAAGAGGGCGGCGGCGATCCCGTGGATCACGTTCGCCTGCTGCATCAGCTCGCGGCCCTGGTTCCAGTTGGGGAAGTCGAGGATCAGGCCGGTCACGCTCACCGCGGCTCCCAGCAGGACGAGCCCGCCCCAGAACCACAGCTTCTCGCCGGCGTTGAAGCGTCCCGAAGGCAGTTCGTTGCCGCTCAGCATGCCGCCGCCGCGCGCGAGCCAGCGCCCGTCGCCGGCCTGGAAGAAGTTGTCCTTCACGTAGATGACGAACATCACCACCAGCGAGAAGATGAAGAGCGGTCCCACGAAGTTGTGGATGTTCTTCGACACAACCGTCAGCCACGAGAAGCCGGTGTATCCGAGCCACGGCAGGATGATGTGCTTGCCCCAGAGGATGATAATCCCCGAGAGCGCCAGGAACACGAAGCTGATCGCCATCACCCAGTGCGAAACCCGCTCGACCGCGTTGAAGCGCTCGATCAATCGCCCCGTGGGCTGGCCGTGCAGGCGAATGGTGCCCTTGACCAGGTAGAGGATCAGGATGATCGCGAGCGTACCCACGAGCAGCCACCCGCCGTAGCGCGTGAGCGGCCCGTTGCGGAACTCGCGCCATTCGCGCCCCGCGCCCTGGATCAGCCGGTTCGTGTCGACGCCCGGAACCGAGGCGTACTGCGGCCGCTCGCTCGCCGCATCCCACGAGGGCGGGTTGTTCCATCCGGGGACCGCGGTGGATCCCGCGGCGGGTTTGGGCGCGGCCGTCTGGGGCGCGACCGGCACCTTGCCCGCATCTTTCGTAGGCGCGGTGGTGGGCGGCGTCGGTGACGTCTGCGCGCCCGCCGCCATGGGAAGCGCCAGCGCGGCGCCCAGGATCAGGGCGGCCACGAGGCGCGCTCGGGCTTTCAGCATGGGATCTCCTCCTCTATCGCTTTTATTTGGTCTTGGCGTCGCCGGTGCGGACGTACTCGTTCTGGTAATCGGCGCGCTTGGCGAGCGACTGCTCGTACTTCTGCTTGTCGCCCTTGAACGCGTCGCCGGCATAGGACCTGGTGTCCTCCTTGCCGGCGTAGGGCTTGGCGGCGTCCTGGGGAATTTCCCCGCAGGCAGCGAGCGCCAGCACGGCAAGCGGCATGGCGAGGCGCATCTTCATGTCTTGACTCCCGCGTGCGCGGAGACCTTGCTGCTTTCCTTGTAGGCCATCGCCCAGCCCCAGATCTCGTCACCCATGCCGCGCGTGAGCACGCGCGTCTTGTAGATCGTGGTGATGACCGGCGCATCTCCCGCCAGCAACGCCTTGGTCGAGCACATCTCCGCGCACGCCGGGAGCTTGCCCTCGGCGAGGCGGTTGCGGCCGTACTTGCGGAACTCCTCGACCGAGTGGTTCTCCTCGGGGCCGCCGGCGCAGAAGGTGCACTTGTCCATCTTGCCGCGCAGCCCGAAGGCGCCCGCCTGCGGGAACTGCGGCGCGCCGAACGGGCACGCGTAGAAGCAATAGCCGCAGCCGATGCACAGGTCCTTGTCGTGCAGGACCACTTGATCTTCGGTGCGGTAGAAGCAATCGACCGGGCAAACCGCCATGCAGGGCGCGTCGGTGCAGTGCATGCACGCTACCGAGATCGAACGCTCGCCGGGGACGCCGTCGTTCACGGTCACCAGGCGGCGGCGGTTGACCCCCCAGGGCACCTCGTGCTCCTGCTTGCAGGCGGTCGCGCAGCCGTTGCACTCGATGCAGCGCTCGGCGTCACAGATGAATTTCATTCTGGCCATGATGTTCTCCTGGGTCTGTTCGTCAGGCGCGCTCGATGTTGCAGAGCGTCGTCTTGGTTTCCTGCATCATGGTGACCGAGTCGTACCCATAGGTCGTCGCGGTGTTCACCGCCTCGCCGCGCACGATCGGCGCCGCGCCCTCGGGGTACTTGTCGAGCAGGTCCTTGCCCTGCCACCACCCGGCAAAGTGGAACGGCATCCAGCTCGTTCCGGGGCCCACGCGCTCGGTAACCAGCGCGCGCACCTTGAGCTGGGCGCCGGTGGGGCTCTTCAGCCACACCCAGTCCCAGTACTTGATGTTGCGGTCGGACGCGTCCTTGGTGTTGATCTCGACGAACGCCTCCTGCTGCAGCTCGGCGAGCCACGGATTGGAGCGCGTCTCGTCGCCGCCGCCCTCGTACTCGACCAGCCGGCCCGAGCTGAGGATCAACGGATACTTCTCGTGCACCTTGTCGTTGACCGCCTTCTGCTGCACGGTCTTGTAGAGCGTCGGCAGGCGCCAGAAAGCCTTCTTGTCGTCGTGCGTCGGGTACTTGGCCACCAGGTCGGGACGCGGGCTGTAGAGCGGCTCGCGGTGCTGCGGCACGCCGTCGGGGAAATTCCAGACCACCGCGCGCGCCTTGGCGTTGCCCCAGAAATGCGTCTGGTGGTTGACCATGCACACGCGCTGGATGCCGCCCGACAGGTCGGTCTTCCAGTTCTTGCCTTCGGCAGCGGCCTGCTCCTCGGGCGTGAGCTCGCTCCACCAGCCGAGCTTCTTCATGAGCACGTGGTCGAACTCGGGGAAGCCGGTGGTGATCTCCGAATCCTTCGAGTGCGAGCCGTCTTCGGCGAGGAGGTTCACGCCGTCCTTGGTGATGCCGAAGTTGGCGCGGAAGCAGCCGCCGCCATCCATCATCTTGAGGTCGGTGCGGTAGAGCACCGGCGAGCCGGGGTGCTTGACCTCGGGCTTGCCGTAGCACGGCCATGGCAGGCCGAAGTAGTCGCCGTTGCAGTCGTAGCCCGTCTCCTTGTCCACCGTGGGCTGGGTGCAGCGCAGTGTTTTCGGATCGAAGGCCGCCATGTTGCGCATGTGGGCCTTCAGGCGCTCGGGTGACTGCCCGGTGTAGCCGATCGTCCAGGAGCCGGCGTTGATCTCACGCAGCATGTCCTCGGGCGAGGGCTCGTCCCAGCCGGTCTTGTCCTTGACCAGCTTGATGTTCTTCACGAACTCGGCCCCGAAGCCGAACTTCTTCGCGAACGCGTACATGATGGTCTGGTCGGGCTTGGACTCGAACAGCGGTTCGATCACCTTTTCGCGCCACTGGATCGAGCGGTTCGACGCCGTCACCGACCCCGAGGTCTCCATCTGGGTCGCCGCGGGCAGCAGGTACACGCCATCCTTGCGGTCGGGCATTGCGGACGCCGCGGTCGGATACGGGTCGATGATGACCATCAGGTCGACCTTCTCCATCGCCTGCTTCATCTCCAGGCCGCGCGACTGCGAATTGGGCGCATGGCCCCAGTACACCACCGCGCGCAGGTTGCTGTCCTGGTCGATCAGCTCGTTCTTCTCGAGCACGCCGTCGATCCAGCGCGACACCGTCATGCCGGGCTTTTCCATCATCGCCTTGGAGGCGAAGCGGCCCTTCATCCACTCGTAGTCGACGCCCCAGACCTTGCACCAGTGCTTCCAGGCGCCTTCGGCGATGCCGTAGTAACCCGGCAGCGAGTCGGGATTGGGACCCACGTCGGTGGCGCCCTGCACGTTGTCGTGGCCGCGGTAGATGTTGGCGCCGCCACCGGACACGCCGATGTTGCCGAGGGCGAGCTGCAGGATGCAGGAAGCGCGCACGAAGGCGTTCCCGGTCGAGTGCTGGGTCTGTCCCATGCACCAGATGATCGTCGAGGGCTTGTTCTTGGCAAACGTCTCGGTCATGGCGTAGAGGTCGGCCTCGGGGACGCCCGTCACCTCGGTCACCTTGTCCGGGGTCCACTTCTTCAGGACCTCTTCGCGAATCTTGTCCATCCCGTAGACGCGGTCGTTGATGTACTTCTGGTCCTCCCAGCCGTTCTTGAAGATGAGGTGCAGCATTCCGAAGAGCAGCGCCACATCGGTACCGGAGCGGAAGCGCACGAACTGGTCGGCCTTGGCGGCGGTGCGCGTGAAGCGCGGGTCGGCCACGATCACCTTGGCGCCCGTCTCCTTGGCGTGCAGCGCGTGCAGCATCGACACCGGGTGTGCCTCGGCGGCGTTCGAGCCGATGAAGAACATGCACTTGGTGTTCTGCAGGTCGTTGTACGAGTTGGTCATCGCGCCGTAGCCCCAGGTGTTCGCCACGCCCGCGACCGTGGTCGAGTGGCAGATGCGCGCCTGGTGGTCCATGTTGTTGCTGCCGAACATGGAGACGAACTTGCGGAACATGTACGCCTGCTCGTTGCTGTGCTTCGACGAGCCGATCCAGTAGACTGCGTCAGGACCGCTTTCCTTGCGGATCGCGAGCAGCTTGTCGCCGATCTCCTTGATCGCATCGTCCCACGAGATGCGCTGGTACTTGCCGCCCACGAGCTTCATCGGGTACTTGAGGCGGTGGGAGTGCTCGGTCATCCCGTGCTCGCGGATGCTCGCGCCCTTCGCGCAGTGCGCGCCCAGGTTGATCGGGGAGTCGAACACCGGCTCGTGGCGCACCCACACGCCGTCGGTGACGATCGCGTCGATCGCGCAGCCCACCGAGCAGTGCGTGCAGACCGTGCGCTTGACCTCGGTCTTGCCGGTCTTCGCCTGGGCGCGCGCCTCGCCGATCATGTTGAGCGGCAGCTGGGAGGCGAACGCCGCGGCGCCCGCGGTGATGCCGGTGCCCTTCAGGAAGGTGCGGCGGTCGACGGTCCTCGCGGCGAGCGAATTGACCGCGCGGGCGAGCGGATTGACCGGTTGGGCGTGACCTTCGGATTTACGCGTGAGCAGCATGGCGGGCTCCTCAGACTTCGGTGGTCTTGTAGTACTTCAGGATGTGCTCGGAGACGTGATAGCCGCTCGGCTTGCCTGACGGGTCGGAGGCTGCGGCCTTGGCATCCGGCTTGCGGATTCCGGTGGCAACGGCGGCGACGGCACCCGCTCCGCCCAGCCCGGCGGCGAGCAGGAAATTGCGGCGGTTGGTCGGTTTGGCGGTTTTCATCTTGAGCCTCCTGTTTATGGCGAAGACTTGATTTATTCCAGCGAGAACGATTCGGTTTCGAGCACGGTGAAGGCGGCGCCGACCGCGGCCACGGGGCGATAGTAATTCGCCTCGGGCGCGCGGCCAACCGCCGCGAAGAATTTTGCGAGCGCGGTGTCGAGGTGCGCCTGGAAGAACCGCTTTTGCTCGGCCACCGAGGACGGGGCGCGTCCCGCGCCGCCGGACACCAGCACGCGCATCACGTCGAGAAGGCCCGCGAAGTGGTCTTCGGGCTCGACCACGCTATCGGGGCGACCGAGGCCGAGGGCAGCCAGGTCGGCCTGGATGCGCACCCGCGGGTGGTCGATGGAAGGCGCGCCGCTGTAGAAACCGGCGAACATCGAGACCGGGGACCTCCCCATCCCGACGAAAAGCGTCTCGTATTCCTCGCGCGCCGCATCGGGATCCATCACCGAGGAGGCGCGGACCAGGTCGTCCCAGGCCCTGGCGAGCGCGGCATCGCCGCCTGGCGGAATCGGCCCGGCCGCCCCGAGGCTTGCAAGGAGCGCTGCATCGGGTGGAGCGTGGAAGAGGCGTGCCAGCAGCGCGTAGAAATCGGCGCGCGCGGCCTCTTCGGGCGGAAGCGACCGGTGGACCGCAACGGGGGCGGCCATGGCTTCGACGCTCACGAGTCGGCTCCCAGCTTCAATACCGAAAGCTCGTTCTTGGACGACATCATGTCCACGACGCGGCAGTCGGCGCACATCTGCAGGCGGCGC
>JALYSB010000270.1 GCA_030855025.1 Pseudomonadota bacterium
AGCATCCGGCCCATGCCCACCTCGCCGCATGCCTGGTCGCCCGCGGCGGGGCCCAGGATCGCGATGCCATCGGCACGAAGCGTGGCCACGTTGCGCAACGTCGCCGGGTGGTCCCACATCTCGCGGTTCATGGCCGGCGCGACCAGCAAGGGGCAATTGCGCGCGAGGCACGCGGTCGACAACACGTCGTCGGCCAGGCCATGGGCGAGCTTTGCCATGAAGTCGGCGCTCGCCGGGGCCACCAGGATCGCATCCACGCCGCGCGACAGCTCGATGTGCGCCATGTGGTTGGGGAAGCTCGGGTCCCACAGGTCGGTCACGACGTGGCGTCCAGTGAGCGCCTGGAAGGTCGCGGGCGCCACGAAGCGCGTGGCAGCCTCGGTCATCGCAACCTGGACTTCCACGTTATTCCTCTGCAGCAGCCTCGCAAGCTCGGCCACTTTATAGGCAGCAACGCCCCCCGTGACGCCCAGCAGCAAACGCTTGTTCATCCTGACTCCAAGACCTTGTCCATAAAGATATTTTACTCGTCATCGAGGCGCGCATGTCCATGGCCCACTGGCCGCTTGCCGAGCGACCCCGCGAACGACTGCTGGCGCGCGGACCGGCGGCGCTATCGGACGCGGAGCTTCTCGCGCTCTTCCTCGGAGCCGGCGTCCGCGGCCAGAGCGCGCTGGACATGGCCCGCGTGCTACTTGCCCGCTTCGGCCGCGTTTCGCGCGTGCTTTCCGCCGCGCAGGGCGAGCTCGACGCGGTGCCCGGCGTGGGGACGGCGAAGTACGCGCAGATCGCTGCGGTAATGGAGCTCGCGCGGCGCGCGCTCGCCGAAGAGATGAAGGCGCGCGACAGCCTCGCCTCGCCCGCGGCGGTGCGCGGCTACCTGCGGCTTCGCATGCAGGACCTCGGGCATGAATGCTTCTACTGCGTGTTCCTCGATGCGCAGAACCGCGTGATCGCCGCCGAGGAGCTATTCCGCGGCACGCTCACCCAGACGAGCGTCTATCCCCGCGAAGTCGTGAAACACGCGCTGCGCCACAATGCGGCCGCGGTCATCCTCGCGCACAACCATCCGTCGGGTGTCGCCGAGCCGAGCGTGCAGGACCAGGCGTTGACGCGCACGCTCGCGGAAGCCCTGGCGCTGGTCGACATCAAGGTGCTCGACCACTTCATCGTGGCTCCCGGCGCCTGCCTTTCATTCGCCGAGAGGGGCCTCATCTAGCTACACCCGCGTGGGCTCCTCCTACCCCGCTGTCCCAACGGACCGGAACAGATAGATTCGAAGACGACGCCTTCCGAGGGACCAGCCACGGGCGCCCATCGCATCTCGCCCTGGGGAGCGGCTATCTGTAGGGTTGCGACGGGCGCGGCAATAATGCTAAAATCTAACGCTTTGATTCAATAACCGATTACAGAGGTTTCCCATGGCCCGCGTTTGCCAAGTAACGGGGAAGGCCCCCCGAGTCGGACACCACGTGTCCCACGCCAACAACAAGACCAAGCGTCGTTACCTCCCGAACCTCCAGTACCGCAAGTTCTGGGTCGAGAGCGAGAACCGCTGGGTCAAGATGCGCCTGACCAGCGCTGGGCTGCGGCTCATCGACAAGAAGGGCCTCGACGTCATCCTCGCCGAAATGCGTGGCCGCGGAATCAAGGTCTAGAGGACTGCCACCATGCGTGAAAAGATCAAGCTCGAATCGTCTGCCGGCACCGGCCACTTCTACACGACGACCAAGAACAAGCGCACCAAGCCCGAGAAGATCGAGATCAAGAAGTTCGATCCGGTCGCTCGCAAGCACGTGCTCTACAAGGAAACGAAGATGAAGTGACGATGGGTGGCCGCTCACGCGGCCGAACCATCGTCATCCCCGCGCAGGCGGGGATCCAATGAAAAGCCCCGCAACTGCGGGGCTTTTCATTTTTGCCAATTGGATCCCCGACGACTCGGGGATGTGAGCCAGGAAGCCGGCTCGTCACTTCTGCTTGGCGATGATCTGTTCCTTGATGTCGTCGTAGACGCCCTGGGGGACGATCTTCTTCGCCACCAGTTCATCCTTGCCCTTGTAGGGGCGGCCCTTGACGATGGCCTTGGCGCGCACGTCGCCCACGCCCTTCAGCGTAGCGAGCTCTTTTTCCGATGCGGTGTTGATGTCCATCGGCGCGGCCATCTTGGCGTCGGCCTTCGGGGCGTCGGCCTTCTTCATCTCGGGCTTCTTCGCCTCGGTCTTCGGGGCTTCGACCTTCTTGGCGTCGACTTTCGGGGTTTCGGCTTTCTGGGCGAGCGCCGAGGTGCTGGCGACGGCCAGTCCCAGCGACGCCAGGGTGGCGATCAATACTGCGAAGAATCGCTGCATGTTTGCAGTTCCTTTTTGGGGTTTGAGGGCGGGGTCAGACAGCCCGGTTAACGGGCGGGCCAGTTTACCCGTTGACCCGCGAATGAAAAACCCCGCTAGAGCGGGGTTTTCCAACTCCAAAAGACGGAGATCAGGCGTAGCGGCGCAGGCGGTGCGAGAACTCGACCAACGGCGAGACGCCGCTCTTCTCGGCACGCTCGCACCAATCCTTCAGCTGGTGGACGAGCTGGTCGGTGGAAAGCGTCGAACGCTCCCAGACGCGAACCAGGTCCTGGCGCATCGACCAGGTGGTCCTGAGCGCGGGGCTGGTCTCGAGCACGCGATCGAGGTTCTCGCGGTGCTTGGCGGGGATGGTCGCGAGGTCGCGGTGCAGGTACTTGCGCATCGCCTTCACCGGAACGTGATCGTGCCCGCGGGCGCGCAGCGCCTCGATCTCGATGGCGCTGGTGCGCTTGATCGACTTGGCATAGTTCGCCATCACGTCGAAGCGATGCATGATCACCGCCTGCAGCGTGGCGGCGTCGACTTCCCACTTCGACGGGTCGAGCTTCACCTTCGGCGCCTGCTTGCGCACGGTCGCCAGGCCGAAGAACTCGAGGATCTTCACGTACATCCAGCCGAGGTCGAACTCGTACC
>JALYSB010000119.1:0-1540 GCA_030855025.1 Pseudomonadota bacterium
GGTCTACGGCAAGGACACGGTGGCCGAGCGCCACCGCCACCGCTACGAGGTGAACAACCACTACGTGGCGCGGCTCGAGGCCGCCGGCCTCGAGGTGAGCGCCAAGACCAAGACCGAGGACCTGACCGAGATCGCGGAGCTCGCCGACCATCCGTGGTTCATCGGCGTGCAGTTCCACCCGGAGTTCACCTCCACCCCGCGCGAGGGCCACCCACTCTTCAAGTCGTTCATCCGCGCGGCGCTCGAGCAGCACAAGCTGCGCGTGCCGGAGCCCGCGCTGAAAGTCATCGGCGGCAGCGAAGCTTAGGCGACGCGCTTGCGCGCGTCGTCATCCCGGCGAAGGCCGGGACCCCATAAATTGGCCCCGGCCTACGCCGGGGTGACGAGAAAAAATGAAACTCTGTGGATTCGAAGCCGGACTCGACCAGCCGTTCTTCCTCATTGCGGGCCCTTGCGTCGTCGAGAGCGAGCAGCTGCAGATGGACGTCGCCGGGCAGCTGAAGGAAATGACCGCCGCCCTTGGCATCCCGTTCATCTTCAAGAGCTCGTACGACAAGGCCAACCGCAGCTCGGGCAAGAGCTTTCGCGGCCCCGGCATGGAGAAGGGGCTCGAGATCCTGGCCAAGGTGCGCAAGACGCTCGGAGTGCCGGTGCTCACCGACGTGCACACCGAGGCCGAGGTGCCGACGGTGGCGCAGTTCGTCGACGTGCTGCAGACGCCGGCGTTCCTCTGCCGCCAGACCGATTTCATCCACGCCGTGGCGCGCGCCGGCAAGCCGGTGAACATCAAGAAGGGCCAGTTCCTCGCGCCCTCGGACATGAAGAACGTGGTCGACAAGGCGCGCGAGGCGAGCGGCGCCGACAACATCATGGTGTGCGAGCGCGGCGCGTCCTTCGGCTACAACAACCTGGTCTCCGACATGCGCTCGCTCGCGATCATGCGCGACACGAAGTGCCCGGTCGTCTTCGACGCGACGCACTCGGTGCAGCTTCCCGGCGGGCAGGGCACGTCTTCCGGCGGCCAGCGCGAGTTCGTCCCGGTGCTCGCGCGCGCGGCGGTCGCCACCGGCGTGTCGGGCGTCTTCATGGAAACGCACCCCGATCCCGCGAATGCCCTCTCCGACGGCCCCAACGCCTGGCCGCTCCACCGCATGAGGGAGTTGCTGGAGACTCTCAGGGAAATCGATGCGGTAGTGAAGCGGCGGGGCTTCGCCGAAGCTTCGTAGGCTTGCCTGATCGACTGCAGGTCAGCGTACTCGCCCCAGGACGACAAGGTGTTCGCGCTTGGCGCCGGTCACGGAGCCGAGCGCGATCCCGGCGTCAAAGCTCACCAGTCGGCAGCCGTGGGCAACAGCGGTCGATAGAAGGGTCGCGCCCGTGGACCGGGCGCTCCTGGTGGTCTTCCAACGGACGGCGCCTTCGCAGGGCGCGGGGATCTCCAGGTAGCGGTGACCCTTTCGCGTCATCTGCTCGAGTTGCGCGACGGCTTCGTGAGTCTCGACCGGTTTGTAGTAGCCCTTGCCGCTCATTACGCGGATCA
>JALYSB010000119.1:1550-10103 GCA_030855025.1 Pseudomonadota bacterium
GAACAGCCCGAGCTGCGTGATGGCGCACGTCGCGAACCCATGGGGCAGATTCTCCGCCCTGCCAAGCCAGTCGAGGGTTTCGGCATGGCGCACGTGCTCCTCGTCGAGCAGCGCGATCAGGGCGTTGACGTCCAGGAGTGCGCGCATCAGAGGCCAGCCTCATCGAGGAGCTTCGCCACGAGCTCGCCGGTGACGTTGCCGCCGCTCTTGCTGCGCTTACGGATGAAGTGCGTGTATTCCGGTAGCTCGGGGCCGCGCTCGATGAGTACCTTGCCGGGCGCCACAACGGTAACCATGATCTGGTCGCCGGGCTTGATACCGGCCTCCGCCGGCAGCCTGGCTGCCGCCGATCGACCATTCGAGAACGCTGTTTTCGGGGTCATTCGCCGCATCTCGCGAAGTATATATCGGAGTATATACCACGCCGTTCCGGACGAAAGGGGGGCGCCAGCTTGCTCCTCGGCGGGGATAATCCCCTGATGCGCGTCGCTGCAGCAGTCCCCTTCCTGGCAATGGCCCTGGCGGCCATTGCGCTGTTCGCATGCGTGCGGCTGCTTCTGGTGGCGCCATGCTGGGGCGCCGTGCTGCTGGTCGCCGCGATCGCGTGGCCGATGTGGATCGGACAGCGGGAATACGCGCTCTTCCAGCATCGGCTGGCACTCGGGGCGGCGACGATCGTGGCGAGTCGCATTCGGCGCTGGCTGTGGCGGGGGCGACTCACGAGCGCGGCACAGGCGCTGTCCGCGATCTTCTGGGCCGGGGTGTTGCTCGCGCTCGCGCCGTTGCTGCACCCGCTGCACATCGCATTGCTGGCGGCCGATGTGGTGTTGCTCGCCGTCCTCGAGCGTGTGGCCCGGCGGATGCTGCAGGCCGACATACGCGCGGAGTACCTGGGGCTCCTCGCGCGCCGCTGGTTACTGCTGTTGTTGAATGTGGTGTTCCTCGCGGCCAGCTTCTTCGTCATCGACTACTTCCTCGTGGGAGCGCCCGACACCCGCGCCATGGATTGGAATGTGGTCGCTGCTCGCGCCTATGGCGAATTTGGCGGCGCGGCGTGTCCGCTAGTGGGAATGGTGGTGGGGGCGATCAATGCGGCGGATCGCATGACATGGCATGCCGCCGAAGTGATCATCCCGGGACTGCCCGGATCGGGGCTGCGGCTCGTTGCCTGGTTGGTCTTCCTGCTGCAGGCCGGCGCCGTCGCCTTCGCATACACCCGCTACCTGCTCGGTGCGTTGGCAGTGGTCGCGCGGCGCGAACCGGGCGTCGACACGCCGCGCGACGGCATGGTCCCCACGACCATCGCCACGATAGCCGCCGCGCTCCTGCTGGGAACCTGGGCGCTGCGCGATTTCGATCCGGCGATGGTGGCGCCTGCCGCCCGCGCGTTGGTGCATCGTCTCGATCCCTGCCGCGTCGCGGACACCTCGATCGTGGCGGCGCGAAGAGAACTGGATGCGCAGATCGACGCCGCCGCGGCGGCCGACCGGCAGCGTGCCGGCATGCGCATCGACCGGGAGCTCGACGCCCTGTTCGTGCGGGTCGAGGGCGGCGTGGACTCGTACCTCGACTGGTACTTCTCGGTGCTCGGCGGGTACCAGCGCCTGGGCGCGCAGGTCCTGGCGCGGTCCGCGGACGGAGCCGCCGCGCGCGTGACGCAGGAACTCGAACAGCGACTGTTCGGCGCGACGGACATCGGCGCGGGGCTCGATGAGGCCAATCGGCGCATTGCCGCGGATGCCGCAACGCAGCTGGTCGCCGTCTCCTCACAACTCGGCACCCGCCTGCGCACCGAGGCCGCCTCCCAGCCCTGCTGGAGGCAGTCCCTCGACCTGCCCAGGCTGACCGCCTTCGAGCATGACGCGCTGCGCGTCTCGGCTTCCATCGCGAGCGGCCTTGCGGTGGGCGCAGCGACCTCGCGCGTTGCCGCGGGGCGGCTTTCGAACGCCGCTGCCGCACGCCTTGCTTCGAAACGCGCCTACGGCAGCGCGGCGGGGGTGGCCGGTCGGTTCGTGAACAGGCGCGCGGGCTCACTCGTGATTTCGGCGGGGGCGGGCGTTGTCGCGTGCGCGCCTGGCGGACCGCTCGCACTCCTCTGCGGGCTCGTCACCGGCGCCGTCACCTGGGTGAGCGTGGACAAGGCTTTGGTGATGGTCGATGAGTTCCGGTTCCGCAAGGAGATGCGCGCCGAGATCCTGGAGACGGTGCGCGAGCAGAAGGCGGAGCTGGCGCGCGAGATGCACGCGGCCCATGGTGCGGCCATCGATGCCGTCGCCCAACGCCTGCATGTCGCGGTGAACGGTGTCTTCATCCCGGCGCGCGACGCACGCCAGACCTTGCCGGCGAGGGCGGCGATGCGGCGGTAGGCCTTGAGGTTCTTCTTCGGTACCGCAAGCACGAAGCCGTCTACGTAAGCCATGAACTCTCCCTGGACCCTGCGACCCGCATAATGGCCTCGATGGACACCGCATCCCGGAAGCCGTGGCGCTCGTTCTGGTTCTGGCTCGGCCTCGCGGCCGTTGCCCTGCTCGCGGCGTTCATTTTCTTTTCACCCACGTTCAAGGACTGGGTCGAAGACTTGTCCGGCTGGGCGGAGGGAATCATGAGGGCCCATTCGGTGGCGGGCGGCGTGGTCTTCTTCCTGCTCTCCGCCATCTCCGCGATGCTCGCATTCGCATCGAGCGCGGTCCTGGTGCCGCCGGCCAGCGAGGTGTGGGGGAAACCCGTCACCTTTGTTCTTCTCTGGGGCGGGTGGGTCGCGGGAGCGATCGCCGCGTACGCCATTGGGCATTTCGCGCGGCCGCTGCTCTTGCGGGTGGTCGAGAAGAAGAAGCTGGAGGGGTACCAGGAGCTCGTCTCGAAGCGGATGAAGTTCTGGGCCGCGCTGCTGTTCTGCCTGGCGATCCCATCGGAGATTCCGGGCTACGTGCTCGGCGGCCTGCACTACTCCTTCTGGAAGTTCCTGGCCGCGATCTCCATCGCCGAGGCGACCTACGCACTCGGTATCGTCGTGGCGGGGGAGAGCCTCCTGGACTCCAAGCCCGGCGCCCTTGTCGCCATCGTCGGCATCATGGTCGGAGTGGCGGTGGGCGCGGGAATGTTGTTGCGAGCGCGGAGAGGGAGAACTACTTCGCGTGAGTGATCGCCAAGTCGATTGCAGCGTGCGCCGTCCGGATGTGTATTGCGGAACGCAAGGGCATGGACGCGTGGATGAAGTCGGGCGAGGACCACTCGAGGTCCATCGCCGAGAACGGCGGCCCGCTCGGCCGCACCAAGCGCGTCTCGAAGGACGGGATCGTCGATGTGCGCAACAATCTCGCCGCCTACACCGTCGTCCGCGCCGAATCGCAGGAGGAGGCGGCCAGGATGTTCCTCAACCACCCCCACTTCACGATCTTTCCCGGCGACGCTGTGGAGATCATGGAGGTGCTGCCGATTCCGCAGAGGCCCTGAGATTGGGCACCCGCCGCGGCGTTCGCCTGCCGCATATTCGGCTGGACTTTCCGCGAATCTTGCAGGCGGTTCGCCCGCCGACACGAATGGACGGCCGTGCGAGAATCGAACCATGAAAATCCTGGTTCTCGGCGCCGGCGGCATCGGCGGCTATTTCGGCGGGCGGCTTGCCGAGGCGGGCGCCGATGTGACATTTCTCGTTCGGCCGAAGCGGCGTGAGCAGCTCGTGCGCGACGGGCTCGTGGTCGAGAGCCCCAAAGGCGATATGAGGATGCCGGTGAAGACGGTTCTCGCAGGGGAGCTCGCCCCCGGCTACGACCTGGTGCTCTTCACGTGCAAGGCCTACGACCTCGATTCGGCGATGGACGCCGTGGCGCCCGCGATGGTGGGCAGCACGGTGCTCGTTCCGATGCTCAACGGCATCGCGCACTTCGAGCGGCTCGATGCGCGCTTCGGTGCTGGGAGCGTCATGGGCGGCACCTGCCAGATCAACGTGATGCTGCGGCCGGACGGAAGTGTGTTCCATGCCGATCCGTTGCAGCGGCTGATCTTCGGCGAGCGCGACAAGTCGAAGTCGTCTCGCGCCGAAGCCTTCGCGGCCGATCTCGCGAAATCGAAGATCGACTGGGTGCTTTCCGAGGACGTCGAGCTCGAGCTCTGGGAGAAGGTCGTGTTCCTCTGCGCGTTGGCGTGCGCCACGTGCCTCTTTCGCGGCAACGTGCGCGAGATCATGGCGGCGCCGGGCGGGCGCGAGGCGATGCAGCGCGCGCTGGCCGCCAACACCGAGATCGCCACGCGTGAAGGACATCCGCCTCGCGCGAAGGCGATCGAGCGGGCCGGGGCGCGGCTCATGGATCCCGAGGGATTGTGGAGCGCGTCGATGCTGCGCGACCTCGAGGGCGGCGGCTCGGTCGAGGCCGACCACATCGTGGGCTGGATGCTCCAGCGGGCGCGCAAGCACAAGGTCGACGACACCCTTCTTTCCCTCGCCTACACGCACCTCAAGGCGTACGAGAGCCGGCGCGACGCGAAGCGATTACCGGGCAGGTGATTTGAAGGTGAGCTGGTTCCTCTACGTCATCGAGTGCGCCGACGGCAGCCTCTACACCGGTATCGCGACCGACCCGCAGGCGCGTTACGCGGCCCACGCGGCCGGCAAGGGCGCGCGCTACACGCGCTCCCACCCCCCGGTGAAGCTGGTGATGACCGAGCCCCATCCCGATCGCTCGAGCGCATCGAAGGCTGAATACGCTTTCAAGCAGCTTTCCGCCACGGAGAAGCGCCGGCGCGTGCGGTAGCATCGGGTCTCCATGACGAACTTCGGCGAGTACGACTACATCATTGTCGGCGCGGGCAGCGCCGGCTGCGTGCTCGCGAACCGGCTCACCAAGGACGCGAAGAACAAGGTCCTGCTGGTGGAAGCCGGCGGCAAGGACGACTGGTTCTGGATCGATATCCCGGTCGGCTACCTCTACACCATCGGCAACCCGCGCACCGACTGGTGTTTCCGCACGGAAACCGAGCCGGGCCTGAACGGCCGCAGCCTCGGCTATGCGCGCGGCAAGGTGCTGGGCGGCTGCTCGTCGATCAACGCGATGGTCTACATGCGCGGGCAAAAAGTCGACTACGACCACTGGGCCGCGCTCGGCAACCGCAACTGGAGCTGGGACGAAGTGCTGCCCTACTTCAAGCGCGCCGAGCGCCACTTCGGCGGCGCCAACGACCACCACGGCTGCGACGGCGAGCTGTGCGTCGAGGAGCCGCGCGTGAAGTGGGAGATCCTTGATGCGTGGCGCGACGCCGCCGAGGAATGCGGCATCCCCAAGGTCGAGGAATTCAATCGCGGCGACAATTTCGGCAACGCGTATTTCCACATGAACCAGAAAAAGGGCGTGCGCTGGAGCGCGACCAAGGCATGGCTGCGCGAGGCGCTGAAGCGTCCCAACCTCACGCTGATCACCAAAGCCCATACCCGGGGGTTGCGCATCGGGGAAGTCGATGGCCGCAAGCGCGCGATCGGCATCGAGCTCACGGTCGAGGGGCGGGGCGAAGGCGTGGCGCGCGCGCGCAAGGAAGTGATCCTGGCCGCGGGTGCGATCGGATCGCCGCAGATCCTGCAGCTCTCGGGCATCGGTCCCGCGAGCGTGCTGCAGCATTCGGGAATCCCGGTCCTGCACGAGCTCGCCGGCGTGGGGGAGAATCTCCACGACCACCTGCAGATCCGCATGGTGTGGAAGGTGGACGGCCCGACGCTCAACGAGCGCGCCAACAGCCTCATCGGCAAGGCGTTGATGGGCGCCGAGTACCTGCTCTTCAAGACCGGGCCGCTAACCATGCCGCCGTCGCAGCTCGGGGCGTTCGCGAAGAGCGATCCGGCCGAGGCCACGCCCGACATCGAGTGGCACGTGCAGCCCCTCTCGCTCGAGAAGTTCGGCGATGGGTTGCACCCGTTTCCGGCGATCACGCCCTCGGTGTGCAACCTGCGTCCCACCTCTCGCGGCCACGTGCGCATCAAGGGCGCCGACCCGTTTGCCGCCCCCGAGATCCGCCTCAACTACCTTGCGACGACCCAGGACCAGCAGGTTGCGGCACGATCGATGCGGATCACGCGCCACATCATGGCGGCGAAGGCGCTCGCGAGATACCGTCCGCAGGAGTGGCGTCCAGGGCCCGCCGCCCAGGATGACTACTCGCTGATCAAGGCGGCCGGAGACCTCGGAACCACCATCTTCCATCCCGTCGGCACCTGCCGGATGGGGCACGGCGCCGGCGCCGTTGTCGACGACCGACTGCGTGTACACGGAATCGAGGGTTTGCGCGTTATCGATGCTTCGGTGATGCCGCGAATTACCTCCGGAAATACCAACGCGCCAACCTATATGATCGCGGAACGCGGCGCGGAATTCGTGCTCTCGGACGATCGATGAAAAATCGCTTTGCTGTTGTGACGTTGGGGGCGGCGGCGCTCGTAGCCGGGGCGTGGTTCGCATTGCGCCCGCCGGATCTGCCTGACCTGCCGGCCGCTGTCCCTCCCGCCGCCGCCGCCGCGCCCGCCGCCGTCGCGTCGTCGGACAAGCTTGCCGCGTCCGCGGTGCTCGCGATCGACCCCCGCCCGAACCCGCTTCGCCCGGCCCGGCCCCTGCCCGTCAAGGCCACGCTCTTCAACGAGTACCTGGAGGCCAAGCAGTACCGCGCCCTCTACGATCGGCTGCGGTCCTCCGCCGAGGGCCAGACCGCCGAGGGCCGCCTCGTCCTCTACGAGCTGCTGCGCGCTTGCGCCACCGTGACCGAGGGCAGGCGCTACCAGTGGAAGCCCACGATCCCCAAGCGCGAGGATTTTGTCGCGGGCATCGCCGCGGCCGACCCGATGCGAGACCGGCGCATTGCCGCGTTCGATGAGTTCACCGCAAACCGCTGCATGGGCTTCGAGGGCGTGACCATCACCCAGGCCGACCTCGACAGGATGCTGGCCGATGCCGCCGCGGGAGGGGACCCGCGCGCGCGCGCCATGGCGATCGAGCAGGAGCAGCTGATCGCGCGCCGCACGCAGGGCCGCGATAACGCAACGATCTCCGATGCCCAGATCGAGAACCTCAAGCAGGTGCTTGCGAGCAAGGATCCCGAGGCGATCCGCGTGGCCGGGCGCGTGCTCTCCAACTCGTGGGCCGACTACGCGCTGCGGCTCGGCCCCGGCCAGCAGCCCATCGAGCCGCGCGCCTTCATGAACGCGTGGCTGGTGCTCGCCTGCGAGTACGGCCAGCCGTGCGGCGCCGACACCCCGCGCCTGCAGCAGGCCTGCGCGCTGCAGGGCCACTGCGATGCGCAGAATTTCCCGGATTACCTCTATTACTACAGCAGCAGCCCCCACGACTCGCAGCTGTTGGTCCAATACCGCGCAACGCTGCGCCAGGCGCTCGAGACCGGAGACTGGTCGCAGCTTTCAGTGATGCGCGGCCTGCCGCCGGTCGCCAACCGGATGAACTTCCTCCCCGGTCCGCGCTGATCGATTGTCACACTGGTAAGCTCCCGTTTCTGATGAAAGCCCTGCGCCGCCTCGGGTTCGCTCTCTGGCTCGCCATCGCCCTGGTGGTGGGTCAGCATGCGGCGGCGCTGCACGACCTCGCGCACGTTTCCGACAAGGCAACGCATAAGCAGGACTCGAAGAGCTCGGCGGCGAAATGCGGTGAATGCTTCGCTTGCGCGCAGCTCGCCGGTGGCGCAGCGCCCACGCTCGCCGCAGTTCCCCCGGTCTCGCGCGGCGCACCGATCGTTGCATTCCTCGAGCAGGGCGCCGCCACGACGCCCTCGCTCGGCTACCGCTCCCGGGCTCCTCCCACGCTCCCCTGAAACGCCACGGCGCTGCCGTCCGATGACGGCGGCTTGTTCATGGTTTCAAGGAGCCTCCCATGTTTCGCATTCGATTCCTGCCCGGCGCGGCTGCGCTGGCGCTGCTGCTCGTTTCCCCTGCCTTCGGCGCAACCGACGCGGAACTCGCCGACATCCGCAACGAGATCCGCGCCCTCAAGGCCACGTATGAATCGCGCATCCAGGCGCTCGAGCAACGCCTGCAGGAGGCGCAGATGCGCGCGCCGGCCGCAGCCGCGGCATTGTTGGCACCGACCCCGCCACCCGCCTCGCGTGGCAGCGCCGCCAGCGCGTTCAACCCCGCCATCTCGGCGATCCTCACCGGGACCTATGCGCACTTGTCGCGCGACCCGTCGACGTTCGAGATTCCGGGGTTCGCGGCGGGAGGCGAAATTGGGCCGGGACGCCGCAGCTTCGGCATCGGCGAGTCCGAGCTGATTTTCTCCGCCAACGTGGATCCGTATTTCTCGGGAACCCTGATCCTCGCGGTCACGCCCGAGGAAACGGTAGCGGTGGAGGAGGCCTATGGAAGCTACCTCGGCGCGCCCTTCGGCGCCGCTTTGAAGTTCGGCCGCTTCCTCTCGGGCATCGGCTACCAGAACGGCCAGCATGCGCATGCGTGGGACTTCGTCGACGCGCCGCTCGCCTACCAGGCATTCCTCGGCGGTCGCTATGCGACCGACGGCCTGCAGGCAAAATGGATCGCGCCCCTCGACCATTTCCTCGAGCTGGGCG
>JALYSB010000120.1 GCA_030855025.1 Pseudomonadota bacterium
CCCCCCTCGCGCCCGCTCACCAGCGGATGGAAGATCCGGTCGGCGAGCTCGGCGGGCACGCCCGGGCCATCGTCCTCGATGGAGATTGCGATTGCATGACGATGCCGCATCCGGGCGATGGTGACTTGGCGCGAGATGCGGGTGACCAGCCGGATCTCGCCCTGCCCGCCGCTCGCCTGCGCGGCGTTGCGCGCCACGTTGAGGGTCGCCTGGATCAGCTGCTCCTTGTCGCCCGTCAGGTCCGGAAGGCTGGTGTCGTAGTCGCGCCGCACCGCCAGACCGTCGGGGAACTCCGCGAGCAACAGTGTGCGCACGCGCTCGGTCACTTCGTGGATGTTGATCGCCTCGACGCGCGGCAGCCGGCTCGGCGTGAGCAGCCGGTTCATCAGCGACTGCAGGCGGTCGGTTTCCTTCACGATCACCTGCGTGAACTCGCGCTGCTCGGGATCGGCCAGCTCGCGCTCCAGCAGCTGTGCCGCGCCGCGAATGCCGCCGAGCGGGTTCTTGATTTCGTGCGCGAGGTTGCGGATCAACTCCCGGTTGGCCTCCTGCTGCTCCAGGATCTTGGTCTCGCGGGCGATCTTCAGCTGCTGCTCGAGCTCGCGGAACTCGAGCACCAGCCGCGCGACACCCGCGGCCTCGACCGGGCTGATGATGCAATGCAGGCGCGCCGGATAACCCTCGACTTCGAGCATGAGGTCGTTGTCGTTGAAGCCCGCATCGCGCGCCAGGGCCTGCTCGAGGCGCGCGACAAACTCGTCGTTGCCGGGCAACGCCTGCGCGAAGGCCGTGCCCACGATGTGGGCTCGGGCTTGCGCAAACAGCGTCTCGGCGGCGGGATTCGCGTAGGTCACTTTGAGGCTCTCGTCGAGCAGGAGGACGGCGGTGGACAGCAGGTCGAGGCCCGCATACGCGTTCACGCGGAGCCCGTAGGTGAAAAAGCAATAAGCGCGCCAGCCATTGCGGCGGGCGCGTCGGCGGGAAGGGGATGCCGGAAGGGGGGACTGGGCGAGGCTAGGGCTTCAGCGCGCCGAGCTCTTTCTTGAGCGCCTCGATGTTCTTCTCGTGCTCGGCGGCGGTGGCTTGCAAGCCGCGAATGCGACCCGAGGCCTTGTCGATGCTGGAGCGAAACTCGGAAAGCTGCGTGGGCGTGGGATCGGAGGTCTGCTGCGCGAGACGAACCGCGGCCACGAGCTGCGGGTTCTGCTGCTCCTGGAGAACCGAGCTGCGCACGACCTTGAGCGACTCCTCCTCGCTCTTCAGCTCGTCTTCGAGGATCCTGCGCCGCTCGTTGTCGCGGCGCTTCTGCAGCTGCGGCTCCACGGACATCGAGGCGAGCATCGGCTTGGCGGCATTCACCGGAGTCACGATTGCCACGGCCGGGCGCGCTTCCGCCTTCGCCTCCTCGGGTTTTTCCGAAGTGGTGAACGGCGCGGGCGCGGCGGCGCGATTGCCGGGTGCGGCGGGTGTTGCGGGAATCGTTGTGATCGGGTCCAGCTCCATCACGACCCCGCCCTTCATGGGCTTGTTCGAGTAGGTGATGCGGCCGCTCTCGTCGACGTGCTTGTAAATCGTCGTTTGGGCGAATGCCGAAGCTGACGCCGCGATCGCCATCCCCGCGATCCAGACGGTCTTCATGCCGAACTCCCTTTCGCGAAATCGGAAGGGAAGAATAGGCAGCGGTCATGGAAAAAGCAACAAGATCAAGGGGATATGCGTACACACCCCCCATAGGTTGTGGTTGGGGCGAGTCGGGGACACAAGCCGCGTCCCGCCTCGCCCCTCCAAACCGCGCTTCAGGACGAGTAATACATGTCGAACTCCACCGGGTGCGTGGTCATCCGGAAGCGTTGGACCTCCTCGTACTTGAGCGCGATGTAGGCATCGATCATGTCGTCGGTGAAGACCCCTCCGCGCGTGAGGAACGCCCGATCGCTGTCGAGATTCTCGAGCGCCTCGTCGAGGGAGGCGCACGGATGCGGCACCTTTGCGGCCTCTTCGGGCTCGAGGTCGTAGAGGTTCTTGTCGAGCGGGTCGCCTGGATGGATCTTGTTCTGCACACCGTCCAGGCCGGCCATCAGCAGCGCGGCGAACGCGAGGTACGGGTTCGCCGTGGGGTCGGGAAAGCGCACCTCGACGCGGCGGCCCTTGGGGCTCGACACGAACGGGATGCGGCACGACGCCGATCGGTTGCGCGCGGAGTAGGCCAGGTTGATCGGCGCTTCGAAGCCCGGGACCAGGCGCTTGTACGAATTCGTGCCCGGGTTGGTGATCGCGTTCAATGCCTTGGCGTGCTTGATGACGCCGCCGATATAGTAGAGCGCGAAGTCCGACAGGCCCGCGTAGCCGTCGCCCGCGAACAGGTTCTGCCCGCCTTTCCAGACCGACTGGTGCACGTGCATGCCCGAGCCGTTGTCGCCCACCACCGGCTTGGGCATGAAGGTCGCGGTCTTGCCGTAGGAGCGTGCCACATTCCATACGGTGTACTTGAGGATCTGCAGCCAGTCGGCGCGCTTCACCAGCGTATTGAACTTGGTGCCGATCTCGCACTGGCCCGGCGCCGCGACCTCGTGATGGTGGACCTCGACCTCGACCCCCTGCTCCTCGAGGGCCAGGCACATCGCCGAGCGCATGTCCTGCAGCGAATCCACCGGCGGCACGGGAAAGTAGCCGCCCTTGATCGGCGGGCGGTGGCCGAGGTTGCCGCCCTCGAACTTGGAGTCGGTCGACCACGGGGCTTCCTCGGAGAAGATCTTCACCGAGCTGCCCGACATGTCGACCTTCCACTCGACCGCGTCGAACACGAAGAACTCGGGTTCGGGGCCGAAGTAGGCGGTGTCGCCGAGGCCCGAGCTCTTGAGGTAGGCCTCGGCCTTCCTCGCGATTGAGCGCGGGTCGCGTTCGTAGCCCTTCATGGTGGACGGCTCGAGCACGTCGCACGAAAGCACCAGCGTGGGCTCGTCGTAGAACGGGTCCATGCGCGCCGAATCCGGATCCGGCATCAGCAGCATGTCGGAGGCCTCGATTCCCTTCCAGCCGGCGATCGACGAGCCGTCGAACGCATGGCCATCCTTGAACTTGGCTTCGTCGAAGAACTTCTGCGGGACCGTGACGTGCTGCTCCTTGCCCTTGGTATCGGTAAAGCGCAGGTCGACGAACTTCACCTCGTTTTCCTTGATGGTCTTGAATACGTCGGCGACTGCGGATGCCATTTGATTCTCCTGATTTGATGGTTTATGCCAGAAATGGGGAACGGACGTCCGAAAGGGCCCGGTCGAGCCCAAGATAGCGAGAAACATGCCATGCAGGGGTGTGGACAACCCCTTGATTCAACAGCTTGATTGCTCCAAATTTCGCAACGCGCGCACCGGATTGGTGCCCTGGCCCAGGGTCCGCACCATCATAGAGCAAGTGGCCAATGGCGTCGCCATACTATATAAATTGGGGCCTGCCCATTTCCCCAAGCTATCGCGTCGCTCCGATGGATCGCTACATCGTCATCGGCAACCCGGTCTCCCACAGCCTGTCGCCCGAGATCCACGCGCGCTTCGCCGCATCGCTCGACGAACGCATCGAGTACGGCAAGCTGCTCGTGCCCGCGGGCGAGTTTGCCCCGCATGCCCAACGCTTCTTCGATGAGGGCGGGCACGGCGCGAACGTGACGCTGCCATTCAAGGTCGATGCCTTTGGCTTCGCGCAATCCTCGAGCGCGCGCGCGCGAGCCGCTGGCGCAGCGAACTTTCTCGCGCGCCGGAGTGGCACGATCCACGCGGACAACACCGATGGCGCGGGTCTGGTCGCCGACCTCACGCGCAATCTCGCCCTCGAGCTGCGCGGCGCACGCATCGTGGTTCTCGGCGCGGGCGGGGCCGCGCGCGGCGTGATCGGCCCGTTGCTGGCACTTGCACCCGCCGCGATCGAAATTGCGAACCGGACTGCGGGCATTGCGGTGGAGCTCGCGCGTGCCTTCGCGCCGATGGGACCGGTGCGGGCGCTCGACTGGGGCGCGCTCGACCACGCGACGCCCGCGCTGGTTATCAACGCCACGTCCGCCTCGGTTCACGGCGAGCCGCTCGAGATTCCGGCGCGGCTGCTCGGGCCTGGCGTATTTGCATACGACATGGCGTACGGCCCGGCCGCCGATGCTTTCCTCGAGAAAGCGCGCCTGTCGGGCGCGCGGGCGGTGAGCGATGGTCTGGGGATGCTGGTCGAGCAGGCGGCCGAGTCGTATTTTCTGTGGCGCGGCCGCCGGCCGCAGACGCAGGCGGTCCTCGCGCAGCTGCGGCAGCGACCCGCGTGAAGAGGCTCTTCACCTTTTTCGGCTGGCTCGCGCTCGCCCTGGCAGGAATATTTCTCGCGGTGCAGCTCTCCTTCGTCGCCCGCTTGTGGTGGTGGAGGGACCATAATCCGCAGTCGACCGCGTTCATGGAGTCGAGCCTCGAGCGGCTGCGCGCGAAGCAGCCAGAGGCGAAGCTGCGCCACACCTGGGTTGCGTACGATCGCATCTCGCCGGCCCTCAAGCGCGCGATCGTGGTGGCCGAGGATTCGCGCTTCGCTGAGCACGAGGGCTTCGACTGGGACGCGATCGAGAAGGCGCTCGAGAAGAATCGCAAGAAGGGCAAGGTCGTCGCGGGAGCCTCGACCATCTCGCAGCAGCTCGCGAAGAACCTCTTCCTGTCCGCCGATCGCACCGCCTGGCGCAAGGGCCAGGAGGCGCTGATCACCGTGATGATCGAGCAGGTGATGGACAAGCGACGCATCCTGGAGATCTACCTGAACGTGATCGAGTGGGGCGAGGGCGTGTTCGGCGCGGAAGCCGCGGCGCGCCACTACTATGGAACGAGCGCTGCCGCCGTCGGGCCCGAGGCCGCGGCACGCCTCGCGGCCATAGTGCCCAATCCCCGCTTCTACGACCGCAACCGCAGCACCGCGTGGATCAACCGCAAGACCCAGGTGATCCTCGCGCGGATGCCCGCGGCCGAGCTGCCATGAACCCACCCGCCGCGACGCGCCCCGCCGACGACGAGCCGGAGCCGCAGGAGCACCTCGAGGCCATCGAGCGGCTGCTTGCGCGCCGCCATGGTGACGGCCCCTTCGACGAGGCGGCCCTCGCTTCCGAGGTCCAGGCTCGGCTCGAGCAGCTGCATCCCGCCGACGTCGCCTACATTCTCGAGGGCCTGCCGCTCGAGGATCGTGTCTTCACCTGGCGCCGGGTGCGCAGCGATCGCGACGGCGAGATCCTGCTGGAGGTCTCCGACTCCGTCCGCGACACGCTGCTGGCGGACATGGACAGCGCGGAGATCGTCGCCGCCGCGCAGAACCTCGATGCCGACGAGATCGCGGACCTGGCGCCCGACCTCTCCGACGAGGTGGTGCAGGACATCATCGAGGCCCAGGACGTCGAGGATCGCGCCGAGCTGCAGGCGGCGCTGTCCTTCCCGGAAGGCACGGTGGGCGCCCTCATGGATTTCGAGGTGGTGAGCATCCGCGAGGATGTGACGTGCGAGGTGGCGCTTCGTTACCTGCGCCGTTTCGATGAGCTGCCGCACCAGACCGACGCGGTGTACGTGGTGGACCGCGAGGAGCACCTGCTGGGGTCGCTGCCGCTCAACCGGCTGCTGGTGACCGATCCCGACGTCGAGGTGGCCGGCCTCTATGACCGGGAGGTCACGTCCTTCGGCCCCGAGGACGATGCCGACGAGGCCGCGCAGGCCTTCGACCGCTACGACCTCATCTGCGCCCCGGTGCTCGACGCCCAGTCGCGGGTGATCGGCCGGATCACCGTCGACACCGTGCTCGAGTACGTGCGCGAGCGCCAGGAGCAGCAGGTGCTCGGCAAGGTGGGCCTGCGCGAGGAGGAAGACATTTTCTCGAGCGTCTGGGCGAGCGCGAAGAACCGCGGCCCGTGGCTCGCGTTGAACCTCTGCACCGCCTTCGTCGCCTCGCGCGTGGTCGGCGCCTTCGAAGGCTCGATCGAGAGGCTGGCCGCGCTTGCCGCGCTGATGCCGATCGTGGCCGGCATCGGCGGCAACTCCGGGAACCAGACCACGACCCTCATCGTGCGCTCCCTGGCCCTTGGGCAGGTGAGTGCCTCCAACGCGCGGCGCCTGCTCGTCAAGGAGCTGGGCATCAGCGCCCTCAACGGCGTGATCTGGGGCGGGGTGCTCGGCGTGGTGACCTACCTCCTGTACCGCAACGTGGCCCTTGGAGGGGTGATGGCGCTCGCCATGTTGCTCAACCTCATGGTGGCCGCACTCGCGGGGATCTTCATCCCGCTCGCGATGGAGCGCTTCGGCCGCGATCCGGCGGTGGGGTCGAGCGTATTCCTCACGTTCATGACCGACAGCATGGGATTCTTCATCTTCCTCGGCCTTGCCACGGTCTTCCTGCTCTAGCGCCATGGCGCGGCTCTTCTTCGCGCTTTGGCCCGACGCGCCCGCGGCCGGGAAGCTCGCGCGGGTGGCGGAAGGCCTCGCGGTGCGCACCGCGGGCAAGCCCGTGCCCCGGGCGAAGATTCACCTCACGCTCGCCTTCCTGGGGGAGATTGCGCCCGAGCACATTGCCCGCGCGGCATCGGTCGCCGTCGTCGCCCGCGCATTCCGGATGCGGCTCGATTGCGTGGGCACGTTTCGGGGCGTTCGCGTAGCGTGGGCGGGATGCGCCGCGCCGCCAGCCTCGCTCGCCGAGCTGCAGTCGGAACTGGCGCGCGGCCTGCGGGGGCTCGACTTCGCGCTCGAGGAGCGCGCTTTCACCCCGCATATGACGCTGGTGCGGGGAATCAAGGCCGGGATTGCGGCGGAGAAGATCGGCCCGGTAGCCTGGCAGGCGCGGGAATTTGCGCTGATGCGGTCTGAATCGGGATCCGGCGGCTACTCGACCCTGCAGAGGTGGGCGCTGCCGGGCTGAATCCGGGAGGGGGAGCGAGGCGATTCTTCCGCCCGCTTGCGAGGCGCTACCCGGCCGTACTGCTAACCGCATGCGCGGAACCGGTCGGGTCGCGCCTCGTATTCGGGTCCAGCCACCAGGCTGTCGGGAGCGAGCTCCCTTCAGCTCATCGGCTTGATCAGCGGCGTGATGACCGGGGTGACCGCGGGAGCCATCATCGGCTTCATCGGGGCCGCCGCCTTCATCGCGGGCCTTCTCTTTGCCGCTCTCTTTGCCGCTTTCCTGGCTGGCTTCTTCTTCTTTGCTGCTTTCTTCGAAGACTTCTTCTTTCCTGCTTTCTTCTTAGAAGATTTCTTCTTCGCAGCTTTTTTCTTTGCAGTCTTCTTCTTTGCTACGCGCTTCTTCGCAGTCTTCTTTTTTGCTTTTTTGGCGGTTTTCTTCTTCGCAGCTTTTTTCTTCGCAGCCATGTTCGACTCCTTTTCAATGTTGGACCGAGTGTGTCGTGCGCGAAGCCCGGGGGCCTCTTATCGCACTACCAAGCTTCGATTTCGCATCGAACGAGATTGGTGAAGCGATTCTATGCGCAAAGCCGCGCGAAGCGCTCATGTCAAGTGTGACTATTTGGCTCGACTCGCTGCTGATTGGTGTCGAGGCGATACCAATAGGGCCTGCTCGGAAGTATTTATCGCGCCGCGACGGCTTCTCAGGCTTTTCCGAGGCCGCGCTCGAGCGCGAACAGCTGCTCCACGCTCTCGCGCGCTCGCACTTCGAGCGCCTGCCCGGAGTCGACGAGGATCTCGCAGGGCCGCGGGCGCGTGTTGTAGTTCGAAGCCATCGCCATGGCGTAGGCGCCGGCGGACATGATGGCGAGGAGGTCGCCCGCCCCGATCGAGAGCGTGCGATCCACGCCGAGCACATCGGAGGACTCGCACACCGGGCCCACCACATCGTAGGTGGCGGCGCTACGCCCGTGCGCAGCGCCCACCGCGACGATGTCGTGCCACGCGCCATAGAGCGCGGGACGTATCAGCTCGCTCATCGAGGCGTCCACGACGGCGAAGCGCTTGGCCTTGTCGAGCTTCAGGTATTCCACCCGGGTGAGGAGCACGCCCGCGTTGCCGACGATCGCTCGTCCCGGCTCGAGCAACACCTGCAGCGCGCGGCCGCAGAAGCGTCGGGCGAGGCGCTGGCAGTACGCCCCGATGTCCGGAACCGCCTCATCCTTGTAGCGGATGCCGAATCCGCCTCCGAGGTCGACATGCTCGAGGGCGATGCCTTCGGCATCCAGCGCCTCGGTGAGCTCCAGGACGCGTTCGAGCGCTTCGTCGAGCGGCGCGATCTCGAGGATCTGCGAGCCGATGTGGCAATCGATGCCGGTCACGCGCAGGCTCGAGAGGCGGGCGGCATGGCGGAACGCCTCGAGCGCGCGCCCATGGGGAATGCCGAACTTGTTGCCCGCGAGCCCGGTGGATATATAGGGATGGGTGCGCGCGTCGACGTCAGGGTTGATGCGCAGCGACACCGCAGCGCGCAGCCCGAGCGAGCGGGCCACGGCGTCCAGGCGATCGAGCTCGGGCTCGCTCTCGACGTTGAAGCACTTGATCCCCGCGGCGAGCGCGGAGCGCATCTCGCTCTCCGACTTTCCCACCCCGGAGAAGATCACGCGCTCGGCCGAGCCTCCGGCGGCGAGCACGCGCGCGAGTTCGCCGCCCGAGACGATGTCGAAACCCGCCCCCAGGCGCGCGAGAACCTCGAGCACCGCCAGGTTGGAGTTCGCCTTGACCGCATAGCAGACGAGGTGGTCGACGCCGGCGAGGCCGGCGTCGAATTCGCGGAATGCCGCCTCGATCATGGCGCGCGAATAGACGTAGCAGGGCGTTCCGAAGCGCGTGGCGATGGCCGTGAGCCCCACGCCGTCGAGCGCCAGCTCGCCGTTGACGCGCGCGAATCCGCTCATGGCGCCGCCGGCGCGGGTTTGACGGCTTCGGGCTGTCCGGCCGCGGGATCGGGAATCCGCAGGGGGCCCTTCTGCCCGCAGCCCGCGAGGGTGAATGCGAGAGCGGTGGCCACCGCCGTCAGGGCGCGTATCATGCCCGGCATTATGAACGAGACGGATTTCCACCGGGCGGTCGACGCGGTGCTTGCGCGCATCGAAAGCGCCGTCGAGTCGACCGACACGCTCGATGTGGACCTGGAGAGCGGCATCCTCACGATCACCTGCGCAAACGACACCCGCATCATCGTCAACCGGCAGACGCCGAACCGCGAGATCTGGGTGGCGGCGCGCTCCGGCGGCTTCCACTTCACCTTGCGCGAGGGCGCGTGGCGCGACACGCGCTCAGGCGGCGAGCTGTTCGCGTCGCTCGCGCGCATTCTCGAGTCGCAGGCGGGCGAACGCGTCGCTTTCGAGTGATGCAACACGCAAAACGCGCCGCAAACGACTCCAAAAAACGTCGAACAGGGCTTCGTAGCGAGTCGATACGATTAATCGGGGATGAAAATCCTTGACAGATTCGTAGCGACACGATACTAATTCGCGCATGCGGACTCATTCCGCGGTGGAGGCGCGCCAATGGACAAGAACCCTCTCGTGCTCCTCGAGCTCGTCGAGCGCCTCGGAAACCTGATGCGAACCGAGATGCGCAAAGCCGGATCGGAAGAGTCGCTCCAACCGGTCCACCTGCACGCGCTGATCTACCTCAGCAAGGCGAATCGCTACTCCAACACGCCCCAGGCCCTCACCGACTACCTGGGCCTCACCAAGGGAACGGTTTCCCAGACGCTCCTCCTGCTCGACCGCCGCGGCCTGATCGAGCGCTTCGAGGACGACATCGACCGGCGCGTGGTGCGCCTGCGGCTGTCCTCGGCCGGCGAGCAGCTGCTGGCCGAGTCCCAGCCCGCGCTTGCCTGGCAAAACGCCACTCGCAACATCAGTCCCAACCGGATCCGCAACGCCACCTCGGCGCTGCGCGAGGCGCTCGTCACCCTCCAGGTCGACAACGAGGCGGCGGTTTTCGGAATTTGCTCGTCCTGCAGCTGGTGCCAGAAGCTGTCCCAGCGCATCTACCGCTGCGGCCAGATGGGCGACCGGCTTTCCGGCCCGGAGACCCGCAAGCTTTGCCGTGTCTACCGCGCGAAGGTGGAAGAGGTGGCGTAGAAGAAACCGGGGACAGACCACGGTTTCCGCTGGCGGCGGGAGCCGACTCC
>JALYSB010000121.1 GCA_030855025.1 Pseudomonadota bacterium
CTCCTGGGCAGGGGCGCGCGAGGGCGAGCCCGCGCGCCGCCCGTGGCCGGGCGCAGACCTGCGCCCGATCGCGCGGATGACGGTGCGCGAGCGCGGCGTGGAGCTCTACGTCCTCGATCAGGCGAGCGCCCGCGCGCTGGCATTCGGCCCTGGGTTTGTCGGCGGCAGCGCCGTGCCCGGCTCCTGGGGCAACACCGTGATCGTCGCCCATCGCGACACGCACTTCGCGTTCCTGAAAAAGGTGGCTCTCGACGACGAGATCGAAATCGAAGGCGCGCGCGCAGCGCCGGCGCGCTACCGCGTTCGCGAGCTGGGCATTGTCGACCAGTCCGAGTCGCGCTTGCTCGACGCGACCGACACATCGCAACTCACGCTTATCACGTGCTATCCGTTCGACGCGGTGCGCCCGGGAACGCGGCTGCGCTACGTGGTGATCGCAGATCGAATCGCCTGAGCGCGGTGGTTGGCGCAAGCGAAAAAAAAGGCCCGAGGGGCCGATTCTTCGAAGGGGTCTGGTCGGGGTGAGAGGATTCGAACCTCCGGCCTCTACGTCCCGAACGTAGCGCTCTACCAGGCTAAGCTACACCCCGAAATCCGCGGCGAAATCAGAACTTTCGCTCGACAGAAAAGTGCGCCAATTGTAGCAGACTGTCGCGGCACGCGGAATCGGGAAGACCCGCCAGGCGGGCGGTTGCAGCCGCCGCTTCCTCGCGGGCGCGAGCGCGTGCGTAGTCGAGCGCGCCCACCCGATGGATCGCCGCCAAGACGCCTTCGAGATCGGACTTTCCCCCCTGCTCGATGGCATGGCGGATGAGGGCGCGCTCGGCCTCGTTGCCGGCCACCATCACGCGGATCAACGGCAGCGTGGGCTTGCCCTCCGCGAGGTCGTCGCCCAGGTTCTTGCCGGTTTCCTGCAGGTCGCCCGAATAGTCGAGCACGTCGTCGATCAGCTGGAACGCGGTGCCGAGGTGCATGCCGTATTCGGCGAGTGCGCGCTCGATCTCGGGCGAGGCGTTGCCGAGAATCGCTCCGACCTGAGTGGCCGCCTCGAAGAGCTTCGCGGTCTTGTAGCGAATCACGCGCAGGTATTTTTCCTCGCCGGTGTCGGCGTCGTGCACGTTCAGCAGCTGCAGCACCTCGCCCTCGGCGATCACGTTGGTCGCGTCGGCGAGCACCTTCATGATGCGCAGGCTTCCCACCTCCACGATCATCTGGAAGGCGCGCGAGTAGAGGAAATCGCCCACCAGGACCGAAGCCGCATTGCCGAACTCCGCGTTCGCGGTCTTGCGCCCGCGGCGCAGGCTCGATTCGTCGATCACGTCGTCGTGCAGCAGGGTCGCGGTGTGGATGAACTCGATCACCGCGGCAAGCTCGTGGGGGGCGGGCCCGCCGGTGCCGAAAGCCTTGGCGGCGAGCAGGACCAGCGCCGGGCGCAGCCGCTTGCCCCCGCTGCCGACGATGTATTGGGCGATGGTGCGGATCAGCACGACGTCGGAATCGAGGCGCCGGCGGATGACGGCGTCGACCTCGTCGAGGTCGCCCGATATCGGCTCGCGGATCGCCTCGAGGCTCGCGGGCGCAAGGGGCTGGCGCTGGGACAAGTCTTTGACCTTACGAGGGAATCGGGCTATTATATCGGGCTCGGTCGGTGTCCCTCGCGGGTTTCGGCCGTTTCTTTTGAAAACGCAATGGAGTCCACAATGTACGCGGTCATAAAAACCGGCGGCAAGCAGTACCGCGTTGCCCCCGGCGAAAAAATCAAAATAGAACAGATACCGGCAGACGTTGGCGCTCAGATTGTCCTCGATCAGGTCCTGATGGTCGCGGACGGCGACGCCGTTACGCTTGGTAGCCCCCTGGTGTCCGGAGCGAAAGTTTCCGCCACTGTCATCGCCCATGGTCGCGGCGTGAAGGTGAAGATCTTCAAGATGCGCCGCCGCAAGCACTACCAGAAGACGCAAGGGCATCGCCAGAACTACACGGAAATCCGTGTGGATTCGATCGCTTAAGGGATAGAGCAATGGCACACAAGAAAGCAGGCGGGTCATCCCGCAACGGCCGCGACTCCGAAAGCAAGCGCCTCGGCCTCAAGGCATTCGGTGGCGAGCTCGTGAGCGCCGGATCGATCATCGTTCGCCAGCGGGGCACGCAGTTCCACCCCGGAATGAACGTCGGCATCGGCAAGGACCACACGCTGTTCGCGACGTCCACCGGTACGGTGAAATTCTCGGTGCGCGGCCCCAAGAAGAAGTCGACGGTATCGATCGAGCCGGCCAAGCAGTAACGGCCTCTTCGTTCGCGAAAGGGCCCCGTATTCGTACGGGGCTTTTTTGTTTCGAAATCACACGGCACCATGCCTGACATCGGACTATTCATCGTGGCCTCGGCGCTGCTCGCGATCGCCCCGGGTCCCGACATCATCTACGTCCTCGCCCGCGGCGTGAGCCAGGGCGCGCGCGCCGGATTCGCGGCCGCCCTCGGCTTCGCCACCGGCTGCATCTTCCATACCGTGCTTGCCGCGGTCGGCATCGCCGCCCTGATCCGCTCCTCCGAGCTCGCGTTCGACCTGGTCCGCTACGCGGGCGCGGCCTATCTCGTCTGGATCGGGGTGCAGGCCCTGCGGCATCGGGCATCGTTCTCGATCGAGGGCGCGAGAGAAGCGAAGGCGTTGGCGACGATCTACCGGCAGAGCGTCATCGGGAACGTGTTGAATCCGAAGGTGACGCTCTTCTTCCTCGCCTTCCTGCCGCAGTTCGTGAACACGCAGGCCGGCAACGTGGGACTCCAGATGGCGCTCCTGGGTGCGACCTTCATGGTCCTGACCGTGGTGATTTTCGGCGCCGTAGCGGTGTTCTCGGGTTGGATTGGGGCATGGATCCGCAGGAAGCCCGTGATCGGTGAACGGCTGAACCTGCTCGCCGGAATCACCTTCATCGCGCTCGGGATCCGCGTAGCGCTTCCCGATCTCGCGCAGGCATGAAATTCTTCGACGAAGCGCGCATCGAGGTGCTCGCGGGCGCGGGCGGCGACGGCAGCGCCTCGTTCCGGCGTGAGAAGTCCGTGCCGCGCGGCGGCCCCGACGGTGGTGACGGCGGGCGTGGCGGCAGCATCCATGCGCTCGCCGATTCGAACCTCAACACGCTCATCGATTTCCGCTACACCCGCATCTTCCGCGCCAAGCCCGGCGAGAACGGCCGCGGGCGCGACCAGTATGGCAAGGGCGCGGACGACATCATCCTGCGCGTGCCCGTGGGCACCGTGATCAAGGACGCGGAATCCGGCGAGGTGATCGCCGACCTCGCCAAGGACGGCGAGCGCGCGCTGCTCGCGAAGGGCGGCAAGGGCGGCATCGGCAACATTCATTTCAAGTCGAGCACGAACCGCGCGCCGCGGCAGTTCACGCGCGGGGAGCCGGGCGAGCAGAAGAACCTCGAGATGGAGCTGCGCGTGCTGGCCGACGTGGGCCTCCTCGGCATGCCCAACGCAGGCAAGTCAACCTTCATCCGCGCGGTGTCCTCGGCACGCCCCAAGGTTGCCGACTATCCGTTCACGACGCTGCATCCGAACCTCGGTGTGGTCCGCGTCGACGAGCGCCGCTCCTTCGTGGTGGCGGACATCCCGGGCTTGATCGAAGGTGCCGCCGAGGGCGCGGGCCTCGGACACCAGTTCCTGCGCCACCTGCAACGCACCCACCTGCTGCTGCATCTCGTGGACATCGCCCCGTTCGATCCAGGCGTCGATCCCGCCGCCGAGGTGAAGGCGCTGGCCAACGAGCTGAAGAAGTACGATGCCGCGCTGGCGAAGAAGACGCGCTGGCTGGTATTCAACAAGGCCGATCTCCTCGAGCCGAAGGAAGCGGCCAAGCGCGCGCAGGCCACCGTGAAGAGGCTGCGCTGGACCCAGCCGTGGTTCCTCATCTCCGGGATCCGGGCCGAGGGCACGCGCGAGGTCACCTTCGCGATCATGGAATTCCTCGAGGCGGAAAAGCGCGCGTCCCGGGGCACGAGGGCGGGTCTGTGACCACGCCACTCGCTGATGCGCGGCGCGTGGTGGTGAAGATCGGCTCGAGCCTGCTCACCAACGCGGGAGCGGGGCTCGACCGCGATGCGATCGCCGATTGGGCGCGCCAGATCGGCGAGCTGCGTGCGCGGGGCCTCGAAGTGCTGGTCGTGTCCTCGGGCGCGATCGCCGAGGGCATGAAGCGCCTGGGCTGGAAGCGCCGGCCCCGGGCCGTGAACGAGCTGCAGGCCGCGGCGGCCGTGGGCCAGATGGGTCTCGTGCAGATGTGGGAATCATGTTTCGCCGAGGTGGGATTGCACACCGCGCAGGTGCTGCTCACCCACGAGGACTTGGGCGACCGGCGCCGCTACCTGAATGCGCGCACCACGCTGAGGAGCCTCCTCGCGCTCGGCGTGGTGCCGGTCATCAACGAGAACGACACGGTGGTGGTCGACGAGATCCGTTTCGGCGACAACGACACGCTCGGCGCGCTCGTGACCAACCTGATCGAGGCCGATGCCCTGCTGATCCTCACCGACCAGCAGGGGCTCCACTCGGCCGATCCCCGCAAGGATCCCGGCGCGCGCCTGGTGACCCGGGGCGATGCCGGTGATCCCGCGCTCGAAGCCATGGCGGGCGGTGCGGGCACTCACCTTGGGAGCGGTGGCATGTTTACCAAGATCCTGGCGGCGAAGCGTGCGGCGCGAAGCGGTGCCCACACCGCCATCGCCTCCGGCCGCGAAGCCGGGGTACTCACGCGCCTTCTTTCCGGCGAGGCCCTCGGGACGCTCCTCGCTGCGGGGACGGCCCCGCTGGCCGCGCGCAAACAGTGGCTCGCCGACCATCTCAAGCCTGCAGGTCGCCTGGTCCTCGACGCGGGGGCGGTCAAGGCGTTGATTTCCGATGGGAAAAGCCTTCTTTCGATCGGCGCAACCGCGGTCGATGGGACCTTCGGCCGCGGCGACGTCGTGAGCATCGCAGGCCCCGACGGCCGGGAGATCGCGCGCGGGCTGGTCAACTACGGCGCGGCCGAGACCGCCCGGATCCTGCGCAAGCCCACCTCGGAAATCGAAGGCATCCTGGGTTACGTCGCAGAGCCCGAATTGATCCACCGCGACAACCTGGTCATCCTATAAATAGGTGTCGCGTGACAACTCGTGGCCGATTACGCGCCCTGCGCAATGCTCGGCGCACGCCTGGCAGGCCTGCGGCGCACGGCGATCGGCAGCGGGTTCTCGACTCCCCCGCGGGGCGAGCCGATGCCGGTCTTGCGCAGCTGGATCGCCACCGACGAAGGCACCTTGCGCCAGGTCGACACGACGCTGCTGGCCTCCGTGCGTGACGCATGCCAGCGGGTCGATCTGCGCGCCGCACCCCCGGCTCGCGCCGCCGACCTGTTCGAGGCAGACCGCGAGTTGCTGTGCACGTGGCCCGAGGTCGATTGCTTCGGTCCCCAGTCGGGCGTCGATTACCTCGGGCCCCAGGACGATCCCGCAAGCGGCGCCCATGCCGAATGGGGCGACGGCGCGCGACCGCGCGTCTTCGCATACCTCAAGCCTCGGGACCCGCGGTTCACGGCGATCCTCGAAGCGTTGCGCGCAGTCGCGGGCGAAGCCATCGTGGCCGCCCCGGGGCTCAAGCCCGACGCGGCCGCACAGTTTTCGTCGGGCTCGTTCCGCGTCCACGGCGAGGCGCTCGCTGTCGGGGCGCTCCTCGCCGGCGCGGACCTCTGCCTTTGCCACTCGGGTCCCGGCATCGTGGCGCGCGCGCTCGAAGCGGGCGTGCCGCTCGCCCTACTGCCGCAACAACTCGAGCAGCTCCTCGTCGGCCGCCGCGCCGTCAGCGCGGGCGCCGGGGTGATGCTCGCGCCCGAAGAAGGCGTGCCCGACCTGAAGGCGTGGCTGGCCCAGGCGCTCGCTCGCGATGACCTGCGGCACGCTGCGGTCGCCTCGCCCGTGCGCGGCCGTGCGCCATCGAGCGCGGCGCAACGAATCGCGCAATCGCTCGAAGGCTAGCGGTGGCGCGAATCGCATTCGCGTGGGAATTGGGAGGCGAATACGGCCACGTGATGTCGTGCGCGGGCCTGGCCGGCGGCCTCGAGCTGCACGGCCATCGGATCGCTTTCATGTTCCGCGAGCTGCGCCAGCTCTCGGTGATTCCGGAGGCGCGCAACTACGATGTGTTCCAGGCACCCCGTTCGGCCCGCGAAGGCCGGGACGTCGCATTGCCCCAGAGCTACGCCGACATCCTGCTGGGCTGCGGCTATTCCGATCCCGCTGAGCTCATCGCGCTCGTCGGTGGCTGGCGCTCGCTGCTCATGCACTGGAAGCCTGATCTGCTGGTGGCCGATTTCTCGCCCACCTCGCTCGTCGCCGCGCGGACGCTGGGGATCGAGTGTGTCACCTATGGGAATGGTTTCTTCGTGCCGCCTCGGGCATCGCCGCTTCCGCCCTTTCGCGTCGAGGCGCCGCCGGATCCGGTGCAACTCGCGAGGATTTCCTCTGCACCTTTCCCGAGCTCGACCACTATGGCACTCGCGAGACCTCGGGCTATTGGGGGCCGCGCGTGCGCTTCGATCGCGGCACCGACATCGACTGGCCCCAGGGCGAGGGCAAGCGCATTTTCGTCTATGTAAAAACCGACCTGCCGCAGCTCGATGCGCTGATCGACGTGCTGCGCGCGAGCCCCCACCGCATCGTCGCCTTCATACCGGGGCTCGATGAGAACCGGCGGGCGCGCCTGGCGGGTCGCAAACGCATCCTCGCCGACCGGCCGGTAAAGCTCGACCGCTTTCTCAAAAGCTGCGACCTCATCGTGTGCCACGCCGGGGAGGTCGCAACCGGCGCGCTGATGTACGGCGTGCCCGGACTCCTCTTCCCAACCCACTACGAGCAATACATCACCGCGCGGCGCTTGCAGCAAATCGGTGCAGCCGGATGGATCCCGCCCGCCGCGACCGCGGCCGAGGTCGCGCTCGGATTCGCGCAGCTCACGGGGGAGTCCGGCTACGCCGCCGCGGCGCGCACCTTCGCGAAGCGCTATGCGGCGTTTTCTCCCTCGGAGCAGCGCCGGCGCATCGTCGTTCGGATCGGGGAGTTGCTGAAGGAGCGCGGCGCTATACTCTCGCCTGCCCAAACTCGCCAGGAACCGGAACGATGAACCTCCTCGATCGCGTCAAGAACATCCTCATCTCTCCCAACAAGGAATGGCCGGTGATCGCCGCCGAGAGCCACACGGTCGCGGGGCTATACACGCAGTACGTGATGATCCTCGCGGCGATCCCGGCGATCGCCTCGTTCATCGGCTTCTCGGTCATCGGTTACAGCGGCTTCGGCCCCACGTATCGGATTCCGATGGCCGCGGGCCTCGCCAACATGATCCTCAGCTACGCGATGACGCTCGGCAGCGTGTACCTGATGGCGCTGGTGATCGACGGGCTTGCGCCGAAATTCGGCGGCGACAAGAATTTCATGCAGGCGCTCAAGGTCGCTGCCTTCTTTCCGACCGCCGCGTGGGTCGCGGGCATCTTCTCGATACTGCCGGCGCTCGCGATCCTGACGGTGCTGGGCGGCCTCTACAGCCTGTACCTCCTCTACACCGGGCTCGCCCCGCTGATGAAGGTGCCCGAGGACAAGTCGATCGCCTATACGGCGGTCGTGGTCCTGGTGGCCATCGTGCTGATGGTGGTGATCGCGGCGGTCGCCGCGCTCGCCATGCCGGCGCGCACCCGCGGCTTCTAGGCGTCGCTGCCCGCCGGCGCCGGGACGAGAGCCGGGGGGCGCGGCGTGCGCGCGTGCTTGCGCCTGCGCCCGTACGGCGACAGGCCGATGTGGCGCGGCGTGATCTCGAGGAATGCCGCGAGCTGCTCGAGCGCCAATCGATACGACTCCCGCTTGAAGTCGATCACGGCTTCGAGCGGCACCCAGTAGTCGTGCCAGCGCCAAGCGTCGAACTCCGGGTGGCCGCTCGCGCGCAGGCTGATGTCGCAATCGCGCCCGACCAGGCGCAGCAGGAACCAGATCTGCTTCTGGCCGCGGTAGGTTCCGCGCCACTCGCGCTTCACCCAATGGTTGGGCACGTTGTAATGGAGCCAGTCGCGCGTGCGTCCGAGGACCCTCACATGCTGGGGCGCGAGGCCCGTCTCTTCGTGAAGCTCCCGGTACATCGCCTGCTCCGGTGTCTCCCCCGACTTGATGCCGCCCTGGGGGAACTGCCACGCGTGCTCCTTGATCCGCTTGCCCCAGAAGACCTGGTTGCGGCTGTTGACGAGCACGATGGCGACGTTCGGGCGATAGCCGTCCCGATCGATCATGGCGTCCACCATAAAATCCGTTGACTTGATCCCATTTTTCCACAGTTTGCGAGCGCCCGCCACTCACCGATCGGAGCACGCGGAAGTGTAGAATGCGAGCTGTTAACCCGATGATTTCACTTAAAAAAGCCCCATGCGCGCCAGCCAGTACTACATCGCTACCCTCAAAGAGGCCCCCCAGGAAGCCGAGCTGGCCAGCCACAAGCTGATGCTTCGGGCAGGCCTGATCCGCAAGCTCGCGAGCGGTTTGTACTCATGGATGCCGCTTGGGCTGAAGGTGCTGCGCCGGGTCGAGGCGGTGGTTCGTGAGGAAATGAATCGAGCGGGCGCCCTCGAGATGCTGGCGCCTCCGGTGCAGCCGGCCGAGCTCTGGCAGGAAACCGGCCGCTGGGACCTGTACGGCCCGATGATGCTGCGCATCACGGACCGCGCCGAGCGCGAGTTCTGCTACGCCCCGACCGCCGAGGAAGTGCTCTGCGACATCGTGCGCAAGGAGATCAAGAGCTATCGCCAGCTGCCGGTGAATTTCTACCAGGTCCAGACCAAGTTCCGCGACGAGATCCGGCCGCGTTTCGGCGTGATGCGCGCGCGCGAGTTCACGATGAAGGACGCGTACTCCTTCGACACCAATTTCGAGAACCTGCAGAAGAGCTACCAGGCGATGTACCAGGCGTATACGCGCATCTTCACGCGCCTGGGCCTCGCGTTCCGCGCGGTGGCCGCCGATTCGGGGGAGATCGGAGGGACGGGCTCGCACGAGTTCCAGGTGCTCGCGGGCTCGGGCGAGGATGCCATCGCCTACGCTCCCGACTCCGACTACGCGGCGAACGTGGAGCTCGCCGAAGCGCTCGCGCCCGCCGATCCGCGCGCGCAGGCCCATGAGCCGATGAAGAAGGTCGCGACCCCCGGCAAGCACACCTGTGAAGAGGTCTCCGAGTTCCTGCACATCCCGATCCAGAAGACGGTAAAGTCCATCGTGGTGATGAGCAACGACGCCATGGTCATGCTGCTGGTGCGCGGCGACCACATGCTGAACGAGATCAAGGCGACCAAGGTCGCGGGCTTGAAGCCCTTCCGGTTCGCCACCGACGCCGAGATCCGCGAGCGCCTCAAGGCCCCGCCCGGCTCGCTGGGCCCTGTCGGCCACAACGTTCGCGTGGTTGCCGACCGCACCGTGGCCGCGATGAGCGACTTCTGCTGCGGGGCCAACGAGGAGGGCTATCACCTCGCCGGCATGAACTGGGGGCGCGACCTTCCCGAGCCTGACACCGTCGCCGACATCCGCAACGTAATCGCGGGCGACCCGTCACCGGATGGCAAGGGCACGCTCGAGCTCGCTCGCGGCATCGAGGTCGGCCACGTGTTCCAGCTGCGCACCGCCTACAGCCAGAAGATGGGCGTGACCTTCATCGACGAGAAAGGCGAGACCCGGCCGATGGAGATGGGCTGCTACGGGATCGGGGTCACGCGCGTGGTGGCTGCGGCAATCGAGCAGAACCACGACGAGCGCGGCATCATCTGGCCCGAGCCGATGGCGCCATTCGCGCTGGCGATCATCCCGATGGGCTATGGCCGCAGCGAGTCGGTCAAGGCGGCTGCCGACAAGCTCTACGACGAGCTCACCGCGGCGGGCGTCGACGTGTTGCTCGACGACCGCGACGAGCGCCCCGGCGTGCTGCTGGCCGACCAGGAGCTCATCGGCATTCCTCACCGCGTGGTGGTGGGCGA
>JALYSB010000010.1 GCA_030855025.1 Pseudomonadota bacterium
GCGCTCGCGGCTCTGGATGCGGCGCGGGTCGTGGCCGGCATCCCCGCTCTCCGTCCACGCCGGCGGCGACTGCTCGAACTTCACGGTGAAGAGCATCGATAGCGCGTCGTACTCCTCGCGATCGGGCGCGAGCTGGAAGAGGTCCAGGAGCATGAGCCAGGCCTGCTTGTTGTTGCGGCCCATGGCGTCCTTGATCTCCTCGCGCAGCAGGCCGATCGCGGCGGGCGCATGGTTGGCGGAATAAAGCACCGCCGCTTCCTGGGCCTTCGGCAGGGATGCCGAGTGATACTCGTCCGATCCCAGCCGCGCGATACGCGCGGCCGGCTTTGCGCTTCCGGGAACGCCGCCGACGGCTGGGGTGGCCATGCGAGCGGCTAGGGCGGCAACGCTCGTGCGTTGCCGAAGCCGACGTGAAGAATTGCAGGGGTGCGCGCGAGCATCGTTATCACTTCAAGGGTCAACCGGGTCGCAGTTCAGTATACCCCGCCATCCCGAGGCAATCTCAAGCCACGCAGTAGGCGAGGCCTTCCTCGAAGAGGCGACGTGGAATCTTGCGGCCGATGAAGACCATCACGCTCTCGCGCGTTTCTCCCGGCTCCCAGGGCTTCCCGGGCGTGCCGCCCATCAGCATGTGCACGCCCTGGAAGATCATGCGGCGCGCCTCGCCCTGGATGTTGAGCACGCCCTTGTAGCGCAGCAGGTCCTCGCCGTAGTTCTGCACCATGAGCGACAGGAAGGTCTCGATCTTCTCCATGTGCATCGGGCGCGCGTCCTTCCAGACGAACGAGGTCACGTCGTCGTCGTGCTCGTGGTAATCGCTGGTCAGGAACTCGGGGTCGACCTCGAGGGCGGCGTTCAGGTTGAAGCCGCGGATGTCGAGCAGCTCCTTGATATCGGCCTGGCCCATGTGGACCTTCATCTGGTGCGCGCGCGGGTTCATCCGGCGCAGGCGCTTCGTCAGCTCGTCCACCTTCGCTGCGTCCACCAAGTCGGTCTTGGAGATGAGGATCCGGTCGGCGAATCCCACCTGGCGGCGCGCCTCGTCGTGCTCGTCGAGCTGCTTCGGGGCGTGCTTGGCGTCGACCACGGTCACCACCGCGTCGAGCAGGTACTGGTCGTGGATCGCCTCGTCCATGAAGAAGGTTTGCGCCACGGGGCCGGGGTTGGCGAGGCCGGTAGTCTCGATGATCACGCGGTCGAACTTGAGCTTGCCCTGCTTCCTCTGCTTGCCCAGGTCGCCGAGGATGCGCACCAGGTCGCCGCGCACGCTGCAGCAAACGCATCCGTTGTTCATCTCCACGATCTGTTCCTGCTTGTCGCGCACCAATATGTCGTTGTCGATGCCGGTTTCGCCGAACTCGTTCTCGATCACGGCGATCTTCTCGCCATGCTGCTCGGTCAGGATGCGGTTCAGGAGAGTGGTCTTACCGGCACCCAGGAAGCCGGTGAGGATGGTGACGGGAATGAGGTCTGGGGCTGGGGCTGCGGCCATCTTCGGTACCTTTGAGCAGATGCGTGGTGCGGGAGTGGAATCCTATGCCTTCTTCTTGCGGGCGCGGGGATGCGCCGAATCGTAGACCTTGGCGAGGTGCTGGAAGTCGAGGTGCGTGTAGACCTGCGTGGACGCGATGCTTGCGTGGCCGAGCATCTCCTGCACCGCGCGCAGGTCGCCTGATGATTGCAGGACGTGGGAGGCGAACGAGTGCCGCAGCATGTGCGGATGGACATCGACCTCGATGCCCGCCGCCGCCGCCCAGAGCTTGATCCGCCGCTGCACTTCGCGCGGCGCGAGTCGCCGCCCGGAGAGCCCGACGAAAAGCGCCTTCTCGGCCGGCTTGGCGATTTCCGCACGGACGGGAAGCCATGCGGCGATCGCCTTCAGGGCGGGCGCGCCCACCGGGACGATGCGGGTCTTGGCACCCTTGCCGGTGACGCGCACCTCGCCCGTGGCGGCATCGATCGCGCCGATATCCAGGCCGGTGAGCTCCGCGACCCGCAACCCGCACGAATAGGCGAGCTCGAACAGGGCCCGGTCGCGCCGGCCCAACGGGGAATCGTCTTCGCGCGACACCAGGCGCACCGCGTCGTCGGGCGAGAGCACCTCGGGGAGATTGCGTGGCGCGCGCGGCGCCTTTACGCCCGCGCAGGGGTTGGTCGCCACGGCGCGCGCGCGCGCGAGCCACTCGTAGAATCCGCGCCAGCTCGACAGGATGCGCGCGAGCGAGCGCGGCGACTGTCCCTTGCCGTGCAGCGCGGCCACGAATCGGCGGATGTCGGCAGTGCCGAGCGCTTCGAGCGGGCGGCTCCCGGCCAGGCCGGTGAGGAGCTTTGCATCGCGCGCATAGGCGGACAGGGTGTGCCCCGCCAGGCGCCGCTCGTTGCGCAGATAGGACAGATAGCGCTCGAGCCCGTCCCCGAGCGTCGTAATCGGGGAGGCGCTAGGTGGCGTGCTCACGGACCGGTGTCACGAAGCGCCAGAGCGCGTGGCTCATCAGCTCCCCGATGCGCCCGAGGTGCAGCGTGCCCATCTCGGCATAGAAGCGGCGCGCGTCCTCGGAGGCGAGCGCCACGACGCCGAAGGTGAGCCCGTCGCGCTTGAGCGGCACCAGCGCGAAGGATTTGAGGTGCGCGGCGGCTTCCCCGAACCAGGCCTGGCTCTCATAGACCGCGTGGTTGCCGCAGTAGGGGGCGTCCATGCGCTCGACGAACTCGCGCATCTCGCCGGCGACCGCGGCGAACTCCTTGGTGTCGGGATTCTCCTCGGCCACGCGCCACAGGCGCACCGCGACGTGCGGCACCGCGAAATGGTCGAGGAGGTCCAAGTACAGCGTATCGAGCGCGGCATCGAGGCTCGGTGCCTCGATCAGGCGGCACGCAAGCCGGTGGACCTTGTCGCCCACGGCGTCGTTCTCCTCGCCGAACTGGATCAGCTCGCGCAGCTTGTCCTCGAGGAGCTTGGACTTCTCGCGTACCGCGACCAGCTGGCGCTCGCCGATCGAAACCGCGCGGCCGCCGTGGGGATGCGGGATCTGCAGGTTCATCAGCACATCGACGTGGTTCTCCCAGAATCCCGGATTCCGCTGGAGGAACTCGGCCACCTGTTCGGCTGTAAGCAACGCCACTCCCTAGAGTTCGATCTCGCCTTCGAAGACCCGCACCGCATCGCCCGTCATCATAACGGGCCGCTCGCCACCGGGCCAGCGGATGAGGAGGTCGCCACCCCGGGTCGTCACGCGGACTTCCGGGTCGAGGAGCCCGCGCTGGATACCCGCCACCACGGCCGCGCACGCCCCGGTTCCGCACGCCAGCGTCTCGCCCGCTCCGCGCTCCCACACGCGCAACTTCACGTGGCCGCGCGACAGGACCTGCATGTAACCCGCGTTGACGCGCTGCGGGAACGACGGGTGGCGCTCGATCAGCGGACCTTGCGTCGTGACGGGCGCGCGTTCCACGTCCTCGACCAGCTGCACCGCGTGGGGATTGCCCATCGAAAGCACGCTCACCCCGACCGGGAAGCCCGCCACGCGAAGCTCATGGGTGGCCTTCGGCTCCGCGGCGAGGAAGGGGACCTCGTGCGGCTGGAAGCGCGGCGGGCCCATGTCGACGCTCACCTGCCCCGAATCCTCGACCCGCGGGACGATCACGCCGCTCGCGGTCTCCACGCGGATCTCGCGCTTGTCGGTGAGGCCTTCGTCGAGCACGTAGCGCGCGAAGCAGCGCGCGCCATTGCCGCATTGCTCCACCTCGCCGCCGTCGGCGTTGAAGATGCGGTAGCGGAAATCGTTGCCGGGATCCCGCGCGCGCTCGACGAGGAGCACCTGGTCGCAGCCGATGCCCAGGTGGCGGTCGGCGAGCCGGCGCGCGGATTCCGGGGTGAGGGCGATGGCTTGGCGTACGCCGTCGAGGACCACGAAATCGTTGCCCTGGCCGTGCATTTTGGTGAATCGGAGGCGGATGGGCGGAGGCATCAAGGACAATTCTACCGATGCTGATCCGTCCTGAGCGAGGCCTTAAGCCTTGCGATAGGGTGACGGCTCGCCCGGCGGTCGTGTCTTGAATCGCTTGTGGGCCCAGAAGTACTGCTCCGGCATCTCGCGCACGCGCTCCTCGATGAACGCGTTCATGCGCCGCACGTCGCTCTCGAGGTCGCCGGTGGGATAGTCGTTCCACGCCGGGTAGAAGCGCGCGACGTAATGGTCGCCTTCCTGGCGCGTGATGACCGGGATCACGCGCGCGCCCGTCAGCTTCGCCAGGCGTGGGAGCGCGGTAATGGTGGCGGTCGGCACGCCAAAGAAGGGCGAGAAGATCGCGTCGCGGATGCCGAAGTCCATGTCCGGAAGGAAGTAGAACGGCTTGCCGCCCTTGATCGCGCGCACGATCGAGCGCAGCCCTTCCTGGCGGCTCACCAGGTGCGGGTTGCCGAAGCGCGTGCGCGCCCGCAGGAAGATCCGCTCGAGGACCGGATTCTTCTGCTTGCTGTAGACGCTCGCGGTGCCTGGGTATTCATAGGCCACGCGGATGCCGCCCATGTTCAGTCCGATGAAATGCGGCGCCATCGCGATCACCGGATGGCCGCCCGCCGCGGCGGCGTGGAGGTGCTCGAGGCCCTCGTGGCGCGTGAGCGCGAGCAACTCCTTCTCCGATCCCCACACCATCACGGAAAGCTCCACGGCGTTGCGCCCGAGCATGCGGAAGTGCCTGCGCCCGAGATCGTCGCGTGCCTGCGCGGTCATCTCGGGAAAGCACAGCGCCAGATTCACGCGCGTCACGTGCCCGCGCCCGAAACGGTAGAGCAGCGATCCGAGTCCCGCGCCGATCGCCGCGATCCAGCCGAGCGGCAGGAAATGGACCAGCCAGAGGACGAAGACGCCGAGCCACGAGCCGATGGAGCGCAGTGCGTTCATGGCGGGGGTGGGGCCCCTGCGGGGCGCTTGTAGCGGTTGTACCCCCACAGGTATTGCGAAGGACATTCGCGAACGAGACGCTCGACCGCGGCGTTGACCGCTCGCGCGGCTGCCTGCCGATCCTTGGGCAGGGGAGCGGCGAGCGCCTCGAGATGCAGACGAAAGCCGTCGGCGCGGGGCAGCCGTTCGGCATAACAGAACACCAGCGCCGCGCCGGAGGCTTCCTGGAGGCGCCCGAGGAGCGTCATGGTGTAGGCGGGGCGGCCGAAGAACGGGGCCCACTCGCCTTCGCCCAGCCCCGGGACCTGGTCGGGCAGCACCACGCTGCAGCCGCCGCGCCGCAGGTGCTTGAGCACCATCCGCACGCCCGCCATGTTCGCCGGCGCCACGTTGGAGCCGTCGGGGGCCGCGCCCCGGTTGCGGCCCTCGCGCAGCAGCTGGTCGATCCAGAACACCTTGTGGGGACGATACATCGCCATGATCGGCATCTTCGACCACAGGTAGCGGCCGGCGACGTCATAGCCTCCCAGGTGGGGAGCCACGAAGATGATCGGCCGGTTGTTCGCGCGCAGCCGCTCCACGGCCTCCCACCCGATGCGGCTGCGCACCAGTCCGGGCACCTCCTCGGACCGGAAGAGTGCCCACGCGAGCTCGCTGGCGCCCTTGCCGATTTCGGCCGCATTTTCATGTGCGAATCGTCTGACATCCGCGGGGGTGGCGCATAGGCCACTATTGCCGAGGTTGTCGAGGAGGAGCCGGCGGTAGCTGGGCGCGAGGTAATAAGCCAGCCGCCCGGCAAGCGCGCCGAGGGCATGGTTGGTGCCCAGGGGCAGCCGTGCAAGCAATCGGAAGAGGAGCTTCAGCTTTTGCTAAAATGTCGCGCTGTGCGACTGAGGGGTGATACGCAATGAAAGAGTTTCTGTTTACGTCCGAATCGGTGTCCGAAGGCCATCCCGACAAGGTCTCGGACCAGATTTCGGACGCCGTTCTCGATGCCATTCTAGCCCAGGACCCCAAGTCGCGAGTCGCGGCCGAGACCCTATGCAGCACCGGCCTCGTGGTGATGGCAGGCGAGATCACGACCCACGCCAACGTCGACTACAACAAGGTCGCGCGCGCCACCATCAAGCGCATCGGCTACGACAACACCGAGTACGGCATCGACTACAAGGGTTGCGCGGTGCTGGTCTGCTACGGCCAGCAAAGCCCCGATATCGCCCAGGGCGTGGACCACGCGCAGGACGACCCCCTGAACCAGGGCGCGGGCGACCAGGGCCTCATGTTCGGCTATGCCTGCGACGAGACGCCGGTGCTCATGCCGGCGCCGATCTATTACTCGCACCGCCTGGTCGAGCGCCAGGCGATGCTGCGCAAGGACGGGCGCCTGCCGTGGCTGCGGCCCGATGCCAAGAGCCAGGTGACCTTCAAGTACGTGGACGGCAAGCCCTCGGAGATCGACACGGTGGTGCTCTCCACGCAGCACGCCCCCGAGATGTCCGACGGCACGCACATGAAGAAGGATGCGATCGATGCGGTGATCGAGATGATCATCAAGCCGGTGCTGCCGAAGGAATTCCTCAAGAACGTGAAGTACCTGGTGAACCCCACCGGGCGCTTTGTCGTCGGCGGCCCGCAGGGCGACTGCGGGCTCACCGGGCGCAAGATCATCGTCGACACCTACGGCGGCGCGTGCCCCCACGGCGGCGGCGCTTTCTCCGGCAAGGATCCTTCGAAAGTGGACCGTTCGGCCGCCTATGCCGCGCGCTACGTGGCCAAGAACGTGGTCGCCGCGGGCCTCGCCCGGCAATGCCAGATCCAGGTGAGCTACGCGATCGGCGTGGCCAAGCCCATCAACGTCACGGTCTATACGGAGGGCACCGGCGCGATCCCCGACGAGAAGCTCGCCCAGCTGGTGCAGGAGCATTTCGACCTGCGCCCGCGCGGCATCGTGAAGATGCTCGACTTGCTGCGCCCCATCTACGAGAAGACCGCCGCCTACGGCCATTTCGGCCGCGAGGAGCCGGAATTCTCCTGGGAGCACACCGACAAGGCGGCGATTCTACGAGAAGCCGCAGGCCTCAAAGGCGCGGCCCAACCTCGCGCCTTTGCCGCTGCGGACTGACGGCACGAGAGTTGAGTGCCGTCATCCCCACGCAGGCGGGGATCCAATTTCGTACTAGTTGAAGTTGCGCTTCATCACATCGGCCACCCCTGCGGTGGCCGATGCCTTTTGGGCGATCGCGACGAGCTCGAGGCTCCCCTCAGGGCAACAGCACGATGGGGCCCACGGTCGCGCGCGACTCGAGCGCGCGGTGCGCTTGCGCGGCGGCCGCGAGGGCGAAGCGATTGGGCGAATGGATCCGCAGGATACCGGTGCGGTGCGCATCGAACACGCGGGCCGCCATCTCGACCAGGAGCGCGCGCTCCTGCACGAAGTGCGTGATCGCGGGGCGCGAGAGGGTGATGGACTTCGACGAAAGCGTGGCCAACGGAATCGACTCGAGGGCGCCGCTCGCCTGGCCATAGCTCACCCAATGGCCGCGCAGCGCGAGCGCGCGCAGGTTTTCCTCCGCGGCCCGTGCGCCGAGGCCGTCGTAGACGACGCTGACGCCGCGGCCCTCTGTGGCCGCATGCACCGCATCGGCGAACTGGTAGTCGCGCGTGACGATCGGCACCTCGCAGCCGTTGGCGCGGGCGACGCGCGCCTTCTCCTCGCTCGACACGGTGCCGATCACATGGGCTCCCAGGGCGCGCGCCCACTGGCACAGGAACAGGCCGGTAGCCCCGGCGGCGGCGTGCACCAGGATCGATTCGCCGGGTGCGACGCGATGGGTGCGATGCAGCAGGTATTCGGCGGTCATGCCCTTCAGCATCAGGCAGGCGGCCGCCTCGTCGGAAATGTCGTCGGGCAGCCGCACCACCGAGGCGGCAGCGATGTTGCGCTCCACGGCATAGGATCCGGCGGGAAGCGTCGCGTAGGCCACGCGGTCGCCCGGCAGCAGCTCATGGACGCCGTCGCCCGCCGCTTCCACGACGCCGACGGCTTCCACGCCCGGCACACCGGGGGGCGTGACCAGCGGGTAGAGTCCGCGGCGCGCGTACACGTCGATGAAGTTCACCCCGATCGCCATCTGCCGCAATCGAACCTCGCCGGCCGCGGGCGCGGGCACGCTCCAACGTCCCATCGCCAGCACTTCCGGCCCGCCATGCGAGCGCATGACGATCGCGCTCGTTTCCATCGCCGGGGCGGGGGAAGCGGCCGGGCGATTTCCGACAGGGCGGACGGCGGCCACGGTTCGCCGCGAGTGCGGGCTTGCCAGGAATTCGCCCAACGCTTTCATCCCGGCCTCGTAGACGTTCTTTCCCACCATGTCGGCGAGCTCGCGCTCGCGTCCCCGGGGTGCATCGAAGGTGCTCTGCCAGTGCCAGAAGGTGCGATTGCCGTCGGTGACGGGCTTGAGCGCCACGGTGGCGACGTAGCGCAGGAGCGGCACCGTCGCCTCGAGGATGCAGTAGCGCGAGATGTGATCGCGGTCGGAGAGCGTGAGGAGCTGCTCGCGCACCTGGTTGCCGTCCCTGAGCGTGAAGTTGCGCACGCATCCCACCTGGTCGCTCGCCTCACCGCGCTCGATCGCCGAGCGCTCGATGATGGGATGCCAGTCGATGTGGCTGTTGAAATCGCGCAGCACCGCCCAGACCCGGCCGATGGGCGCATCGATCAGGCAGCTGCGGGTGACGCGGATCACCGCTGGACTTGGGCCTTGAGCGCGGCGAGCCCGCCCTGGAAGACCTGGTTGCCGACCAGGTCGGCCAACTCCCGCTCGCGCTCCGGCGCGCAGTCGAACTCCGCCGACCACTCGGCGAAGGTGCGGTCGCCGTCGGTGACGGGCGTGAGCTTCAAGCGCGCCACGTAGTTCTCGACCCCCATGGGTGACTCGAGGATCGAATAGGCGCACTCGAAATCGTAGTCGGAGAGCGTGAGCAGCTGCTCGCGAATGGTGCCGCCGTCGCGCGTGCGGAAATTGCGGATGCACCCCACTCGGTCCGGCGGTGCGGAACCCTCGATGCGCGACTCCGCAATGAGCGGATGCCACTGCGGCAGGGCGTTGAAGTCGCGGATCACCGACCACACGCGTTGCGCGGGCGCGTCGATGACGGTCGAGGCGTAGACCTGGATCATGGGCTCAATCCGCCTTGGCGCCTTTCCCGGCGGCGGCCTCTTCTGGCGCCACGGGGGCCGCAAGCCGGCCGAGGTCTCCGCCGCCCTGCAACCCGATTTCCTTCAGCAGCATGTCGACGAGCGGCGCCTGGGCGCGGTAGCGCAAGGCGCTGTTCACCACGTTGTCGGCCATTCCCCCGCCGCCGTCGGCCGATCCGCTGCCGCTCGAGCCGCCCAGGCCATCGACGTGCAGGATCCGGATCGACTCGATCTTCTCCATGGGCTTCACGCTTTCGCGCACGATCGCCTCGACCTTGTCGAGGAGCCGCATGCGCAGCGCCGAGGCGCTCGCCTCGGGCGACAGGATATTGCGTGCCTCGTTCATGAGCCGGACTCCGTCGGCCTCGACCTCGGCGCGAATCTTGGTCGCAGCCGAGCGAATCCGGTCGGCGTCGGCCTGGGCCTGGGCATCGGACTTGACCGCCGCGCCCCGGTCGGCGGCTGCGTGCTTCTCGGCCTCGGCCGCGGAGGTCACGCGCAGCGCGTCGCGCTCCGCCTCCTGGCGCGCGCCGATCAGGTCGATTTGCCGGCGCCGCTCTGCCACCTCGGTCTCGCGGGCGGTGAAGACCTTCTCCTCCTCGGAGACCGACACGGCGCGGGCGCGGTCGGCTTGCGCCTGGGCCTCGCTCTGCGCGCGCGACTGGCCTGCGATGGCGATGGCGCGCTGCTGCTCCGCGATCTCGAGATGCTGGCGGCGCTCGATCTCGCGGCCCTGGATCTCGCGCTCCTTGGCGATGCGGTCCTCCTCGAGCGTGCGGTCGGCGGCGATGCGCGCGCGCTCGATCTGCTCGCGCGCGGTGATCTGGGCGCGCTCGGCTTGCTGCTCGTGGTCGGCGCGCTCGCGCGCGAGCTCCGAGCGCTGGGCCGCGCGGGCGATCTCCAGCTCGCGCTCCTGCGCGAGGCGCGCGTTCTCGGAATCGCGGTCGATGTCGAGGCTCATCTTCTCGGTCTCGAGGTTCTTGTTGCGGATCTGGATGAGCGTGTCCTGCTCGATGTCGTTCCTCTGCTTCTTGCGCCGCTCGATCTGCTCGGTCAGGCGCGTGAGGCCCTCGGCGTCGAATGCGTTGGATGGGTTGAAATATTCCATCGAGGTCTGGTCGAGCTGGGTCAGCGACGCGCTTTCCAGCTCGAGGCCGTTGTTGAGCAGGTCGCCGGCCACGGCGGCGCGCACCCGCTTCACGTACTCGCCGCGCTTCTCGTGCAGCTCCTCCATGGTGAGCTCGGCGGCGACGGTGCGCAGCGCGTCGACGAACTTGCCTTCGAGAAGTTCATTCAGCGACTCGGGCTTGAGCGTGCGCTGGCCGAGCGTCTGGGCGGCGCTGGCGATCGCATCGACGGTCGCCTGCACGCGCACGTAGAACTCCGCGGTCACGTCGACGCGCATGCGGTCCTTGGTGATGAGCGCCTTGTCGCGGCCCCGCGATACCTCGAGCCGCAGGGTGTTCATGTTGACCGGCAGCACGTCGTGCACGATCGGCAGCACGAAGGCGCCGCCGTTGAGCACGACCTTCTGCCCGCCGAGCCCGGTGCGCACGAAGGCGCGTTCCTTCGAGGAGCGCAGGTAGAGCCAGTGGAGGAGCCAGACGCCGATCGCGACGACGATCGCGACGACGACGAGGCCGAGGATGAAACTGCCGAACTGGGCGCCGGTCATGGGGTTCTCCTTGCGGGCGGCTTGCGGGTGAGCTTGATGTCCTTGAACTTGCGGGTCTGTTCGGTGAGCGCGCGCTCGGTAGGCAGGCGCTCCATGCTCGAGGCGCCGTAGAAGCCGTGGACCTCGCGGCACTCGCGCAGGATGTATTCGGCGTCCGCGGGCTCGGCGATGGGGCCGCCGTGGCAGAGGACGATCACATCCCGGCGCACGCGCTTCGCGGCGGCGCTCAATGCGTCGATGCGGGGCACGCAATCCTTGAGCGTCAACGCGGTTCCGGCGCCGATCGCGCCTCCCGTGGTGAGGCCCATGTGGCAGACGATGATGTCGGCTCCGGCGCGCGTCATCGCCCGCGCCTCGTCCTCGTTGAACACGTACGGGGTCGTGAGCAGGTCGATCGCATGCGCGTCGCGAATCAGGTCGACCTCGAGCCCGTAGCCCATCCCGGTCTCCTCGAGGTTGGCGCGGAAGACGCCATCGATGAGGCCCACGGTCGGGAAATTCTGCACGCCGCTGAAACCCAGCTCGGCGAGCCTTTGCAGGAAAACGGGCCGGATCATGAAGGGGTCGGTGCCGTTGACGCCCGCGAGCACCGGCGTGCGGCTGACCACGGGCAGCACCTCGCGCGCCATCTCGACCACGATGTCGTTGGCATTGCCATAGGCGAGCAGGCCCGCGAGCGAGCCGCGCCCCGCCATGCGGTAGCGACCCGAGTTGTAGATGACGATCAGGTCGATGCCGCCGGCCTCTTCGCACTTGGCGGAGAGCCCGGTCCCGGCGCCGCCCCCGATGATCGGCTGCTTGCGCGCGATCTGGGCGCGGAAGCGCGCGAGGATCTCCTTGCGTTCGATGCGCGCCATGGTCAGCTCGTCGCCGCGAGGACGCGCGCGCGCGCGCCCGCGCCGGGGGCGTTGTGAACGACTTCGCGGAAGGCCGCCACCAACGCTTCGGCAAAGGACGGGTCGTTGATGTTCGAGGGCAGGCGGACGAGTTTGCGGTCGCTCCCCGCGCGGAAGCCGGACGTGATCGCGTCGAAGAGGGCCTTGTCGGCGGCAGGGTCCCAGAACGCCTTTCCGGGCGCATCGAGGAGAGACACACCGCCTTCGGGTATGAAGAACCGCACCGGCCCTTCCATGCGGTTCAGCTTGGCGACGATCCATTCGCCGATGCGCCGCGACTCGTCGGCGGTCGTGCGCATGAGGGTCACGTTGGCGTTGTGCCGGTAGAGGTTGCGGCCCTTGAATTTCTCGGGGACGGTATCCCACGCCCAGAAGTTGACCATGTCGAGCGCGCCGCACGAGCCCACGAAGGGCAGGCGGGTGCGGATGATCGCCTCGAAGCGCTCCGGGCCGCACGGCAGCACGCCGCCCACGACCTCGTCGGCCACCTCGGTGGTGCTCACGTCGATCACGCCCGCGAGCAGGCCCGAGTCGGCGAGCTTCTCCATCGACTGCCCGCCGGTGCCGGTGGCGTGGAACACGAGGCAGTCGTAGGCGTCCTCGAGGGCCTTGGTCACCGCCTGTACGCACGGGGTGGTGTTGCCGAACATGGTGAGGCCGATCGCCTCGCGGGTGCCGAGGGACGGGGCGCGCCGGTGGGCGATCATCCCCGCGAGCGCGTGGGCGGCGTTCGCCAGCACCTGCTCGCTGATGCGGTTGATGCCCGACACGTCGGTCACCGAATAGAGCATGCAGATGTCGGCCGGCCCCACGTACGGCTTCACGTCGCCGGAGGCGACCGACGAGACCATCATCTTGGGCACGCCGATCGGCAGCGAGCGCATCGCCTGGGTGACCATTGCGGTGCCGCCGGAGCCGCCCGCGCCGATCACGCCGCCCAGGTCCCGCCGCGTGCGCGCGAAGGCCTCGAATGCGGTTCCCATGGCGGCCACCGCGCTCCCCCGGTCGCCCGAGAAGACCGCGCGCTCGCCCTGCGGATGGAAACGCGCCACCTCGCGCGCGGCAATATTCGCGGGGGATGGCGTGCCGGTCGTGGAGAGGTCGACCGTCACCGTGCGCACGCCGAGGCGCTCGATGCAGCTCTTGATGTACAGGAGCTCGCGCCCCTTGGTGTCGAAGGTCCCGGCGATGTAGGCCGCGCGGTCCGTGGTGCGTGCGATCGGCACAGCGGACGGACCTTGGGGCGCCGCGGGCACGTGGGCCGGCGCCGCGGGCGCAGCCGGTGCGGGAGTCCGCGCGAACCCCTCGATCAATCGGTCCCGGGGCGTGTCCCCCGCGTCGGCCGCGTTCCATCGCGTGAAGGCGCGCACGCTGCGGGGAGCGTCGCGCGTCTCGTCCGCGGGCACCTCCATGCCCGCGCGGCGCACGGTATACACCACATCTGCCGCTTTTTCCGCCGACGCGCCGCGCAACTCCGCAGGGGTCTCGTCGGCCTCGACGTCTTCGTCGCCGCTCGAACGGATGCCGAGCAGGCGTTGCTGCAGGTCGGAATCGGCGGCGAGCTCGCCCGACGACAGGGTGCGGGCAATCCGTCCGTTCACCATGACCGACACCTCATCGGCCACGCCGATGGCGACCCCGAGGTTCTGCTCCACCAGCAGCACCGCGATGTCCCCCTGGCGCGCGAGGTCGCGCAGCATGTCGACGACCTGGTCCACGATGACCGGGGCGAGTCCCTCGGTGGGCTCGTCCATCACCAGCAGGCGCGGGTTGAGCAGCAGCGCGCGCGCGATGGCGAGCATCTGCTGCTCGCCCCCGGAGAGCTGCGAGCCGCCGTTGCCGCGCCGGTCGGCGAGCCGCGGGAAGGTCTCGTAGACGCGCTGCACTGTCCATGCGCCCCGGTTGCGTCCGGCAACCAGCTTCAAGTGCTCGTCCACGGTGAGCGAGGGCCATACGCGGCGGCCCTGGGGCACGTAGGCCACGCCGAGGCGGGTGATCCGATGCGCGGGCAGCCCGAGCGCGGCGTGGCCGGCGATGCGCACGCTGCCGCTGGCCGGAACCAGCCCGGTGATTGCGTTGCACAGCGTGGTCTTGCCCATGCCGTTGCGCCCGACGATGGCGAGCACGCCGCGGTCGAGCACCAGCGACACGGACTGCAGCGCGTGCGAGCGTCCGTAGAAGACGTCGAGCTGCTCGACGGCGAGGAGGGGAGCGCGTCCGGCGGCCATCAGTGCTTGCGGCCCATGTAAATCGACTGCACCTCGGGATCGGCCTCGATCTCGGCGGGCGTTCCGTGCTTGAGCACGCGGCCGTCATGCATGACGGTGACCCGCTCGACCGCCTTCAGTGCGATCTCCAGGTCGTGCTCGATCAGCACGAAGCCCATGTGGCGGGGGAGTGCCGCGAGCAGCAGGACGAGCTCGCGGCGTTCCGATGGCGACAGGCCCGCCGCCGGCTCGTCGAAGAGGATCAGGCGCGGCGCCCCGGCCAGCGCCATGCCGATTTCCAGCTGGCGCTGCTGTCCGTGGGACAGGGACGCCACCGGCTGGCCCGCGACATGCGCAAGACGCGTGCGATCGAGAAGGTCCTCGGTCGCGGCACGGGAAGGGTGCGCGGCGCCCGGCCTCAGGAAGCCAAAGCGCCCGCGGCTCACCCCGCGAATGGCGAGGAACAGGTTGTCGCGAACCGTGAGTTCGCGAAACAGCAGCGAGGACTGGTAAGTGCGCCTCAAGCCCCGGCGGATGCGTTCGTGGGGCGGGAGGTCGGTGATGTCCTCGCCGAAGAATAGGACGCGGCCGGACGTGGGCGGGAAGTCCCCCGTGACCGCGTTGAAGAGGGTGGTCTTCCCGGCGCCGTTGGCCCCGAGAATGGCGCGGCGCTCCCCCGCCGCCACCGACAGCGTGACCGAGTCGATCGCGTGCAGCGCACCAAACGTCCGCGTAACGCCCTCGAGCACGAGGGCGTCATCGGACGCGAGCGAACGCTGCACGCGATCGGTCGGAGCCATGGCTTACGGGCAGGCCGGGTTGTCGCGCGTGCCGATGCCCATCTTGTCGAACTCGGCCTGCGAGAGGTTCAGGCGCTGGTCGACCTTCTCCACGCGCGAGATCACCTTGTTGTAGAACGATCCATCGGGCGCCTTCGCCACCTCGGTCACGAAGTTGGGGCCGATCGCCTGGCGGTTGTGGTCGAGCGTGATGCTTCCGGTCGGGCCCTTCAGGTTCAGCTTGGTGAGTGCATCGCGGTACTTCGCCTGGTCGCCGGACAGGTCGCCCCGCACGGCATCGAGCGCGTCGAGCGCGGCCTTCATGTTGATGTAGTAGTTGACCGCGAAGAGGCCCGGCGACGCATAGCCGTCGGGGAAGTTCTTCTTGTACGAGGCGACGAAGGTCTTCCATTCCGGCGCGTCGTACGCGTCGGCATTGGGACCCGCGGAGAGCGTGCCGAGGAGCGATTCGCGGCGCTTGCCCTTGAAGTTGAGCACGTCCTGGCTCACCGTGATCGAGCCGCCGATCATCGGCTTGTTGCCGCCGGCCTGCTCGTACTGGGTGAGGAAGTTCACCGCGTCGGCGCCTCCGAGCACTACCAGCAGCGCGTCGATGTCGGAGGGGATCTTGGCGATGGCGGTGGAATAGTCCTTGTGCCCGAGCGGCACCCAGATCTTTTCCGTCACCTTGCCGCCGAGCTTGCAGTACTCGCCCATGAAGCCCTGCACCTGCGAGTACGGGAACGAATAGTCCTCGGAGATGAGTGCCACCTTCTTGTAGCCGCGCTTCATCGCCTCCGCCCCCAGGCCCACCATCCACTGCGCGCCCTCGTTGTTGAAGCGGAAGAAGTTGGGGGAGGGATTCACGAGCGTCGTCGCCTGCGCGCCCGAGGAGCCGTTGATGATGGTGATGTTCGGCACCGTCCTCGAGTAATCCTTGACGGCGATGCCCTCGCCGCCCGACAGCGGCCCCACGACGATTTGCACCTTGTCCTGCTCCACCAGCTTCCTCACCGCCGCGACCGCCACGTTGGGCTGCGCGTTCGAGGAGGCCTTCACCATCTCGATCTTCTTGCCGCCCGCCATGTAGTTGCGCTCGCGCAGCGCCAGCTCGGCGCCGCGCATGCCGTCGGCGCCGCCCGCCGCGAACGGCCCCTCGAGCGTGGCGAGCACGCCGATCTTGATCGTTTCCTGCGCCTGGGCGGCGAGGCCGAGGCTGGACATCACCGCGGCGGCGAGCGCCGTGCGGACAAAGCTCCTGCGGTTGCTATTCATTGCTCCTCCTTCGTTGTTGTGGCCGGTTCCCGAGGGCTTCAGCCGCCGCTCCGGCTCGAAAGCGGCGGCTGGTCGTGGCCGGCCCCGAAGCGCGCGGTGAGGCGCGCCCACAGTCCCAGCAAGCCATCGGGAGAAAACAAGACGATCAACAGGAATCCGGTGCCGATGACGAGGTTGAACCGCTCGCGGTTCACCAGGTCGATGGCGAAATTCTGCAGCAGCACGAACACGATCGCGCCGATGAACGGCCCGATGGGATGCCGCATCCCCCCGATCACCGCGATGATCAGGATGTTGATGAGCGTGTTCGTCCCCACGCTGCCCGGCGTGATGAGGCCGCTGAACCAGGTGAGGAGGATCCCGCCCACGGCGGCAATGGCGCCGGCCGCCGCGTGCGCGGCGATGCGGTGGACGGTCACGTCGAAGCCGAGGGCCTCCATGCGCCGGGGATTGTCCCGGATGCCCTGGAGTGCCAGGCCGAAGGGCGCGCGCGCGAGGTACTTCACCACGAAATAGCCCGCGAGCGCCCAGAAGAGCGCGAGGTAGTAGAACGGCACGGGGCTGCGCCAGTCGATGCCGAAGAGCACCGGCGGATGAACCTTCTGGAAGCCCTGGAAGCCCGACAGCACGCTGTAGTTCTGCAGCACGAGGTAGTAGAACGCCACGCCCACCGCGAGCGTGATCATGATCGTGTAGATCCCATCCGTGCGCACCGACAGCCAGCCGATGAGCGCGGCGGCGAGTGTGGCGATCACCACTGCGATGATGACCGCGAGCCACCACGGCCAGCCGAGCACCACGCCTTCGGGCGTCGTGCTGACGCCGAAGATCGCGACCATGTATCCCGCCACGCCCGCCACCGTCATCTGTGACAGAGACACCATGCCGCCGTAACCGGCGAGGAACATGAGCGACAGGGCGATGAGCCCCAGGACCAGCGACTGGCCGCCGATCTGGAACGTGAAGAAGGGCGAGGCGACCCAGGGGTAGAGCAGCAGGGCCGCCATCACGACGACATGGCGCGGCCGAATCGAGGACGACAGGGCGGCAGCGGCTTCGCGCGCCCCCGTCCCGGCAGTCGGGCCCCCGCCCGCGTCCGGACGCGGCGGCGGGCTCCACGCGTGCCCCGCCGCGCCAGTGTTCATTGCCTTCCTCCAGGCGGCCGCGCTCATTTCTTCCCCTTCGCCGCGGCGCCCGAGCTCCACGAGGCGCCGAGGATTCCCTGCGGGCGAAAGGCGAGCGCGAGCACCAGGATCAGGAACTGGAAGACCACGCCGTAGGTGGGCGCATAGGCCACGCCGTATTGCTCGGCGAGCGCGATCAGCAGCGCGCCGACCGCGGCGCCGGGAATGCTGCCCATGCCGCCGATGATCACCACCATGAGGGAAGCCATGAGATAGCGTGTGTCCTCGCCCGGCGTGATCGAGAGCGCCGTGGCGCCGACCACGCCGCCGAATCCCGCGAGGCCCGCGCCGATCGCGAAGGTCACCGCGAACACGAGCTGCACGTTCACGCCGCTCGCAGCGAGCATCGCGCGGTCGTCCACGCCCGCGCGGATCATCGTGCCCACGCGCGTGCGCTGCAGGAAGAGCCACAGCAGGACTCCGATCACGATCGAGATGGCGAGCAGCACCAGGCGATAGGTCGGGTAGCGGTCGACGATCGGCAGGGCGAGCGCGCCGAAGATCGCCTTCGGCGGGTCGAACTGGTGCACCTCGGCGCCGAAGATCCACAGGAAGAGGTCCGCGATGATGATCGAGATCGCGATCGTGACCAGCGTCTGGCGCAGGTCCTCGCCCTGCATGTAGCGGAACACGGCCACCTGCAATGCGAGGCCGACGAGGGCCGCCGCCGCAAAACCCGCGGCCACTGCGAGGAGCCACGAGCCTGACTTGTCGCCCACGACGTAGCCCACGTACGCGCCGAGGAGATACAGCGAGCCGTGGGCCAGGTTCACGTTCTTCATCAGGCCGAAGATGAGGGTGAAGCCACTGGCGACGACGAAGTACAGCGCGGCGAGTGTCACGCCGTTCAGCGTGGTGAGCAGGAAGAGCTTCGCGTTGTCGTAGAGCCCCCAGACGGCGAACGCGGCGACCGGCGCCCACAGGGCGGCCACGATCCAGGGCCGCCACGAGCGCCGGGGGACGGACCCCGGTGTTGCAAGCACGGCGCTCATGCGGCCACGAATCCGGCGCGCGAGCGCGCGGCCACTTCGGGCGCCTTGTGGAACTTGCCGTCCTTCACGATCGCCAGCAGACGTGAACGGTCGCGCAGGATCGCGAGGTTGGCGAGCGGATCGCCATCGACCAGCAGCAGATCGGCAAGCGCCCCCTGCTTGATGAGGCCCAGCTCGCCCGGGCGCAGCATGATCTCGCCGCCGAGCTTCGTCGCCGCGACGATCGCCTCCATGGGCGTAAAGCCGAAGTACTTCACGAAATACTCGAGGTCCATGGCGTTGGTCCCGTGCGGCGCCCACGCGAAGCCGTAGTCGCCGCCCGGCAGCACGCGAATGCCGCGCTTGTGCATCGCCTTCATGCTCGCGCACGCCGCCTCGAGCTCGAGCCCGTAGCCCATGGCGCGGGCCTTCTCCGGGGGGATGCCGTAGGGCGCGCCGTCGTTCAGGAGCTTCACGATCACCGACACGCCGGGTGCCACGAACACGCGGTCCTTCACGCTCTCCAGCTGGTCGAGCGCCTCCTCGTCGGTGTAGCTCGCGTGGTAGATCACTTCCACGCCGTGGCGCACGCATTGCTTGACGGAGGCGGCCGAGCGCGCGTGGGCGGCGACCCGCTTGCCGCGGATCTTCGCCTCGCGGCAGGCGACCGCCACCTCCTCATCCGACATCCACGCCGTGTCGGCGGGCGAGAACGGCGTCAGGTTGTCGCCGGAGAGATTCAACTTGATCGAGTCGACGCCGTACTTGAGGAAGAGGCGCACCGCGCGGCGCATCTCCTCGGGCCCGCTCACGTTCACGCCGAAGCTGAACTCGGGCCACGGGACATGGGGCAGGGTCTCGTCGCCGAGGCCGCCCGCCACGGTGATCTCCTGGCTCGCGGCAAGGTAGCGCGGCCCGGGGATCAGGCCCTCGTTGATCGCGTTCCTCACCACGACGTCCAGTCGCGGCTTGGCGGTCGCGGCCCCCACGCACGACGTGAATCCGTGGTCGAGGTACACCTTCGCCACGCCCGCGGTCCAAAGCGTGTGCTCCTCGGTCGGCATGCGCTGGATGTCCTGCAGGGTTGCGGCGTTGTTCCAGGCGAAATGGGTGTGCGCCTCGACCATGCCGGGCATGAGCGTCGCCCCGGCGCCGTCGATGACCATCGCTGCCTCGTGCGGCAGCACACGCGCCCCCGGCACCACGCGCTCGATGCGATTGCCGCGCATCAGCACTTCGCCCGCGTAGGGTGCGGCGCCGCTGCCGTCGAGGATGCGCACGTTGGTAAAGAGAGTGGCGTCGTTCATGCGAAAGCCGGAGTGCGATTGACGCGCAGGGACGCGCCGGGGGCGCGCGCGGGCGGGGCCCGGTGGAACTCGCCATCCTTCATGACGGCGAGGATGCGGCGCTGGTCCTGCAGGAGCGCCAGGTCCGCAAGCGGGTCGCCGTCGACCAGCAGCAGGTCGGCGAGGAATCCCTCGCGCACCTGGCCCAGCTCGTGGCCGCGCATCATCACCTGGCCGCCGAGCTTCGTGGCCGACAGCAGCGCCTCCATCGGGCTCATGCCGAGGTACTTCACGAAGTACTCGAGGTCACGCGCGTTGGTGCCATGCGCGGTCCAGGCGAACCCATAGTCGCCGCCGGGCAGGATGCGGATCCCGCGCTTCATCATCTTCTTGAGCGATTCGACCGCGACCTCGAGCTCGCGGTGGTAGCCCATCGTCTTCATGGCCTCGGGCGTGAGGCCCCACTGGGAGGCGTGAAACGAGGTGTTGATCAGCCACGCGAGCCCCGGCGCCACGAAGTGCCTGTCCTTCGCGGCCTCGAGCAGGTCGAGGCCCTCGGAGTCGATGAAGCTCGCGTGGAAAATGAGCTCGATGCCGTGGCGCACGCACTGTTTCACCGACTCGGCCGAGCGCGCGTGGGCGGCGAGGCGCTTGCCGCGCATCTTCGTCTCCGCCACCGCGATCGCCACCTCCTCGTCGGTCATCGGCGTGAACTCCGCCGGGAGGCCCGCGATGTACTCGCCCGAAAGGTTGAGCTTGATCGTGTCCACGCCGTACTTGAGGAACATGCGCACGGTCTTGCGCATCTCCTCGGGGCCGCTCACGATCGCGCCGAAGCTGAATTCGGGGTAGGGCAGGTGCGGGAGCGTCTCGTCGCCAAGGCCGCCGAGGACCGTGATCTCCTGGCTCGCCGCGAGATAGCGCGGCCCGGGGATCTGGCCAGCCTCGATCGCGTTGCGGATCACGACGTCCAGGCGCGGCTTGGCGGTGGCGGCGCCCACGCACGAGGTCCACCCCATGTCGAGGTACCGGTTGGCCACGTGCGCGCACCAAAGGATGTGCTCTTCCGGGGGCATGCGCTGGATCGCACCGAGGCTGGGCTGGTCATTCCACGCGAAGTGCGTGTGCGCCTCCACCATGCCGGGCATGAGCGTCGCCCCACCGCCCTCGATCACGGTGACGCCTGAGGTCGGAAGCGAGCGCACGCCGGTCGACACGCGGCTGATCCGATTGCCCTGCACCAGCACGTCGCCGGCGTACGGCTGCGCGCCGCTGGCGTCGAAGATGCGCACGTTGCTGAAGAGGACGTTGGCCATGGAGCCTCCCGGGTTATCTCGCCGCCGCGGCGAGGAAGTCGCGCAGCTCGCGCGCGCACTCCTCCGGGCGCTCGTAGGTGGTCCAGTGCCCGCAGCGTGGATACACCACGACGCGCGAGCCCGGGACGCGATCTCCGATCGCGCGCACCGACTGGGGCGGCGCGACCGCATCGTCCTCGCCGGTGACGAGCAGGGTGGGGCACTTGATCGCCGCAAGGTCCACGGGTTGCGCCTGCGCGAGCGCCTCGCAGCTGCGGGCATACCCCTCGGGATCCTGGCGCATGAGGGACTCGCGCACCAGCGCCACGGTGACGGGCCGGTGGGCGCGGGTGTCCGACGAGGTCGCGCCCTGCACGATCGCCTCCGCGATCGCCTGCATGCCCGCCACCCCTTCGCTGCGTGCCTTGCGCCCGCGTGCGGCGATGTTCGGCCGCGCGGCTTCGGGCGGGGCCAGGAGCGGCCCGAAGAGGGCGAGGCTGCGCGCGAGTTGCGGATGCCGCACCGCGGCGTGCAGGCAAACGATGGTGCCGAGCGAATGGCCGACGAGGTGCGCGCGCCGGACCTCGAGGCGATCGCACACCGCCTTGATGCAGTCGACGAAGCTCGCGATCGAGAGCGGCCCTTCCACGCGCGCGGAGCGCCCGCTCCCGGGAAGGTCGGGGCGGATCACGCGATGCCGCGCGAGCGCCCCCATCAGCGGCGTCCAGTTGTTGGAGGTCCCGCCGAGGCCGTGCACCAGCACGACGGCATCACCCTCGCCGTCGACCTCGACCGCCGCGCCCTCGATCCAGTGCAGGCTCATGGCCGTGCCGTTCTCCTCGAAAGCCTCTGGTCGGGCCCGGCTCGGGTTGCCTTGGCGCCCGCCGCGGATTAGCATCCGCGAGACCTGTTACCCAAAAAGAGACGCGAGTCTCATTTCGGACACGCATCCTAGGACGGGTTCACGACGGATGTCAACGACGCGGCGCAGCAAATCGGACGCACCCCTGCCCAAGCCGGGCGGGCCGCCGCGTCCCACGCTCGGTGCGATCCCGGAGGCGGGCGCCCGGGGCGCGACCGCGCGCACCCACCGCCTGCTGCTGCAGACCGCCATGGAGATCGTGAACCAGGGACACGTCCCCTCGGTGAGCGAGGTCGCCGAAGCCGCGCGCGTCTCGCGCGCCACGGCCTATCGCTACTTCCCGACGCAGAGCCGGCTGATCGCGACCATTACCGACTACAGCCTCGGCCCGGTGCGCTCGTGGACGTCGACCTCGAAGGACGGGGTCGAGCGCCTGCACGAGCTGTTCGAAAAGACCTATCCGCGCTTCAAGGAGTTCGAGCCGCAGATGCGCGCCGCGCTGCAGCTGGCGCTCGAGCATGACGCGCTCGACCGCGCGGGCCTCCTCAAGGAAGAGCCGTACCGGCGCGGATTTCGCCGGGCGATCCTCCTGAACGCCGCCAAGCCGCTCGAGCGCGTGCTTGGCAAGGCGGGCTTTCGCCGCCTGGTGCTGGCGCTGTCGGTGATCTACGGCATCGAGCCCTATGTGGTGTTGCGGGACATCTGGGGACTGCAGTCGCGCGATGTCGAGGCGATCTCGCGCTGGATGGCCGACGCCCTGATCGCCGCCGCCCTCGCGCAGGCCCGCGCGCGGGGCAAATAGCGCGGGCTTTTGGGCTACAATGGCGGCGTCCGAGGAGCGTTGCGACGGGGACGCAAGTGCCCCGCCAGGCTCGGATCCTTCAAACTGCGCTCGTTGATCCGTGGCCTTGGCCCGCGGGGATCGAGCTACCCCTCGCACTCTCCCGCACCAGGTCGCCCTTTGACGAAAGGAACGACATGAACGCCCGCACCAAACCCGAAGACTTTACCGATTTCCGCGTCGCCGACCTGGCGCTCGCCGCCTGGGGCCGCAAGGAGATCCAGATCGCCGAGACCGAGATGCCCGGGTTGATGGCGATCCGCGAGGAATTCGCGGCCTCGCGCCCGCTGGCCGGGGCCCGCATCACCGGATCGCTTCACATGACCATCCAGACGGCCGTGCTGATCGAGACGCTCGAGACGCTCGGCGCCGAGATCCGCTGGGCCTCGTGCAACATTTTCTCCACCCAGGACCACGCGGCCGCCGCGATCGCCGCTACCGGGGTTCCGGTGTTCGCGTACAAGGGCGAGTCGCTCGACGAGTACTGGGACTTCTCCCATCGCATCTTCGAATGGGGCAACGATCGGGACGGCAAGCCCAAGTACACCAACATGATCCTCGACGACGGCGGCGACGCGACCCTCCTGCTGCACCTGGGCGCGCGGGCCGAGAAGGATGCGTCGCTCCTCGCCAAGCCCGGCAGCGAAGAGGAGACCTCGCTCTTCGCCTCGATCAAGGCGCAGCTCGCGAAGGATCCGAAGTGGTACTCGACCCGGCTCGCGCGGGTGTTGGGCGTGACTGAAGAGACCACGACGGGGGTAAAGCGCCTCTACCAGATGGCCGAGGACGGCGCGCTCAAGTTTCCGGCGATCAACGTGAACGACTCGGTCACCAAGAGCAAGTTCGACAACCTCTATGGCTGCCGCGAGTCGCTGGTCGACGGCATCAAGCGCGCGACCGACGTGATGGTCGCCGGCAAGGTGGCGCTGGTGGCGGGCTACGGCGACGTGGGCAAGGGCTCGGCGCAGGCGCTGCGCGCGCTCTCCGCCCAGGTCTGGGTGACCGAGATCGATCCGATCTGCGCCTTGCAGGCCGCGATGGAAGGCTACCGGGTCGTGACCCTGGACGAAGCCGCCGACCAGGCCGACATCTTCGTGACCGCCACCGGCAACTTCCACGTGATCACGCACGAGCACATGAAGCGCATGAAGAACAATGCGATCGTGTGCAACATCGGGCACTTCGACAACGAGATCGACGTGGCTTCCCTCAAGCAATACGAGTGGGACAACATCAAGCCGCAGGTCGACCACGTGATCTTCCCGGACGGCAAGCGCATCATCCTGCTCGCCGAGGGACGCCTCGTGAACCTGGGATGCGGCACGGGGCACCCGTCGTACGTGATGAGCTCGTCGTTCGCCAACCAGGTGATCGCGCAGATCGAGCTCTTCACCCATACCAAGAAGTACCCGGTCGGCGTCTATGTCCTGCCCAAGCACCTCGACGAGAAGGTCGCGCGCCTGCAGCTGGCGAAGCTCAACGCGAAACTCACCGAGTTGCGCGATGACCAGGCGAAGTACCTGGGCCTTTCCAAGGACGGCCCATTCAAGCCGGATACCTACCGCTACTAAGATGAGAGGGCTTGTTGCCTTGTGCCTTGCGCTGGCGTTGCCGGCGCAGGGCACGTCGCTCGAGGAGCAGGTCGTGCGCGTGCCGGTGGCCGCAGGCCTCGAGCAGGCCTACATCGACGTGACGGTGTTCCGCGCGAAGGGTTCCGGGCCGTTTCCCATTGTCGTGCTGTCGCATGGCAGCCCGCGGTCGCCCGAGGAGCGCCGCAGCGAGGGGCGCCAACGGCTCATCGCGCAGAGCGAGGTGTTCGTGGGGATGGGTTTCGCGGTGCTGGTACCGACGCGCCGCGGCTACGGCGACAGCCGGGCCCCGTGGGCCGAAGGCTACGGCTCGTGCGCCGATCCGGATTACTACACTGCCGGGCTCGAGACGGCGCGTGATGTGCGTGCCGCGGTCGACGCCATTCGCGCCGAGCCCTGGGCCGATGCGAGCCGGGTGGTGCTCGCCGGCCAATCGGCCGGGGGCTTCGGCTCCGTAGCCGCTTCGGCCACGGCCTTCGAGGGCCTCGTGGCGGTCATCAATTTCGCGGGCGGGCGCGGTTCCCAGGCGCCCGACCAGGTGTGCGTGGAAGCGCGGCTGGTGGAGGCGATGGCGCGCTACGGGGGTGCCGCGCGCGTGCCCGAGCTCTGGATCTACAGCGCGAACGACAGGTACTTCAGCCCGGCGCTGGCGCGGCGCATGCACCAGGCATTCGTGCAGTCGGGCGGCGCCGCGGAGCTGGTCGAGGCGCCTGCGACGGGACTCGACGGGCACGGCTACTTCGCGCGCGCCATGGACGACTGGGGGCCGCGCGTCGAGCGCTTCCTGCTGCGCGTCGGCGCGAAGCGCTAGCCCATGGACTCGCAGCGCGGCAAGGCGCGCAAGTACAGCTTCGAGTTCTTTCCGCCAAAGACCGCGGAGGGGATGGCGAAGCTGCAAGGCACCGTGCGCCAGCTGGCCCAGCTCAAGCCCGATTTCTTCTCCTGCACCTACGGCGCCGGCGGCTCGACGCGCGAGGGTACGCTCGCGACGGTCCTGCAGATCCGCGAGGCAGGGCATGCCGGTGCCCCCCATTTGTCGTGCGTCGCCTCCACCAGGGAGAGCCTGCGCGAGGTGATCGAGCAGTACAAGTCCCACGGCATCCGCCACATCGTGGCCCTGCGCGGCGACCTGCCCTCGGGCCTCGCCGCAGCGGGCGAGCTGCGGTATGCCTCCGAGCTGGTGGCCTACATCCGCGAGCTGACCGGCGACTGGTTCCACATCGAGGTTGCCGCCTATCCCGAGTACCACCCGCAGGCGCGCCGCGCGCAGCAGGACCTGCAGGCCTTCAAGGCCAAGATCGACGCGGGCGCCAACGCGGCAATCACGCAGTATTTCTACAATCCCGACGCGTATTTCCATTTCGTCGAGCAGGCCGAGGCGCTCGGCATCGACGTGCCGATCGTCCCGGGGGTGATGCCGATCAACAACTTTTCGCAGCTCGCGCGCTTCTCCGACGCGTGCGGCGCCGAGATTCCCCGCTGGATGCGCCTCAAGCTCGAGGGCTACGGCGACGACACCGCCTCGATCAAGGCCTTCGGCCTCGATGTCGTGACCGACCTGTGCGACAAGCTGCTCTCCGGAGGCGCACCCGGTCTGCACCTTTACACGATGAACCAGGCCGGTCCCGCGTCCACGATCTGGCAACGGCTGGGCCTCTAGCAGGGGCGGGCGCTACAATTCGGGGACGAATCACCCGGGGGGCACCTTGACTACAACAGCGAAGACGATCGTCGAGCCGGGCCACCGCTCGGCCTTGGCCACGCAGGTGAAGGCGCTCCCGCCCGACGAGGCCGCCGCCGTGATCGAGCGGGCCCAGCCCGCGCAGGCGGCCGAGGCGCTGCAGGAGCTCAACCCCGCGATCGTGCAGTCGATCCTTGCCCAGCTCGACAAGGGCGCGCGCCGGCTGATCGCAGCTTCGGCCCCGCCGGAAGTCGCCGAGCAGTGGAAGCGCAATACCCAATATCCCCGCGGCACCATCGGGCACATGATGGAAGCGCCGCTCGCGGTCTTCCGTCCGGACATGAACGTGGGCGAGGCGATCGAGGCGTTGCGCCCGCTGGTGCGCACCGCCTTCGTGACCTACATCTACGTGGCGGACGCGGAGCATCGGTTGCTGGGCCTGGTCACCATGCGCGACCTGCTCTTCAACGACCGCGATGCGCGGCTCGAGGAGATCATGCTCAAGGATCCGTTCGCGCTCAGCCCGACCCTCGAGCTTCCCGAGGCGATGAAGCTCACCGTCAACCGGCACTACCCGCAATACCCGGTGCGCGACACCGACGGCAAGCTGGTGGGCCTCGCGCGCGGCGCGGCGCTGTTCGAATTGGAAGCCTTCGAGATCACCGCGCAGGCGGGCTCGATGGTCGGTGTGGACAAGGAGGAGCGGATCGCGACCCCCATCGGCCAGAGCTTCAAGTTCCGTAACCCGTGGCTGCTCATCAACCTCGTCACCGCATTCGCCGCGGGCGGCGTGGTAGCGATCTTCCAGGGCACGCTCGACAAGCTGGTGATTCTCGCGACGTTCCTGCCGGTGCTCGCCGGCCAGTCGGGCAACACCGGCTGCCAGGCGCTCGCCGTCTGCGTCCGCGGGATCACCCTGGGCGACATCAAGCCCGGGGGGGCCAAGTCACTGGTCACGAAAGAGGCGATGCTCGGCCTGGCGAACGGTACCGTGACCGGGATCATCTGCGGCATCGCGATGTACCTCCTCGCGTTATCGCAAAGCTCGCCGCATGCGTTCGTGCTGGGCATCGTGGTCATGCTCGCGATGATCGGCAGCTGCGCGATCAGCGGTATCTCGGGCGCGATGGTGCCGATCGCGCTGAAGCGCCTGGGTGCCGATCCGGCGACGGCGTCCAGCATCGTGGTGACGACCGCCACCGACGTCGCGAGCATGGGATTGATGCTCGGCCTCGCGACACTGATGATCCGCTGAAGGGATATCATTTGCGCATGAACCTGCGCTCGCTCCTCGCGGCCGCCTTCCTCCTCGCCGCGGCCCTCGCGGCCGGGGCCCAGGAGCAGGCGTTCACGAACCGCCCGACCGATCTCAAGGACCGCGGCGCCCCCGAGGCTGCCACCGTGCGCACGCTTCCCGAAAACACCGAGGTCAAGGTGTTGCAGCGCGGCGGCGGCTGGACACGCGTGGATGCGGGTGGCCAGCAGGGGTGGGTGCGCGTCTTCCACCTGCGCTTCCCCGCGGTCGCCGAGGCGGGCACCTCCGCGAGCGGCGCGCTTTCGAGCGTCACCTCGGCGCTCGGCTTCGGGCGCCAGCGCGCGCAACCAACCACCATCGCCACCACCGGCATCCGCGGGCTCTCGCAGGAAGACCTCAAGAACTCCAGCCCCGACGCCGAGGCGCTGCGGCGCATGCAGTCGTTCCGCGCCGACCAGGCCGCGGCCGCGCGCTTCGCGCGCGAGGGCAAGCTCGCCGAGGTCAACGTCGATTACCAGGAGGGAGGGCGCCGATGAGAGCCGCTATGGCTGTGTTGCTGCTCGTCGCCTGCGGCCCCGCGGCCGCGCAGTTCGACTTCGGCCGCATCCTCAACAAGACGATCGAGACCACCAAGAAATTCCAGGAAGCGAACAAGGAATTCAGCACCGAAGACGAAATCGCCCTGGGCAACGGCATCACCGCCGGGGTGCTCGGCGCGACCAAGCTGCACCCCGACCAGAACCTGCAACGCTACGTGAACCGCATCGGCAAGTGGCTTGCGATGCATTCGGAGCGCGCCGACCTGCCGTGGAGCTTCGGTGTCATGGATACCGAGACCATCAACGCCTTCGCCATGCCGGGCGGGGCGGTGCTCGTCTCGCACGGGCTGGTCAAGCGGCTCGCGAGCGAGGCGGAGCTGGCGGGAGTGCTTGCCCATGAAATCGCGCACGTGGTGAAGAAGCACCAGCTCGCGGCGATCCAGTCGACGTTGAGCAGCGATGTGTGGGCGGGAATGGGCAAGGACGCCGCGGGCCAGGCCATCGGCCGGCGCGGCGGCGGCGACGCCTTCGGGCTGAAAAGCGCCGCGGCGAATGCCGGCGTCGAAGCGGTGAAGAGCGGCGTTTTCCTGCGCCCTCTTGATCGCGGCATGGAGTACGAAGCCGACCGCATGGGCGTGGTGATCGCGGCGCGCAGCGGCTACGATCCCTACGGCCTCGTCGCGGTTCTCTCGATGCTCGCGCAGGTGAAGGGCGACGGCTCGGGTGCCGCGATCTTCGACACCCATCCCGCCGCCTCCGATCGCATCGCCGAGCTCGAGGGCTTCATGGCGAAGATGGTCGAGCGCTACGCCTCGCAGCCCCAGGTCGAAGGGCGCTTCCGCCAGATCGTCGGCAAGTAGCTGTCGCCCCCGCGAAGGCGGGGGCCCAGTCAGCGCGACAAAGGGTCAGAGCCCAATGTCGTGACACCCCGGGGCTCGCGAAGACAGCTCGCGCATGAATTGGGGTCTGACCCCTCGTCGTTACGCAGTCAGGCGGCGACGACTTTCTTGCGCGCGTGAAGCGCATCCGCGGCGTGCAGGCCGGCGTAGGCCTGGTGGGCCGCGGCTTCGGCCTCGCCGACCTTGATCGGCAATCCCATGTCCATGAGCACCGAGCCCAGCGCCGAGAGGCACAGCATCACGTTGTCGGGACGGCACGAGTAGCCCATCAGCCCGAAGCGCCAGATCTTGCCCTTCAGCGGGCCCAGGCCCGCGCCGATCTCGATGCCGAACTCGTTCAGGAGCGTCTTGCGCACCAGTTCCTCGTCGACGCCATCGGGGCAGCCCACCGCGTTCATCTGCGGCAGCTGGTAGGGCTCGGCCACGCGGAACTTGAGGCCCATCGCTTCGAGGCCCGCCTTCAACGCCACGTGGTGGCGACGGTGGCGCGCCCATCCCTGCTCGAGCCCCTCTTCCTTGATGAGCAGCAGCGCCTCGTGCAGCGCGAAGAGCGAGTTGGTCGGCGCGGTGTGGTGATAGGTGCGCGTCGTCGCCCCCCAGTAGCCGAGCAGCAGGTTCATGTCCATGAACCAGCTGTGGATCTTGTCCTTGCGGCTCCGCACGTGCTCGACCACGCGCTCGTTGAACGACACCGGCGACAGCCCGGGCGTGCACGACAGGCATTTCTGGCTCGCCGAATAGATCGCGTCGATGCCCCACTCGTCCACGCGCACTGGCGTTCCCGCGAGCGAGGTCACCGCGTCCACGATCACCATCGCGTCGTGCTTGTGGGCGATCTGGGTGAGCGCCTTCGCGTCGGACTGCGCGCCGGTCGAGGTCTCCGCATGCACGAACGCGAGCACCTTCACGCCCGGGTTCTTGCGGAACGCATCCTCGACTTTCTGTGCATCGACGGGTTTGCCCCACTCATCGTCGACCACGACCGCGGTGCCCCCGCAGCGCTCGACGTTTTCGATCATGCGGCCGCCGAAGACGCCGTTGCGGGCCACGATCACCTTGTCGCCGGGTGCCACCATGTTGACGAAGCAGTACTCCATGCCGACCGAGCCGGGGCCCGACACCGGGAACGTGAGCGCGTTGTCGGTCTGGTAGGCGTAGCGCAGCAGGGTCTTCAACTCCTCCATCATCTCGACGAACACCGGGTCGAGGTAGCCGATCGCGGGCTGGCTCATGGTGGTGAGCACGCGCGGATGGATCTCGGTGGGCCCGGGGCCCATGAGCGTGCGCTGCGGCGGGTGGAACGAGGTGATCTTCTTGCTGGCGGCAATCTGCTTGAGGGTCATTTCGAGACTCGGATCGGGAAGGTCGTGGGCGTGTCGGGATCCACCTGCAGTTTCACGAAGTCGTGCAGCTGGCGGTCAAGGAGGTGCGATGGCGCGACATTGGCGAGCGCGGTGAAGATGGATTCGACGCGGCCGGGTTGCTGGCGCTCCCACTCGCGCAGCATCGCCTTCACCTGCTTCCTCTGCAGCTGCTCCTGGGAGCCGCACAGGTCGCAAGGAATGATCGGGAAGGCGCGCATCGCGGCGTAGGCCTCGAGGTCGGCTTCCTCGACGTAGGCGAGCGGTCGGATCACCACGTGCTGGCCGTCGTCGGAGACGAGCTTCGGCGGCATCGACTTGAGCTTTCCCCCGTGGAAGAGGTTCAGGAAGAAGGTCTCGAGGATGTCGTCGCGATGGTGTCCCAGCGCGATCCGGGTGGCACCTACTTCGGTTGCGACGCGGTAGAGGGCGCCGCGGCGCAGCCGCGAGCACAACCCGCACATGGTCTTGCCCTCGGGGATCACGCGCTTCACCACGCTGTAGGTGTCCTGGACCTCGATGCGGAACGGCACGCCGAGGGACGTGAGGTAGTCGGGCAGCACGTGCTCGGGAAATCCGGGATGGCGCTGGTCGAGGTTCACGGCGATCAGCTCGAACGGCACCGGCGACTTCCGCGCGAGGCGCATCAGGACGTCGAGCAACGCGTAACTGTCCTTGCCGCCCGACAGGCAGACCATCACCTTGTCGCCGGCCTCGATCATCGAAAAGTCGGCGATCGCCTGGCCCACGAGGCGGCGCAGGCGCTTCGCGAGCTTGGCGTCCTCGAAGTCGGCCTTGCGGGTGTCGGTTGTAGCGGTGGAAGTCATGGCCCTAGATGTGGATTCCGCGCCCGCCGTCCACGGCGAGGATCTGGCCGGTCACGAAGGGTGCGTCGAAGAGGAGATATTTTACCGCGCCGGCCACGTCGCCCGGGCCGCCGATCTTGCGCAGCGGGGTCTGCTCGATGATGCGGCTCCTCTCCGAGGGCGCGAAGTGCTCGTCGCCGTCGGGCCACAGGATCGCGCCGGGAGCCACGCCGTTCACCCGGACCTCGGGCCCGAGCTCGAGCGCGAGCGAGCGCGTGAGCCCCGCCAGGCCGCTCTTGGCCACCGAGTAGACGACGAAATCCTTGAGCGGGCGCTCGGCATGGATGTCGATCAGGTTCACGATCGCCCCGCGCGCCTCGCGCAGGTATGGGGCCGCGGCCTGCGAGAGGAAGAGTGGCGCGCGCAGGTTGCTGCCCATCAGGTCGTCCCACTCGCCGGCGCCGATGGAGCCGAAGGGGGTGGGGTAGAACGAGGACGCATTGTTGACCAGGCCATCCAGGCGCCCGAACGCGTGCGCCGCCTCCTCGACGACGCCGGCCAGCGCGTCGAGCTCGAGCAAGTCGGCCTGGACGATGGCGCACGAGCCCGAGCGCGTGGCGTTCAGCTCGTCGGCAAGCTGCTCGGCCTCGGCGCGTGAGCGGTGGCAGTGGAGCACGACGCGGCTGCCGGCCCCATGCAGGCCGCGGGCGATGGCGGCGCCGATGCGGCGCGCAGCGCCAGTGATGAGGACCGCGCCATCCTGCATGCTATATTCCGCCGCACCCGAGAAAAACGAATGCGAAGTGTAGCCGAAGGCTCCGCGATGGCGTTCTCTTCCGATCCGATGCTGCCCGTGCCGTCCGCCGATGCGGCCGCCCACTCGAGACGCCTCGCCGAGCACATCGCGTCGGTCATCGCGGCCGAAGGCGACTGGATCCCGTTCTCGCGCTTCATGGAGCTCGCGCTTTACGCGCCGGCCATGGGTTATTACACCGCGGGCTCACGCAAGTTCGGGGGCGATGGCGACTTCGTCACCGGCCCCGAAATCTCCGACATGTACGCGAAGTGCGTTTCGCGCCAGGCGATCCAGGTGCTCGAGGCCACCGGCGGTGACGTGCTCGAGCTGGGCCCCGGCTCGGGAGTCCTCGCCGCGGACCTCTATGGCGAGCTCAAGTCGGTCGGCCGCGCACCGCGCAACTATCTCCTGCTCGAGGTGAGCCCCGACCTGCGCGAGCGCCAGCGCGCGCGCATCGCCGAGCGCTTCCCGGGCGACCTCGCCCGTTTCACCTGGATCGACCGGCTGCCGGAGAAGATCCGCGGGCTGGTGATCGCCAACGAGGTGCTCGACGTGGTGCCGTTCGCGTTGGTGCATCGGAAGGACGGGGAGCTGTATGAGCGCGGCGTTGTCGTGAGCGAGTCGGGCTTCGCGTGGGACGACGAGCGCATGCCCGAGGGCGAGCTGCGACGGCGCGCGGCCGCGGTGCTTCCGCCCGGCGACTACGACTACCTCACCGAGATCGGGCTGCCGGCGGAGGGCCTGGTGCGCACCATCGCGCAGTCGCTGGAGGCGGGCGTGGCGCTGTTCATCGATTACGGCTTCTCCGAGCGCGAGTTCTACCACCCGCAGCGCTCGATGGGCACGCTGCGCTGCCATTATCGCCATCGCTTCCACGGCGACCCGTTCTTCTTGCCCGGCCTGCAGGACATCACCGCCCACGTGGACTTCACCGCCATGGGGCGCGCGGCCGAGCAGGGGGGCGCCGAGGTCGAGGGCTATACCACCCAGGCCTATTTCCTCATCTCCTGCGGCCTTGCGGTGCTGGTCTCCGCCGGGGATCCCACGGCCACCCTCTCGCGGCTGAAGGCCACCAGCGCCGTGCACCGCCTCATCAGCCCGTCCGAAATGGGCGAGCTCTTCAAGGTCATGGGGATCGTGAAGGGCATGGACGGCCCGCTGCTCGGGTTCCAGTCGGCACGCCACCTGCCGCTTTAGGTCCGCAACGCCGCCAGCACCTCGTCGAGCATCTTCTTCGCGTCGCCGAAGAGCATCCGGTTATTCTCCTTGTAGAAGAGCGGATTATCGACTCCGGCGTAGCCCGAAGCCATGCTGCGCTTCATCACGATCGACGTATGCGCCTTCCACACTTCCAGCACCGGCATCCCGGCGATCGGGCTCGAGGGGTCGTCCTGCGCGCTCGGGTTCACGATGTCGTTGGCACCGATGACGACGGCGACGTCGGTGTCCGGGAAGTCCTCGTTGATCTCGTCCATCTCCATCACGATGTCGTAGGGCACCTTCGCCTCGGCGAGCAGCACGTTCATGTGGCCCGGCATGCGCCCGGCGACCGGATGGATGCCGAAGCGGACCGTCTTGCCGAGGTCGCGCAGGCGCTTGGTGATCTCGAACACCGTGTGCTGCGCCTGGGCGACCGCCATGCCGTACCCCGGCACGATGATGACGCTCTTCGCTTCGCGCAGCAGGTCCGCGGTTTCCTGGGCGCTTGCCGAGACCACTTCGCCCGCGGGCAGCGCCGCGCCGGCGCCCGCCGGGGCTGGCGCCCCGCCGAATCCGCCCGCGATCACGCTCAGGAAGTTGCGATTCATCGCGCGGCACATGATGTAGGAGAGGATCGCCCCGCTCGAGCCGACCAGCGCGCCGGTGACGATGAGCAGGTCGTTCGAGAGCATGAAGCCGGTCGCGGCCGCGGCCCACCCCGAGTAGCTGTTGAGCATGGAGACGACCACGGGCATGTCCGCACCGCCGATCGCCATCACCATGTGCACCCCGAAGAGGAGGGCGATCACGGTCATGACGACGAGCGGCAGCATGCCGTGCTGGATGGACGTTGCGCGCAGGAACGCGTAGCCGAACCCGATCACCACCAGCAGCCCGGCCAGGTTGAGCCAGTGCCGTCCCGGCAGCAGCATGGGCTTGCCGCCGATGCGCCCCGAGAGCTTGCCGAAGGCGATCACCGACCCCGACAGGGTCACCGCGCCGATCAGCACGCCGACGTAGACCTCCGCGTGATGGATCGTGGCCTCCGCCGGCGACATGCCCGCGGTCGCCGTGGGATCGACGTAGCTCGCGTAGCCCACGAGCACGGCGACCAGGCCGACGAGGCTGTGCATGAACGCCACCAGCTCGGGCATCTGCGTCATCTTCACGGTGCGCGCGAGATAGAGTCCGATCGCGCCGCCGATCACCAGGGCGATCGCGATCCACCCGATCCCGCCGGACGTGACGCGCGGGCCGAACACGGTCGCAGCCACGGCGAGCGCCATGCCGATCATCCCGTAGAGGTTGCCGCGGCGCGAGGACTCGGGGTTGGACAGGCCGCCGAGGCTCAGGATGAAGAGGATGATCGCGGCGATGTAGGAGACGGTTGCCAGGCTTGCGGACATTGGTGGCGGTCCCTACTTGCGGAACATGGAGAGCATGCGTTGCGTCACCGCGAAGCCGCCGAACATGTTGATCGCCGTGAGCGCGATGCCCGCGACCGCGAGCCAGCGGATCACTTCGTCGGGGCGCGCGCCCTGGCCGGTCACGGCGGCGACCGCCGGAGGAGCAATCTGCACCAGCGCACCGATGATGATGATGCTGCTGATCGCGTTGGTCACGCTCATCAGCGGCGTGTGCAGCGCCGGCGTCACGTTCCAGACCACCATGTAGCCGACAAAGCACGCGAGGACGAACACCGTGAAGTGCCCGAGGAACGCCGGCGGCGCGTAGGTCCCGATCAGCAGGAACAGGATCGCCGCGACCGCGAACAAGGTCACGAGCTTGCCCGCCGCGAGCGGCTCGCCGCCGCCGTGGCCGTGGCCCTTCTTTCCCGCAGGGGCCACCACGGCTGCGGCGGCAGCGGTGCCCGCCTTGGCGGGCGCCGCCGAGAGCTTCGGCGCCGGCGGCGGCCAGGTCACCACGCCGTCGTTGATCACGGTGGTGCCGCGAATGACCTCGTCTTCCATGTTCACGTTGAAGACGCCGTCCTTCGCCTTGCACAGGTCCTCGGAGAGGCGGAAGAGGTTGTTCGCGTAGAGCGTGCTCGACTGGGTCGCAAGCCGGCTGGGAAGATCGGTATAGCCGATGATGATGACGCCGTGCCTCGTCACGACCGTGCCCGGCTCGGTGAGCTCGCAGTTGCCGCCCTGCTCGGCGGCCATGTCGACGATGACGCTGCCCGCTCTCATCGACCGCACCATCTCCGCGGTGATGAGCTTCGGCGCGGGCTTGCCCGGAATCAGCGCCGTCGTGATGATGATGTCGACTTCCTTCGCCTGCTTCGCGAAGGTCTCGCGCTGCGCCTTCTGGAAGCCCTCGCTCATCACCTTGGCGTAGCCGCCCACGCCGGTGCCTTCCTCCACGTACTCGACCGGCACGTACTCGCCGCCCAGCGACCGGATCTGGTCGGCGACTTCGGGCCGCGTGTCGTTGGCGCGCACGATGGCACCCAGGCCGGAGGCGGCGCCGATGGCGGCGAGCCCCGCGACGCCGGCGCCGATCACGAACACCTTGGCGGGCGGGACCTTGCCAGCCGCCGTGATCTGGCCGGTGAAGAAGCGGCCGAAATGGTGGGCTGCCTCGATGACCGCGCGATAGCCGCCGATGTTCGCCATCGACGAGAGCGCGTCGAGCTTCTGGGCGCGCGAGATGCGCGGCACGCTGTCCATCGCGAGAACCGTCGCCTTCTTCGCGGCGAGTTGCTGCAGCAACTCCGGGTTCTGCGCCGGCCAGATGAAGCTCGCCAGGATCTGGCCCTCGCGCATCGCCTGGATTTCCTCGCGGCTGGGCGCGCGAACCTTGAAGATGATATCGGCGCCGGACCAGACCGCCGCGGCATCGGGGACGACCCTGGCGCCGGCAGCGGCATAAGCCTCGTCGCTGATGCTCGCCGCCTCGCCCGCGCCCGATTGAACGATGATCTCGAAGCCCAGCTTCGCGAGCTTCGGGACTGTCTCGGGCACCGTCGCTACGCGCTTCTCGCCCGGGAAGACCTCGCGTGGAACGCCGATCACCTGCGCCATGTGCTTTTCCTCTTGCATGCGTTTGGCCGATTCTACTTCCTGGATGGAAAGACTACGCAGAACGCGCTGGCTTTCCTCTATCACGTCGCAGAAGCTGCATCACCACGACCAACGCGACCATGCCGAAGCCGATGAGGTCGAACATCGCCTTCGGATAGACGAGGAGGAAGCCGGCGACCACCAGCAGCGTGCGTTCCGCGATGTTGGTGCGCTTGAAGAGCCAGCCCTGGAGGCCGCCGGCGAGCGCGGCGATGCCGACGGCGGCGGTGAAGGTGACGAGCGCGATCGAACCCCAGTCCGCGGCGCCGAGCGTCTTGATCGACCCGGTCAGCAGGAGCCCGGTGCCGCTCGGGTCGAGCACGAACATGAACGGCACGAGGAAGGCGGGAGCCGCGTACTTCCAGCACTGCAGCGTGGTCTTGTACGGGTCGCCGCCGGTGATCGCGGCGGCGGCGAACGGCGACAGCGCCGTGGGCGGCGAGACTTCCGACAGCACCGCGTAGTAGAAGACGAACATGTGCGCGGCATAATCCGGCACCCCGAGCACGATCAGTGCCGGGGCGGCAATCACCGCGCAGATGATGTAGCTCGCGGTGACGGGCACGGCAAGCCCCACGATCCAGACGATGAGCGCGGTGTAGATCGCGGTGAGCAGCAGCGAGTTGCCGGCGTAGGCGAGCACGATCGAGCTGAACTTGAGTCCCAGGCCGGTGAGGGTCACAACGCCGACGATGATGCCGGCGCCGGCGCAGGTGGCGGCGACGTTCAGCACCGCCCGCGAGCCGCCGTCGAGCGCCTTGATCAGCCCCGAGCCGAAGAAGCCGCGCAGGAACGGCTCGCGGGCGCGCAAGAGATCGTAGGAGAGCAGTGCCGTGTCGCGGCGCAGGAAGCTGGTGACGAGGGCCACCACGATCGCCCAGAACACCGACAGCTCCGGCGAGAACCCCATCAGCATGAACGCCACGATCGAGAAGAGCGACAGGAAGTGGAACCAGTACTTCTTCGTGAGGCTCCATGCCGACTCGACCCGCTCGAAGACGGCGTCCTTCATGCCGAACTTGCGCACGTCGATCTCGACCATGAGGAACAGCGCCAGGTAATAGAGGCAGGTCGGGATCGCGGCCATCAGGACCACGTCCAGATAGGAAATCTTGAGAAACTCGGCGATGAGGAAGGCGGCCGCGCCCAGCACCGGCGGTGAGATGATGGCGCCCAGGCCGCCCGCGGCGAGCAGTCCGCCGGCTTCGTTCTTGCTGTAGCCGACCTTGGCCAGCATCGGTGCGGCGACCGCACCCAGCGTCACCGTCGTGGCGACTCCTGAACCCGACGGGCCGCCCAGGAGGAACGAGGCCAGCGTCACCGTGCGCCCGGCGCTGGTGGGCTTCCCGCCCATCGCGGCGAACGAGAAGTCGATGTAGAACTTTCCCGCGCCGGAGAACTGCAGGAAGGCGCCATAGATCGTGAAGAGCACGATCAGCGAGGAGGAAACGGCGATCGCGGTGCCGTAGATGCCCTCGAGCGTCATGTACATGTGGCCGATGAGGCGCGGCAGCTCGTATCCCTTGTGGGTCCACGGCGCCGGCAGGTAGGCGCCGAGGAATGCGTATGCGAGGAAGCACGCGGTGATGAACGGCAGGATCCAGCCGGTGGTGCGCCGCATCGCCTCCATGATGAGTAGCACGAGTGCCACGCCGAAGACGATGTCCCAGTCGTTCGGCACGATCGAGCGGTCGAAGAATTCGTCACCACCCGCGATGAGATAAACGGTGGTGGCCACCCCGGCCGCGGCCAGCAGCCAATCCCACCCCATGACCCGATGCCGGAAGCGCTTCGCGACCGGGAAGATCAGGAACGTGAGGAAGAGCACGAACGCCACGTGGATCGCGCGCAGGTGCTCGGGCCGCACGATGGCGTAGGCGGTGTATAGGTGGAAGAGCGACATCGTGACCGTCACCGTGACGACCAGGCCCGCGAGCCAGCCCCGGTGCCTGTTCTGAACGCCCTCCTCGCGCTCGATCATCTCCTCGGCGCGCTTGAGCGCCTCGGCGCTGATCTCGGGCGCCGGCTGGTGCAGCCTCGCGATTTCTTCGCTCACGCGGTTCCCTTCGAAGAAAAAAGCCCCGCCAGGAGTCTGGACGGGGCTTCGATGCGGCAGGCGCTACTTGAGCTTGATGCCTTTTTCGGCGAAATACTTGATCGCAGCTGGATGCCACGGGATCGAGGAGGCCTCGGTCTTCTGGTTCTCGAGCTTGATGTTCTCCGCCTCCTTGTGCACCCGGATGAGGTCGGCGCGATGGTCGAAGACTGCCTTCACGATCTTGTACGCGAGGTCCTCGTTCATGTCCTTGTGGACCGCGAGGAGGTTGGTCACCGTGGCCGCCTGGTTGTCGGCTTCCATCCCCTTGTAGACGTCCTTGGCGATCACGTCCTTGATGTAGACGTTGCCGTTCTTCTTGACCATCGCCGGCACCAGGTGCGCGATGTCGATCATCTTGATCTTCACGCCCGGCGTGTTGGCCAGGTCGGTCACCGCGCCGGTCGGCAGGCCGCCGACCCAGAAGAACGCGTCGATCTTCTTGTCCTTGAGCGCGCTCACCGACTCGGCGACGCCGAGCCGCTCGCGCTTCATGTCCTTGTCCTTGTCGAGGCCCGCGGCCTCGATGACGCGGAATGCGAAGACCTCCGTGGCGCTCCCGCCGGAGCCCGTGGACACGCGCTTGCCCTTGATGTCGCCGATCTTGGTGACGCCGGTGCCCTCGATCGACACCACGTGCATGCGGTTCGGGTACAGCACCGCGAGCGTGCGCACCGGGATGGGCTTGCCGGTGAACTTGTCCTGGCCCTTGAGCGCGTCGATCGCCGCGTCGGCCTGGGTGAAGGCGACGTACGGTTTACCGGTCCCGATCAGCTGCAGGTTGGCGACCGAGCCGCCGGTCACCTCCGCGGTGGCGCTCACCCCGGGGATGGCTTTGGAGAGCACCGCCCCCAGGCCGCCGCCCAGCGGATAGTAGACGCCGCCGGTGCCGCCGGTGGCGATGGAGATGTTCTGCGCCTGGACGGCGGATGCGAGCGCCAGCAGCATGGCGCCGGCAATGTGGATGATCGGTTTCATGTTCCCTCCTGATAGGAATCCCGATTCTATTACGTCTTCGGCGGGGGGCGTTGTAAGTCCTTGATTTTGCTGCACTGCCGCAACCCATATTGCATTGCAACAAAAATGTTGCCAAACTTCTTGACGCCGCGGGCAATTGGCCTAAAATGTTAATTGTGCAGTGCAGCAAAAGTGGCTGCCAGAACCCCGACACCCCTTCAGAGGATCCACGCCATGTTCAAAATCGACCAGTTCACCGCCGCCAACGAAGCCGCCTTCAACCAGTTCACGCATTTCGCCCAGCTTTCGCTCTCCAACATGGAGAAGTTCGCGCAGCTCGGCCTCGGCGCCGCTCGCGACAGCGTCGAGCAGGCCACCGCCCATGTCCAGGCGCTCGCCGGAGCGAAGGACGTCCATGAGGTCATCGCCCTGAATTCCGCCGCCATCGAGCCGGTCGTCAAGCGCGCCTACGCCTACTCGCGCACCGCCTACGAGGCCGCCGCCGAGACCAACAACGAGGTGAAGCGCGTCATCGAGAAGCACGCGTCCGAATACAACCGCGTCGCCGTCGCCGCCCTCGAAGAGGCGTTCAAGTTCGCGCCCACCGGCTCCGAGTCGATGGTCGACAACGTGAAGACCGCGATGGCCGCGGCCCAGAGCGCCTACAACAACATGACGTCGATCAATAAGCAGATCTATGACACCGTCGAGAAGAGCGTCGAGCAGAACGTCCGGACGGTCAAATCGGCCACCTCGAAGGCCCGCTCCAAGAAGCGCTAGAGCATTGGGGACGGGCAGTGCCCTAAGCCCGCGCAGCACCCAGTAGTGAATGTGCCCCCGGCCTGACCGGGGGTTTTTTTTGCTCGATTCCGGCGCTAATGCCCGGACGCCGGTTGCAGCGCCGCGATCGCGGTCAAGCGCGCGCGGCGGATGGCGTCCGCGACCTCGGCCGGGTGCGCGCGCGCGATGGCAGCGGCGT
>JALYSB010000122.1 GCA_030855025.1 Pseudomonadota bacterium
AGGCGAGAATATCCGCGAGGCGAGCGCGGCCATGCAGGCGATGGCGCATCCGTTGCGGCTCAAGATCCTTTGCCTGCTCGGAAACCAGGAGCTGCCGGTCCTCGAGATCGTCGATGCGGTGGGAACTACGCAAAGCAACGTCTCGCAGCACTTGGCCATACTGCGCGACCGTGGCATCTTGGTGCCGCGCAAGGACGTCAACAGAGTGTTCTACCGAATCGGGGATCCTCGCGTCTTGAAGATGATCGCCCTGACCCGCGAAATCTTCTGCAGCTTCTGATCCGGGACGGCGCGGACCGAAGGGCGACGCCTTGACAGCGGCCGCTCCATATCAGACATTGCTAATATGTTCGCGGCCATCCACGGAGAAAACCATGACGATCCCGCACGATAAGGAGCTTGACGCGTGTGGAATGAACTGTCCTCTGCCGATCCTGCGCGCTCGCAAAGCGCTGAATGACATGACAAGCGGACAGGTCCTGCGCATCGTCGCCACGGATCCGGGCTCGGTCAAGGATTTCGAGGCGTTCTCGAAGCAGACCGGCAACGAGCTTCTCAGCCAATCGGCCACGGAGAAGGAATTCACCTTCTATATGCGCAAGAAGTGATCCACGCATGAGCGCGCGGACGGGATACCGCCAGGTATCCAACGTATTCCTGGCGATGCCCTCAGGCGACGCTGCCGAAACCCTTGTCGATGGCGCCCGCAGGCACCTTGAATCCGGCGAGACGGCAGCCCTGGGCGACGGGCCCGCCGGGGAGAAGCTTGTAGAGGTACTTCATACCGCCCTTGTGATGAAACTTTTCGTCGAGCGCATCGTGCAGTTCGCGCAGGTTGACAGAGGTTTCCGCGTGCCTCGCCCAGTATTCCTGCAAGGCACGAACCGCTTCCCAGTGGTCTTCGTCGAGCTCCAGGCCTTCATCGCGTGCGGTGCGCGCGGCAGCCTGAGGGGTCCAGTCGATCGGGGCGTGAGGAAATCGGGGATTCCGGCCCGATCCACCACCGGTAATCGCGTCCATAAGGTTTGTCATGGCTCCATTCTCCAGGGGGCGGCACGGCGAGAGAAGATCGCGAGCTGATCCTTAATTGTATACGCGGCTCGACCCTGGAATGCGCGACTTTCCACGGCTTGTAAGCGTCGTGCAGCGCAACTGCGACATCTCCGACTCGCGGCACGCCGGCGACTACGGGATGTGCACCTTCCTGCTCAAGATGCGCGAGTACTACCGCTGGGAGAGCGAGCTGCCGCTCGCGCACGGCTTGCCGAAGGACGAACTCGGCGACTGGCTGAAGGGCCGCGAACAGTTCTGGGACGCCATCGAAGGCGATGATTTCACGCCCCTTCCGCTGGCTCGTGGCGCGGTCCATCCCTTCGAAGCCGAGGCCGCCAATCTCGAACTGGTCCCACGAGGCCTCGTGTACAGCGCGGGCTATGGGCGAATGCACAAACCGATTTTCTTCCTGGGCAATTTGTTGCGCACGGAAGAGCGCGCCGGATTGACCGTCCTGGTGTCGTCGCGTGAGCACGCCCGCGAGCTGGCGGCGCCGCCGGCGATGCTCCAGGGGCGCACTATCTTTCTGCGCCAGGAATCGGTGCGCCGCTACCTGTGGGAGAAGATCGAGGAGTGGCAATGGCGCAAGCAGGGCAACGCCATGGCGAGGGCGATGGCGGGCTATGATTTCATGACCGACACCGAAGATGCGCTGCAGCGCATGGCCGAAAACCAGATGGAGGCCATGATCCTGCACGAAGTCGGAGAGGCGATGGCCGGCGAGCTGCTCGGCGAGGCGTGGGGCCAAATGATGTTGTCGCTGACGCGCGCCCGCAGCGAATCGGTCGCGCGCGCGGTGCGCGACCTCCTCGCCGACTGCCTCTCGACGCTGCCAGGACTGCTGGAGCGCGCCGATCTGCCGGGGCTGCATTTCTACTTCGCGACATTCGATGCGCCGCGCCGCCAGTTGTTCCCGCAGGCTCCAGAGGCCTACGAGCATTTCCTGCGCTTTGGGACTGCCAACCGCCTACGGGAGGTCGTGGGTGAGGGAAACGAGCGCTGGCTTGCGACCGCGAAGGGCCTCCTCGCGCTCGACGCGGCGGCACGCGAGGACGCCATCGAAGGGCTGCTCGAGCCGGCGCCCGAGCCAGGCGGCTAGGTGGACGCCGGGTCCACCGTATGGTCCACGAGCTTCCTCATGACGCGCACCATCTCCGGCGCCTCGATCTCCATCATCTGCTCGACCACCCACTTGTTCTCGCTGCTCGCCATGGCGTCGGCCACCTGGATGGCGAAAAAGCGCACGCAGGAATAGTCCGGCTCTCCCCGGGGGTATTCGAAGGTCGCGTACTCCTCGAAGCGGGCGTTGAGCCGGTCGATGAAGGGCTTGCGATATTCCCCCGGACCGAAAAGGTCCAGCTGATTGTTCTCCATGGTCACCGCCAGGTGGCCGGCCACCTCGCCGATGAGCGTCGCGCGGTCGGCCTCGCTCAACCTGTCGCCTACCGCGCGGTCGGCAAGCTGAATCAGAAAGGCAATGAATTCAGTGAGCACGTCGGTCACCAGCCGATCCGCGCCGAATCTGAATCCCTCCTTCTCCAGGTGCTTGAAGATCTCGAGTGAAATCTTCCAGACGTTCGCACCGATCACGCCCGCGCGGTCGGCAAGGCTGCGCGGCCCCTTCTTGCGCCAGCGGGTCTTGACGAGCGCTATCGATGGGCGGCTGCTGATGATGGCCATGGTGCTGTCGATTACACTTGACCGGGAATAATAGCCTCGGGACCGGAACATGTCAGGATTGGATATGGATTTGGCGAGCGGAGTTGCCGCCTTCGAAGCCAAGGAATTCGCGAGGGCCATGCAGCTGCTGCTGCCGCTGGCAGAGAACGGGGATCCTCAGGCGCAATACCGCGTGGCGATCATGGCCCAAGTGGGCCTGGGCATGGTGAAGAACTGCGCCAAGGCAGTCCGTTGGATGCAGGCCGCCGCCGAGCAGGGCTTCGCCCTGGCCCAGCATGGCATGGGTTTCATGTATTTCCAGGGCGAATGCACCCGGGCCGATCCCGTCGAGGCCGCCACATGGTTCCGACGGGCCGCCGACCAGGGCCTGGCAGGGTCGCAGTCGATGCTTGCGACGATGTACGAAAAGGGCGTAGGCGTCGGACCCGATGCCGCGGAAGCTGCCAAGTGGCGCAGGTTGGCTGAAGGGGATTCCGGCACTTCCCCGGCTATTTCTTGAGCCAGGTCTGGAAATCGCTCGTGTTCCTCTCGAGGCCGTGCGCGTAGCCGGCTTCGTAGGCTTCATTGATCCGCTGCTCTTCGCGCCTGGGGTTGTGCAGGAAGCCGCACGCCCAACCGATGATGTATTCGGGATCGACGCCTTTCTTTTCCATCTGGTCGATCGCATCGTAGTAGGTGCCGCCCATGGGTCGTTCTCCCGTAGCAGTGAACCAGCGAATACTAAGGGATCAAGGATGGCATTTCAAACGCCCCCGGGGCGCGAGCTGGCTTGTTGCGAACGTTCGGTCGCGCTACGCTCGCCTCTGTCGCGCTCGGGATGCGCGCAAACACGGATCCGGAAAGGCGCATGCGCTTCAAGGTCGTCATCGGGGAACAGGTCTACGCCGTCGAGGTGCCGGACGATGTCCTTCGGGATGCTGCGGAGTTTCACGCCAAGCTGGACCGCGACATGGACCAGGGCTGGCAGATGAGCCGGCAGTTCGTGGAGCGCCCCAACCGTCTGGAACGCTGCCAGATCGTCGCCGACAAGCTGCTCACCAGCATCGTGCATGGCAACCAGGCGAGCGCCATGCTGTTGGCGGGATACATCGCATCACGCATGCCAGGCGCGATGGGCGTTGACATCGACGCCTCGGGTGAGATGCAGAATACCGAGCTTCTCTTCACCTAGGGCCATGACATTCCCCGTCGGGAAGATTCGCGAGGTCAGACCCCTCAGCTTCATTTACGAGTTGGCGGACGCGCTTCCCGCCGACGTGTGCCTCGAGGCGATCCGGCGCTTCGAGGCCCGCGCCGATCAGCAGTATCCCGGCCGCATCGGCCAAACCGTGGAAGAGGCCTCCGATGTGAAGCGCTCCACGGACCTGCACATCAGCGGACGAGAGGACTGGCGCGACATCGACCGGACGCTGTCCCGGCAACTCGTGTCCACGTTCAACGAATTCGCGCGCGAGTTCCCGTTTTTCGCCGCCAACTCCTTCAAGGACATCGGCTACAACCTGCAGCGCACCCTGCCGGGAGAGTATTACCATTGGCACGTGGATGGGGGCCCCGGGGCGTTCAGCCAGCGTCAGCTCGTCGCGATCTGGTACCTCAACGACGTCCCGGGACCGGGCGGCGAGACCGAGTTTCCGTTGCAAGAGGTCTCGATCCGGCCGGCGCAGGGCAAGCTGGTCCTGTTCCCTCCGTTCTGGACACATGTACACCGCGGCGTCACTCTGCAGAGCGGCGTCAAGTACATCGCCACGACATGGATCTGTTTCGCGTGAGCCGGCCCTCGCATGCTGCTTGCAATCCCCAACGTCCTTAAGGCCGACGAGCTCGCGCTGGTGCGCTCCTGGCTTGCCGGCGCTTTTTTCGCCGATGGGCGGCTTTCCGCAGGCGCTGCGGCGCGGCGCGTCAAGAACAACCAGGAACTCGAGGTAGGCGCGGCGGATCTCGAGAGGCTCAATCGGCTGGTGATGGGAAACCTGGTGCGTCACCCGGTCTACCGCGGCGGCGCTCTGCCGCTGCACGCGGCGAGCCCGCTCTACGCTCGCTACCAGCCTGGCATGGCCTACGGCGACCATCTCGACGATCCGATCATGGGCGCGGACGGCCTGAAATACCGGTCGGATGTCGCCGTGACCGTTTTCCTCAACGCGCCGGAAGAATACGATGGCGGCGAGCTGGTGATCCGCGCGACCCTCGGCGACCTGGAGGTAAAGTCGCCGGCGGGCGACGCGGTACTTTACCCCGCCGGCAGCATCCACCATGTCAACCCCGTCACCCGCGGAGAGCGCCTGGTGGCGGTCACCTGGGTGCAGAGCCTGGTGCGAGACCCGGCGCGGCGCGAGCTGCTTTACGGACTCAACATTGCGCGCGAGAAGCTGCTCCGCGACGCTCCGGACGCCGCGGAAACCGCGCAGGTGAACGCGGCATACTTGAACCTGGTTCGCATGTGGTCGGAACTCTGAGGCTCGCGCAAATGGCTGATTCGAAGCTGTCCGTGGAAGAACGAATCCTGATGGCGGTGAAGCTTACCCTCGCCAACGTCATCAAGGACACGGCCACGCCCCACGGCATGCGCCATCCGCTGTCCGACGGGACGATCGAGGATCTGCGCCAGTGCCTGGCGCTCATCAGCGCTCGCGAACGCGAGCTCGCCGAGGTCGCCGGGCGTCCGGAGGGCGGGCGTCCGCGTTTTACCGACGAACCGCCACCGGGCGAAGAGAAGAAGGTGATCCGCTTTCACAAGAACAAGCCTCCCGGCGGTTAAAGCCGCAGGTACGCATAGCCTTCCTGGTTCTGGAGCCGGCCGATTTCCGCAATCCCGGAAGGTACGACAAGCGCTTCCGGGATCACCTTGCCGGCGGCAATTCCGCGGCGCTCCAGTGTGTTGCTGCAGACGCGGAACTCGACGCCGCGCCGGCCGAACTCCCGGATGGCCGTCGCGAACGGCTGCCCGGACTCGTCCCGCGCCCCGCTCAGCAGGAAATCGACGCCATTGTTGTGTGCGACCACAACGACCTTGACCTCGGGCGCCGCGCTCAGGTGGTTGGCGAGGTTGCGCAGGGCAGCGTCCGCGGTCTGGCTATTCGAGATGTGATACACGACGCGCGGTGCCGAAATTTGAGGATGCGGGGCGCCGAGGAGAAATAGCCAGCCGGCCAACATGAGTGCGGCTACGCCCGGCACAGCGGCGGCGAGGGGCGAGAGCGGCAACAACCTGGCAAGCCGGCCGGCGGCGACGCGTTGTGGCCCGCCCTCCAGTTGGCGGCGCAGGCCGTAGGGGGCGGACGGCATTTCCGCGTGGCGCGTGATCGCTGCCCGCGTTGCCTGCAATCCCTCGAATGAACGACGACACCCAGCGCACGCATCGAGATGCTCCTCCACATCGATTGATGTCGCCAGATCCAGCTCCGCGTCGGCGTGGGCGTTGAGGAGGCGCGTTGTTTCGACGCAATTCATGTTCCCGTTTCCTCGCGCTTCACGCTCTCGGTGATCCCAGCCATAACCAGCCGGCGCCCCCTCGCCAGTCTCGACATCACGGTGCCGAGCGGAATTCCCACGATCGATGCGATCTCCTTGTAGCTGCAGCCGTGAAGATCGCGCAACACCACGACTTCGCGGAAATCATGCGGGAGCAGTCGCAGGCATTGCTGCACCAACTCGCCGCGGGCGCGCTCGATCGCGCCCGCCTCGGGATTTCTCGGAAACGGAATCACGGCTCCCGTGGCGACCATCTCCGGACCAATCGCCTCCTCGTCAAACTCGCCCGCAAGCGCGGCATGCCGCTCGCGATGGCGCAGCTCGTTGCAGGCGTTGCGTACGATCTTGAGCAGCCAGCCTCGCCCATCGCCGCCCCGGAAAGACCCATAGAAGCGAAATGCCCGCAGGTACGCCTCCTGCACCGCATCGCGGGCTTCGTCCTCGTTACGCATGAGCCAGTACGCGAGCGCGTACGCCGGGTCCAGGTGCGGCAGCATGACGCGCTCGAATCGGGCGCGCTCGTCGGCGGTCAAGGAGACTCTCCTAGTAGTATGGAGATCGGAATTGGGACCATGTTATTCCTGCTCCGGGAATATTTCTCCTCTATTCGCGGTATAGGATGTCAGCGGCAGGCCGGTGCGTCGGGCGGACCGGTACGCCGTGCCGACGCAAGACGGTCATCCTGTGGCTCAAGACATCCCGTGGCTCAAAAACCGGAAAATTCGAAGGAGGAGACAATGAAAGGCCAAACACTGCTTGCACTGATGATGGCGGCGACCCTCGCGGCGTGCGCAACCGGGGGCAGTATTTCCTCCGACCCTGTGGGATCGGACAAGGTCGTCTATCACGTCAACGACACGGCGGTGCAGGCGGCAAATGCGCTGCGCAATGCCGGCAACCATCTCGAAGTGAACCCGAAGGCCCGGATCGTTATCATCACGCACGCGCAAGGCGTCGATTTCCTCTTCAATGACGCCAAGGACAAGAACGGGAACCCTTTCAACATCCCGGTAGAGCAGCTGAAGAGCCAGGGGGTTAAATTCGACGTGTGCGAAATCACGCTTCGCAATCGCAAGCTGACCAAGGACAAATTCATTCCCGAGGTGAGCTACGTTCCTTCGGGCGTCGCTGAGATAACCCGGTTGCAGCAGCGCGAGGGATACGCGTACCTTCGTCCCTAGCTGAAACGCCATGGCGCAAGGCGGCTGCAGCGCCCTCGAACCCTACGCGCTGCGTGTTGTGGGCGACACGATGGAGCCCGAGTTCCCCGATGGGTGCGTCATCATCGTGGACCCGGGCTACGTGCCACGCGATGGGTCCTATGTGATCGTCGAGTTCGCCGGCGACGTATTTTTCCGCCAGATCGTCTTTGAAGGCGAGCGCCGGTTTCTCGAATCCCTCAACCCGAAGTACGGCCGCTTCGAGCTCACGGCGCCCTACGCCATCCGCGGCGGCGTCGTGCAGCGCTCGGGCCGAAGGCGCTCGCAACGCAAGCACTACGAATAGGCCGCCTCAGTAGCCGCCCTTGCGCAGGCTCTCGGGCAATCCGGCGATTTTGCCAGCCTGCTTGGACGGGTTGCCCGGGTAGAGGTCGAACAGGGTCTTGTTGTCGACTCTGCGGCCGATCCACCTCTCCTGCATCGCCTTGAGGATCGCGCGATTGTTCGGCTGCTCGGCGTTGTGGTTGAAGTAGGCGTCGCGCAGGTATTCGATCACGTCCCAGTGGTCCTGGGTGAGGGCGATCCCCTCCGCCGCGGCGATCGACTCCGCCACCTCCTTGTCCCATTCTTCCTGCGATACCAGGTAGCCGTTTTCCGTGGCCTCGATCGTCTTTCCCTTCACTTCGTAGGTCATGAGTCTCCTTTTCGGATCAATCCGACCTGGAGCGCAGATCGGCGATGTCCTTGTGGGGTATGAATAGCCCGCAGCCGAGCTTGCGCCCGGCCCCCAGCCCGTACTGCTGCAGCCGCAACGATTGTTCTCGCGAGAGTCCCGCGATCATCAGGCTGCGGGTTTCGTAAAGACGTGTCGGGGTCGCAACCGGCGTCACGCGACCGCACACCATTCTTTCCGGTTGGATGCCCAGGATGCCGAGCTCGCCGGCAGCGGCGGCGAGGAACGCGCTCTCGTCGCCCGCGGCGGCGAGGATCACGCCGCGCGAGAACAGCGTCGTGATCCGCGATAACGGCCGCAAGGAGAGCCGGTCCACCCGCAGCGGCCAGCCCGCGACCTGCAGGGTGCGGCCGAGAAGGGCCGCAGCGCCGTCCAGCCGATGGATGGGCAGGCGAAGCGCGAGCTTGGCGCGCCGCGAAAGCTGCAGCAGCGCATCCGGTCCTTCGGGCCGCATCCAGCCGCTTCCGGATTCGGCGCCGTGAATCGTATGCATGCCGGCGCACGATTCCTCGGCGAACCAGGGTATCGCCTCCTCGATCGCCTGGGACAGCGCATACGCATGATCGACCGGCAGGCTTCGGCAGGAGATCGCGAATACCGCGTCCACGATATCGCTGGTAGCGGTCTGCTCCGCTGCGGGCGTGCCTGTTTGCGACATCATTCCGCGGGCAGAGCGGCTTGCAGGGCCTCGCGGTCGAACCACCAGTCGTCCTGCACCAGCACGTCGACCACGTTTCGCAAGCGCGGCAGGAACAGCGCCGGATCGTTCAGCTCCATGTCCCCGATCCACTTGTCGAACTCCTGCTGCCCCTCGACGCCGCTATGGCGGCGCGCCACGGTAGCGAACACCTGGTTGGCGTAGATGAGCAGGTCGTCGCGCTGCGGCTCGCGCGCACGCAAGTCCACGAGGTAGTACGCCGTGACCGCGGCGACCGCGGCGCCGTCGGCGTCCGGGGGGGTTTCATCGACCACATGCTGAAGCAAGGCGACGCTCAGCTCGGGGTCGACGGGGTAGGTTACTGCGAGCCAGATGCCCTGGCCGAGCGCGGCGAGCGACTGTGGCTGATCGGAGAGAAACAGGATATCGCAGGACTGGGCCGCGCCTTCCCAGGCCTGCTCCGCGAGATAAAGTTCGAACGCCTCGCGCGCCGCGGTCCAGGCCTCGACCCGGATTTCGAGCCGAACCAGAGCGCGGCCCAGCTGCAGCAGGAGGTCCGCGCGGCGCAGCGTCTCGGCGTCGGACGAGAGCTCGGCGAGCTGGCCGCGCAGATCGGCAACCAGGCGCTTCAGCATCCCGGTCGATTCCTTGGCATCCTCACTACTGTCGGCATTGCCGACGGCGGAGTCTTCCTTGATGAACTTCAGGGGGATGTGCTTCATTCGGCGTCTCCCCCGATCCGATCGGAATATCGGGCGCGGTATACGAGCCGGCCGGGGCCGGGGGCCGGGTCGTCGGTGAAGGCGCTGCGGTTGTGCAGCACGTTGTTGCATACCAGACCCTGGCCGCCCGCAAGGCGGAGCGTGAACATGTAGGGTGAGTCCGAGTCGAGAATCCGGTTGAGAAACTGCACGGCGCCGCGTGTCGTATTGTCCGAGCGCCATTCGATGCTGCGAGTGCGGGCGGTGTAGCGCATGTGAAGCGCACCCGCCTCGATGGAAAACACCGGCCCGGCCTGGGCGGGGCGCATTTGCGCGCCCAGCTCGGCGTTTGGTGGGATGGTCATGACGTCGGGCGCCGAGAGCGCGTTCAGATACTGGGGATCGGCATCGCGCAGCAAAATGTAGGCGATCTCGTGATCCAGCAGG
>JALYSB010000011.1 GCA_030855025.1 Pseudomonadota bacterium
CTGGTCGACGTTGCCCAGCACCTGCTCGGGCGGCAGGTCGCCCAGGCGCTCTGCGGCGCGATCCTCGAAGAAGCCGCCGATCTCGACGCCGAGGAACGGGGTGGAGCGGATGCGCTCGGCAAGCTTGCGGCCGAGGCTGCCCGCGCCGACGATGACCGCGACGCGGTTCATCCCCTCGGCCTTCATAAGCCGCGGCACCAGGACCGGCACCAACATGTGGGCGGCAAAGGTCGCAACCGGGGTAAAGGCGACCCAGGCGAGTAAAACCTGCTCGTCGAAGGAACCCAGGGTGCCGGTTGCCCATCCCAGGGTGACCAGCAGGCCCACGATCAGGATCCAGCCAGCGAGCACGTCGCGCGCAATGGCCCCGGCGCTGGTGCCCCGCGGGGCGTGGCCCGGGAAGGTAAGCGAGAAGACCAGCAGGGACAAGATGATGTAGGGGCCCGCGAACGGCTCGCGGAAGTACCACGCGGCGGCGGCCAGTGTGCCGATGGCCACGGCAGCCTCGAGCAGCATGCGTACCAGCACGGCGAGGGTGAGGGGGCCGTGGGATAGCTTCAGATGAGTATTGTGGGTCGCGATCACTGGCTAGGGTCCGAGAGGTTCGTCCCGGCACTTTTGCCGGAGGAAACCTACCCTAACGTCGTAATGCGACCCCCACGGTACGCGGGACTGGTTCTACAGGACTATCGCCCGGAGACGGGTTTCTGCCGGTCTATGGGCGCGTCGGGGCAGGTTTTTTCCGGAACTTCATAACCATTTAACAATCCTTCGGCATAGTCCGGGCATGAGACTCGTCAGCCGCCAACCCGAAGCCCGCCCGCCCCAGCGCGGGTCCCCATTCCCTCCCGAGCCGATCGTGGGCGACAGCCTCGACGCGGCGAACGAGGGCTCGCCCGCGCGGCTCAACGAGTCGGAGCGCGAGGCGCTCCTGCTCAACATCGATGTGTCCTTGCGAGTGCACACACGCCCCCAGCTCTTCAGCTGGGCGCAGGGTGCACTCCAGAGTCTCATCGCCCACGAGATCCTGATCTGCGGCTTGCAGGAAACCCGCCAGAGCTCGATGCGGGTCGATAGTTTCTCGACCGCTCCGGTGGACTGCCAGAAGCTGAGCGAGGTGTTCCAGCAGGACGTCTCGCTCGTGCCCCACCTGATCAAGCTGTGGGAAGAGAACCGGTGCCAGGCCGTGGTGAGCGAGACCGAACGCGGCCCGTTTGCCAGTGGCGCCCTGGCGCGTGAGCTCGCCCGCCTGGGCGTGGGCTCGGTGCTCGCTCACGGCGCCCACGACGCCAGTGGCAACATGACCAGCTTCTTCGTATTCGCATGCCGCCCCGGAACGCTCAGCGCCAAGCAAACCTACCTGGCCGACCTGGCGGTGCCCTACCTCAATTGCGCCTGGGTGCGCAGCCACGTCACCTGGCCGCTCGATCGCGCGAACGCCGCGAAGCCCGTGAAGACGGGGCTCCTCACGCCGCGCGAGCAGCAGATCCTGCAGTGGATCTACCACGGAAAGAGCAATATCGAGATCGGGATGATCCTCGAGATCAGCCCGCTTACCGTGAAAAACCACGTCCAGAAGACGCTGCGCAAGCTGAATGTCCTCAATCGCACCCAAGCCGTCGGCAAGGCACTCGCGCTTCGCATCGTCAATCCGTAGATTCGCGCCTTCGCTCGCGCGAATCGCGCCGTTCGCGCTCTTTCTAGCGTTCATCGCCGTCCAGCCGCTCCTAGAAGGGCGGCTGGATTCGCGTTGGCTCGCGGTATTGCGCGGCGTCGCGGTGGCGGTGCTGCTGGCGGTCCTCTGGCGCTCCTATGTCGAGTTGCGCGATGGGCCCGTGGTCCCCGCCCGCGAGTGGGCGATTGCGGGGGCCGCGGGAATCGCGGTGTTTATCGCCTGGATCACCTTCGACTCCGGCTGGGCCGCCTTCGAGGGCGGCGCGGGCTTTGTCCCGCTGCGCGCCGATGGCAGCCTCGATTGGGTGCTCGCAGGGCTGCGGCTTTTCGGATTGGTGCTGGTGGTGCCGGTGATGGAAGAGCTCTTCTGGCGCTCCTTCCTGCTGCGCTGGATCGGCAAGCGCGATTTCCTCGCGGCCGACCCGCGCAAAGCCGGCCTCGCGGCTTTTTTGCTATCCTCAGCCCTGTTCGCCTCCGAACACACACTCTGGTTCGCCGGGCTGCTGGCGGGCCTGGCTTACGGCTGGATTTACATGCGCACGGGGAACCTGCGCGTTCCGATCGCCTCTCACGCGATCACCAATGGATTACTCGGGGCCTGGATCCTTGCGACTCAAAACTGGCATTTCTGGTAGCACGCTCCTCCTCGCTGTCGCCTTCGCGCCGCTGCCCTCGTGGGCGCTGTTCAGCGACAACTTCGAGATCTTCGCGGTTGAGAACGTGACCTACGACAGCAACGTTTTCCGGCTGTCCGAGACCCTCGACGCCGCCCAGGCGATCGGGACTTCCCAGCGCAGCGACGTTATCTTCAACACCTCGGTCGGCTTCGCGCTCAACGTGCCGGTGAGCCTGCAACGCTTCCAGCTCGGCTTCGTCTGGTTCGACTCGCGCTATCGCACCTTCAAGGACATCGACCACCGCGGTCACACGGCGCGCGCGGCCTATCTCTGGGCGATCACCCCGCGCCTGACCGGGGAGATCGCCTACCAGGAACAGGAAACCCTCGCGAGCTTCGCCAACATCCAGGGCCGGCGGCCGGACCTCGTGACCTCGCGCATGGCCTTGGCGAACGCTGCCTGGATGGCCACTCCCAGCTGGCGCGTGCACGCCGACTTGAATGCCACCCAGGTCGAGCACAGCGAGAACCGCGCGCTCAATGACCTCGAGACCGCCTCGGCCGAAGCCGGCGTGAGCTACGTGACCGCGCAGGAAAACCGCATCGGCGTGGCGGTGCGGGGCGAGCGCGGCCGCACTCCCGACGAGCGGCTGCTCTTCGGCCTGCCGTTCGACAACGAGTACACCCAGACCGGCGTGGGCGTGCAGGGGCGCTGGGTCGTCACCGGCCATTCGCGCTTCGATGGGCGCCTGGACTACACGAGTCGCAAGTACGAGCAAGTGAGCGAGCGCAACTACGCCGGCCCCACGTTCCGCGTCACCTACACCTGGACCCCGACGGGAAAGATCACCGTCGCCACCACCGCGCAACGCGACATCGCGCCGCTCGAGGACATCACCACCAGCTTCGTGCTGGTGACCGGGATCACCGTTCGGCCCGACTGGGCGATCACCGACAAGATCAATATCCGCGGCAACTTCGCCTATTCGAAGTGGGACTATCGCGGCGACCCGCTGCTAAGCCTCGATTTCGAGCACCGGGTACGCACCGCTGGCGTGTCGGTCCTTTACCGGCCCGCAACGCGCATCGCGATTACCGGCGGGCTGGCGCGCGAGACTCGCACCTCGACCCTTGCCCTCGGCGACTACACCGTCAACACCGCCACCGTCGAAGCCCGCATCGGTTTCTGAGCGGCGCTGAGAGGAGAAAATAGTCCTTTTGGACTATGCCTCGCGAGAGTGATCCGACGGCCAGTGTCACGCGCAAACCATAGTGTTATCTCCACTATCAGGAGATGCCACCATGAGAAATTCTTACCGTATCCTCGCCCTCGCCGTTTCCCTCAGCGCTGCCGCCGTTGCCTATGCACAGGCCCCGGCTAAGGGCGCGAATCCCGCCGCTCGCGGCGACAACGTGTTCTATTACGGCCCCCTCAGCGGTTCGGAGCGCTCGAACACGATCGGCAACCCGCTGAACAACACCGGGATCGGCCGGCCGAACGCGCGCAACCAGTCCGCGCAAGTGACGCCGGTTCCCGAGCCCTCGCAGTGGGCGATGATGCTCGCCGGCCTTGCGCTGGTCGGGTTCATCGTGCGCCGCAATTCGAAGCGCTCGTAGGAATTGCCATGGCCAGATCCAGCTACGTGGGCGCCGCCGCGGTCGCCGCGGCCCTGGCGCTCGCCGCGTGCTCGGAGGAATCCGGGCTGCGAGCGGGACTGGTCACGCCTTCCGAGATCCATGCTTTCTACGTTTCACACCCGGCCCTCTTCGAGGGCCGGCGCCTGTATTCACTCCGCGAAATCGTCGTGAGCGCGCCGGCCGCGTATCTCGCCGGCTTCGAGGCGCGGGTCGGCGTGGCGCGCAGCCTGAAGGAAGTCGAGACCTGGCTCGCCACGCAGGGCATCGCCTACCAGACGGCCGCCTTCACCCATCCCGCCGAGGACGTGCCGCTCGCCCTGCTGCCGCGGCTGGCCTCGATGCGCCCGGGGGATCTGGTTGCCATGTCGTCGCCGGAAGGCGCCTCGGTATGGCAGCTGGTCGAATCCCGCGAAGCCCCGCTCTCCGAGAGCGAGGCGGCGCCCGCGATCGAGCAGTTCCTCGCGGGGCGCAAACGTACCCATGAAGCCCGCTATGAAGTCCGCAGCTGACCCCCCAAAACGTTAGGAGCCCAACATGTACAACGCCCCGCAACCCCGCCTGATCCGCAGCGCGCTCCCGACCGCCGCAGCAAGCGCCGCCTTCGTCGTGCTTGCCGCCCTTGCCACCGCGGCCCACGGCCAGTCGCCGACCGCACGCCTCGCCGTCGTCGCGCCTTCAACGGCGAAACCCGTCGCGCTCCAGCCCATCGCCGCGCCCGCCAGCGTCACGCCGGCCAGCGCGCAGCAGGCCTCCAACGCCGCGCTCGAAGCGGTTGGCGCCGGCGACATGCTGCGCATCAACGTCTTCCGCAACCCGGACCTCAACACCGAGGCCCGCGTCACCGACCAGGGCACGGTCCTCTTCCCGATGATTGGCGACGTGCAGGTGACCGGCCTCACGCCACAGCAAGTCGGCTCCCGTATCGCCGACCGGCTGCGCGCGGGCGGCTTCGTGGTCAACCCCGAGGTGTCGGTGTCCATGGCCCAGGTGAATAGCCGCCAGGTCTCGGTGCTGGGCAACGTGAACAAGCCCGGCCGCTACCCGATCGATGCGATGAACAGCAAGCTCACCGATTTCCTCGCCGCCGCCGGCGGCGTTGCGGGCCCGGGCTCGGACATCGTGACGGTGGTCTCGACCCGCGACGGCCAATCGACCAAGACCGACGTGGACCTGGCGCAGATGTTCCGCGCCGGCAACCTCAACAACAACGTGACGCTGCAGCCGGGCGACACCCTCTTCGTCCACCGCGCCCCGATGGTCTACGTCTACGGCGAAGTGCAGAAGTCGGGCGCCTATCGGCTCGAGCCCAACATGACGGTGATGCAGGCGATCGCCATGGGCGGCGGTCTCACGGTGCGCGGCACCGAGCGTGGGGTCCGCGTCCATCGCCGCACCGACAACGGCGGCGTCAGGAAGATCGACGTGAGCCTGACCGACGCGGTGCAAACCGACGACGTCGTCTACGTTCGCGAAAGCCTTTTCTGAGCATCCCCGGTAACCGTTCCAAGGCCAATCAATGAACCTCCATCAATACCTGCTTGCCCTTCGTGGGCGCTTCTGGGTCTTCCTGTCGCTGCTCGGGGCCACGGTGGCCGCGGCGGTCGTCGTGACCCTGCTGATGCCCAAGACGTACGAGTCGACCGTGTCCCTGCTCCTCGACAACCGTGACGAGCAGTCGCTGGCGGGCACGGTGCCCTCGGCGCGCGAGCGCATCGGCTACATGCAGACGCAGATCGACATCATTACCAGCCAGCGCGTCGCGCGCCGGGTAGTCGAGGACCTGGGCCTGGCCAACGGCGAGGGCGTCCAGCAGGCGTTCGTGCAGTCGAAGGCCAAGGGCACGATCGAGGATTGGATCGGCGGCGGTTTGCTCGCGAAGCTCAAGGTCAACGGATCGCAGTCGAGCGTGATGCAGCTCACCTACGCCTCCGACGACCCGAAGTTCGCCGCCGACGTGGCCAACGCGTTCGCCAAGGGGTACATGGACACCACGCTGTCGCTGCGCGTCGAGCCCACCAAGCAGGCAGCGTCCTGGTTCGACGACCAGCTGAAGCTGCTGCGCCGCGATTTCGAGAGCGCGCAGCAGAAGCTCGCGGCCTTCCAGAAGGAGAAGGGCATCATCGCCACCGACGAGCGCCTGGACGTCGAGAATTCGCGCCTGGCCGAGCTCTCCACCCAGTCGCTGATCGCCAAGAACATGACCTACGAGTCGCAGTCGCGCTCGGGGCTTGCCACCGGCAACAAGTCGCCCGAGAGCCTGCCCGAAGTGATCGGCAATCCGCTGGTGCAGACGCTCAAGACCGAGCTGCTGCGCGCGGAAGCCAAGCTGCAGGAGCTTTCCACGCGCCTGGGCCCCAACCATCCGCAGTACCAGCAGCAGGCGAGCGAGATCTCGGCGCTGCGCAGCCGCATGAACGGCGAGATCGCGCGCGTCGTGACCGGCGTGCAGAACGTGACGGCGCAGAACCGGGCCCGCGAGGGTTCGCTTGCCGCCGCGCTCGAACAGCAGCGCCGCCGCGTGATCGAGATGCGCGACGCCAAGAACGAGGCGTTCGTGCTCGCCCGCGACGTCGACACCGCCCAGAAGGCCTATGAAGCCGCCTTGGCCCGCCATCTCGTGAACAAGGTCGAGAGCGGCGCGCGCCAGACCAACGTGACCGTGCTCAACCCGGCCACCGAGCCCAACGGGCCGTCGAAACCGAAGGCGCTCCTGAACATCCTCCTCGGCTTTGCGATGGGGACGCTCCTGGGCCTCGGCGCCGTCTTCCTGCTCGAGATCCTCGACCGCCGCGTGCGCTCCGGCCACGACCTCGAAACCGGCTTCGATGCACCGCTCCTCGGGACGCTGAAGCCGTGGCACCCGTCGGGCCTGCTCGGAGGCAACGGCGCGAAGGCGCTGCCCAGCCCCGCTTAAAGGAAACACCATGTCCCTGAATGAAAACGTCGTACCGATGGATTCCCACCGCGCCCTGGTGCGCACCGATCGCTGCATCGGCGCGCTCCTGGTGGAGGAGGGCAAGCTCACGCCGCGCGAGGTCGAGCGCGTGCTCGAGCGCCAGCGCAAGGAAAGCGTGCGCTTCGGCGAAGCCGCCGTGCGCCTTGGCTATATCACCGAGGACGACGTGCGCTTCGCGCTCGCCAAGCAGTACGACATGCCGCATTTCACGCCATCGTCCGAAGGCCCGAGTCGCGAGCTCGTGTCCGCCTTCGCGCCCTTCCACCCGCGCACCGAGGAGCTGCGCGCGCTGCGCACGCAACTCCTGATCCGCTGGTACAACCCCGAGCAGGGCCGCAAGTCGCTGGTCGTGGCGAGCCCGGAATCGGGTGAGGGCCGCAGCTACCTCGCGGCCAATCTCGCGGTGGTGTTCTCGCAGCTGGGTGCGCGCACGCTGCTCGTCGACGCCGACCTGCGCAAGCCCCGCCAGCACCAGATCTTCGGACTGCCCGAGGGGCAGGGACTCTCGACACTGCTCTCGGGACGCTCCGACCACAAGGCGACGTTCCCGGTCCCCGGGATGACTCGCCTGTCGGTGCTGCCCGCGGGGCCGCTTCCCCCGAACCCGCAGGAGCTCCTGTCGCGCCCGGTGTTCGCCGCCTTCATGAAGGACCTGCAATCGGTCTACGACGTGATCATCATCGATACGCCTCCGGCGAAGAAATACGCCGACGTTCAGAGCGTGACCTTCCGCGCGAGCGATGCGCTGGTGGTGGCGCGCAAGAACCACACCCCGTTGGCGTCGACCCAGAAAGTGATCCGCGCGCTCGCGGACACGGGTGCGCGCGTGGTGGGTACCGTCGTCAACGAGTACTGAGCCCGTCAGGCCCGAATGTCGAATATCCTGGAGGAGGGAAGCCTTGCCCATGCCGCTCCTCGCGCAGGATGGCGTCCGTGGATCGCGCTTCTGCTCGGGCTGGCACTCCTCTACATCCCGACCTATGTGGATCTCTCGAAGGGACTGTGGCGCGACGATGCATACGCCCATGGCCCGATCATCCTCGTGGTTTTCGCGTGGCTGCTGTGGCGCCGCCGTGAGGTGCTCCTCGACAACCGGCTGAAGGCGGCGCCGCTGGCCGGGGCGATTCTCCTCGCATTCGGGCTCGCGATGTACCTGCTGGGGCGCACCCAGTCGCTCACGGTGTTCGAAGTCAGCTCGCACCTTCCCGTGATCCTGGGCTGCGTGCTGCTGGTGCGAGGCTTCGAGGGCGTGAAGCGGCTTGCCTTTCCGCTGGCGTTCCTTCTCTTCCTGGTGCCGCTGCCGGGCTTCGTGCTCGAAGCGTTGACCTCCCCGCTCAAGCAGCTCGTCTCGGCTTCGGTCGCGGGCCTGCTCCAGGCATTGGGCTATGGGGTCGAGCGCAGCGGCGTGGTGCTCGAAGTGGGCGGACGCGAGCTGCTGGTGGCCGACGCGTGCTCGGGCCTCAATTCCCTCTACAGCCTCTTCGCGGTAGGCCTGCTCTACGCCCACCTCGTGGGTCGCCGCAGCATCGCGCGCACGGCCCTCGTGGTCGCGGGCATCGTCCCCATCGCCATCGCCGCCAACATCCTGCGCGTGCTGGCCCTCGTGCTCGTCACGGTCCACCTGGGGGAGGAAGCCGCGCAGGGGTTCCTGCACGACTTCGCCGGATTCTTCGTCTTCGCCAGCGCCTTCCTGATGCTGGTCGGCTACGACAAGCTGGTGCGGCGCCTGACTGAAAAGAAAATGGTGTCAGAGACCATTTCTCCTTCCCCGGGCAGCGGAGAAAGGGTCTCTGACACCATTTTCCCCCGGCTCTCGGGGATCGCACTGGTGGCGGGCGCCGCGATGGCGCTCACCGCGGCTGCGGCGCCCGCGCTGAAGCCGGTGGCGACGCCGGGCGCGGCGGCGAACCTGGAGCAGCTCATACCGGCGAGCTTCGCGGGCTGGCACATCGATCCCGATGACGTTCCGGTGGCGCCCTCGCCCGATGTCGAGGCGAACCTTGCGCGGCTCTACGGGCAGATCGTGAGCCGCACCTATGTGAATGCCAGCGGCGAGCGGATGATGCTCACGGTCGCCCATGGCGGTGACCAGAGCGACGCGCTCAAGGCCCATCGGCAGGAAGTCTGCTACCGCGCCCAGGGCTTCGAGATCCGCACGCTCGCCCACGGCAACTATTCCACCGCCGGGCGCACCATCCCGGTGACGCGCATGCTCGCGGTGCGCGGCGAGCGCTCCGAGCCGGTGACCTACTGGTTCACGATGGGAGACCGCGTGGTGCTGGGCCGCCTCGAGCGCCTCAAGGTCCAGCTCGAGAACGGGCTCGCCGGGCGCGTTCCCGACGGCATGCTGGTGAGGGTTTCGAGCCTGTCCACCGACGCCCCGCGCGCCTTCGCCGCGCAGGAGTCGTTCATGTCCGCGATCGTCGCCGCCATTCCCGCGGGGGAGACGGCGCGCCTCATCGGCGCCCCGCAAGGGTGAGCCGCGACATGTCTTCCTCCGCCCCCACCTACGGCCTGTCGGCACGCTTGCGCGACTGGCAGGAGACGGTAACGTTCGACCCGCGCCTGGTGCGCGTTGCGGCCATCGCCGGGCTCATGGCCTTCGGCGCCGTGTGCGGCGTGGCCATCGCGCTCGGGGGTGTCGCCGCCGCGATCATCGGCTTGAGCCTCGTCGCATGCCTCTTCTGCGTACGCGATTTCCGCGTCGGGATCGTGATGCTGGTCCTGATCATGCCGATCTCGCAAAGCTATGTGTTCCCGCACGCGATGTTCGGGATCACGGGCCTGAATCCCCTCAACCTGCTGCTGATCACGTCCCTCGGCCTGATGGTGATGCGCGTGGCAGGCGACGGCACGCTCTGGCGCCTGATGCCGAAGCCGCTCGTCTGGCTGTACCTCGCCCCGCTCGCGGTGGGCGCGGCGCTGGGCGCCCCCCACGTGAATGAGATTCCGGCCATCTTCCACGATACGGAGATGATCTTCTTCACCAACGCGTTCGGTTACGTGCGCGACATGCTGCTGAAGCCGCTCACGTTCGTGCTGTACGCGCTGCTGGTCTCGGTCGCGGTTGCGCGCAGCGCCCGGCCCGAGCGCTTCATCACGCCGATGCTGGTGTCGGTCGCCCTCATGGCCGGCGTGGTGCTGGTCTACACCGCGATGTCGGGCGTTTCGATCTCGGCGCTCGCAGGCACCTACGCGCGCCATTTCTTCTCGGCGCTCGGCATGCACGCGAACGACCTCGGGCGCCTCTACGCCATCGCCTACGCGATGCTGTTGTTCACCTGGGACCGTACCCCCACCCTCGGGATGAAGACCCTCTGCATCGCCGCCATGGGCGTGGTGGTGCTGGCGCTCCTCCTGACGTTCTCGCGGGGCGCATTCCTCGGGTTCATCCTGGTGAACGTGATCTACCTGTTGTCCCGGCGTAGCCGCAAGACCTTGCTGCTCGCGCTGGTGCTCATTCCCGTGGGCCTGTACTTCACCCCTGGCGCGGTCTGGTACCGCGTGACCATGGGCTGGGGCGAGAGCAGCAACACCGTGAGCGCGGGCCGCGTCGACGAGATCTGGGGCCCGCTGCTCCCGGAGCTCCTGAGCAGCCCGATCTGGGGCCATGGACTGGGCGCCGTGATGTGGGCGAAGCCGATGATCCTCGGGATGATGCCGTTTGTCGGGCACCCGCATAACGCATACATCCAGGCGATCTACGACGTGGGCCTGGTCGGCGCCGCGCTTCTTTGCGCCTTCTGGTTCATCACCTGGAAGGACTTCCGCCGCCTCGCGAAGGACGACCGGCTGGTTCCCGCGCTGCAGGGCTTCTTCGAGGGGGCCGCGGCGGGGCTGGTGTCGTTCCTCGTCGCCGGCATGGCCGGCAGCAGCCTCGCGCCGAAGCCGGAGCAGGCCTTCCTCTGGCTCGCGGTGGGAATTGCGTATGGAGTCCGGAAAAAGCTGGCGCCGCGGGTGCCGGCTCAAACAGCGGGAGCGACGTAAATGTGCGGAATCACCGGTTACTGGACGCGTCGCGGGGATCCGGGCGCGTGGCTGAACGACCTCGGCGCGTCGGTGGCAAGCCTCAAGCAGCGCGGCCCCGACGATAACGGCGTCTGGGTGCGCCCGGGCGGGCGCGTCGCCCTCGGCCACACGCGCCTGTCGATCCTCGACCTCTCGCCGCTGGGCCACCAGCCGATGCGCTCGCCCGACGGCACGCTCACGATGGTCTTCAATGGCGAGGTCTACAACTTCGCCGTGGTGCGCGCCGAGCTTGAAGCGCTCGGCCATCGCTTCCGCTCGAGCGGCGACTCCGAGGTGATTCTCGCCGCGCTGCAGCAGTGGGGCGTGAAGGCCGTCGACAAGTTCATCGGCATGTTCGCCATCGCGGTGTGGAACGAGCAGGAGCGCCGCATGCTCCTGCTGCGTGACCGCCTGGGCGTGAAGCCGCTCTACTACGCGTGGAACGGCAACAATTTCTGGTTCGGCTCGGAGCTGAAGGCGCTACGCGCGTTCCAGGCGTGGGTCCCCGAAATCGACCGTGACGCGCTCGGCGAGTACCTGCAATACGGCTACATCTCCGCCCCGCGCTCGATCTACAAGGGCGTGTCCAAGCTCCTGCCGGGCCATTGGCTCGAGCTGGGAGAGGTGGGCGAACCCGCCACGCACCGCTACTGGACTGCGCACGAGGGCCTCGAGCCCCTCGAGGGCACCGAGGAAGACCTGGAGCGCCAACTCGAATTCCTGATGATCGATGCGTTCCGTTATCGCATGGTCTCCGACGTGCCCGTGGGCGTGTTCCTCTCCGGCGGCATCGACTCCTCGGCCGTGGCCGCGATCCTGCAGCGCTACGGCGGGGGCGAGGTGCGGACCTTCACCATCGGCTTCGACGATCCGCGCTTCAACGAGGCCGGGCACGCGAAGCGGGTGGCGCAGCACCTCGGAACCACGCACACCGAAAAGATCGTGACCGCGGCCGACATGGACGCGGTGCTGCCGCAATGGGCGGATCTCTTCGACGAGCCGTTCGGCGACTCCTCGGGCGTGCCGACCTACCTCGTCTCGAAGATGGCGCGCGAGCATGTGAAAGTAGCCCTCTCGGCCGACGGCGGCGACGAGCTCTTCAACGGCTACAGTCACTACGGCATCGTCGCCGACCGCGAGCGCGCCATGGCGCGCTGGCCCCAGGCGGCGCGCTCGGCATTCTCGAAATCGCTCGGGTTGCTGGGCTCCGGCAGCCTGCGCACCGCGGCAAGCCTGATGCCGATGCCGATGGGGCTGCGCCACGCGACGCGCCGCAACGTGGTCGAGCGGCTCGAAAAGCTGCGGGCCATGCTGCCCGCCCTCGACCGGACGCTGGTGTACGACCTCGCGATGACCTCATGGACGCCATGGGAGATCACCCACATGCTGGGCAGGGCCACGACGCCCCGCGATAGCATCGCGGGCCCCGCGGGCAGCTACGCCGCCCAGATGGCGCACCGCGACATCCGTCATTTCCTTCCCGACGACATCCTGGTGAAGGTCGATCGCACCACGATGGCCTCGGGGCTCGAGGGGCGCGAGCCTTTCCTCGACCATCGGCTGGCCGAGTTCGCGCTGCGCCTGCCGATGTCGCTGAAGCGCGGCCCGCTGGGCCCGAAGCACCTGGTGCGGAAGGTTCTTTACAAGCTGGTGCCGCGCGAGCTGCTCGAGCGCCCGAAGCAGGGCTTCGGCATCCCGCTCGCCGGCTGGCTGCGCGGCGAGCTGGCGCCCCTGGTGCACGAGTACCTCGCGCCGCAGCGCATCCGCGACGCCGGCATCCTCGATCCCGACATGGTGTCGCGCGCGGTCACCAACTTCCGCGATGGCGGTCCGGGCAACGACCGCCTCGACATGCAGAAGCTCTGGTACCTGATCGCCTTCGAGCTGTGGCGCAGCCGCTGGATGACCGGCAACAAGCAACAGACGGAAGGAACGCAGCATGCGCGTGTTGTTTGTAATTAGCGACCTCGCCTACCACGGCGCCCAGAAGCAGGTGGTGGAGCTGTCGCGCGAGCTCGCGCGCCGCGGTCACCAGGTGGCGATCTACACGCTGAACGACGATGCCCCGCGCGCCGCGGAGCTTGCCGGCAGCGGCGTGGAGGTGATCGTCGACCAGAAAAAGGTCAAGCTGGATCCGGCCGTGCTCCTGCGCCTGCGGCGCAAGATCCGCAACTGGCGCGCCGAGATCGTCCACGGATTCCTCTTCGACGGCGACATCTACGCGCGCCTCGCGGCCGCCGGCACCGGCGCTGCGGTGCTCAACTCCGAGAGAAGCGACAACTACGAGATCTCGCGCACGCAGAAGGTCGCCCACTGGCTCACTCGCGGGCTGGTCGACGGCGTGGTCGCGAACTCCCGCTCGGGCAGCGCCTTCGCCCAAAGGCTCTACGGCTACCGTCCCGAGCGCATGCACGTCGTGTGGAACGGCATGCGCATCGAGGACTTCGAGCGCAAGGGCGCGAGCGGCGTCGATCATCGCGCGGAGTTCTTCGGCCAGGACCCGGTGCGCATCGCCTGCATGATCGGCCACATCAAGCCGGCCAAGGACTATCCGCTCGCCCTCGACACCGCGGCCGCGCTCCTCAGCCTCGCGCCCGACTGGCGCGTGCTGTTCCTCGGCGACTCCCTCGGCGGCTCGGGGGCCTACCAGGCCGGCCGCGACTCGGACACCAGCGACTACAAGCGCAGGGTGATGGATCGCTACCAGGAGCTGGGCCTTACCCCCGACAAGGTGGTGTTCGCCGGCGCCCGGTCGGACGCCCCCGCGATCCTCGCGCAGTGCGACGTGCAGCTCATGACCTCGCGCTGGGAAGGCTTTCCCAACGTCGTGCTCGAGGGCATGGTCCTCGGCGTCCCGGTGGTGAGTACCGAGTACTCGGACATCAAGCACATCCTCCCGCGCTCGACCCAGATCGTTGCCGATCGCTCGCCGGAGGCGCTCGCCCGCGCCATCGCGGACGCCTACGCCGATCGCGAGGCGATCGCCGGCGAGCAGAAACGCTGGGTGCGTGCCCACGCGAGCATCGAGACCGCAGCCCGGGAGCTGGAAAGCGTCTATGCACGGTACGTACGGGCCGTCCCCCATGCCCAAGCCGCTTGAGCGCGAGATGAGCGCGGGCACCGTGTCCGGGAACGGGCAGGGCGGTCCCGCGCCCGAGAGCGCCCGGCGCCCGCACATCTGCTTCCTCGCGCCCACCACGTGGCCGACCTTCGCCGGCAGCAAGACCATCGAGGTGGTCGGCGGCGCCGAGCTGCAGCAGACGATCATCGCCAAGACGCTCGCCAGCCGCGGCTACAAGGTGTCGATGATCTCGATCGACTACGGCCAGCAGGACGGCACCGTCGTGGACGGCGTCACGATCCACAACATGCACAAGCCCGACGAGGGGATCCCGGTGGTGCGCTTCTTCCACCCGCGCTTAACCTCGCTCTGGGGCGCGCTGAAGCGCGTCGACGCCGACGTCTATTACCAGCGCACCGCCGCGGCCTACACCGGGTTTCTCGCCGCTTTCTGCAAGGCGAACGGCAAGCGCTCGGTGTACGCCGGCGCCTCCGACGTGGACTTCATCCCGAAGCGCCAGGACATCGCGTTCGCGCGCGACATCATGCTGTTCGAGTACGGACTGCGGCGCGTGGACCGCGTGTTCGTGCAGAACCCCAACCAGCTGGAGTTGCTGCGCAAGAATTACGGCCGCGAGGGGCTCCTCATTCCCAACGTCTTTCCGACAACCGCCGATGCCCGGGCCGATCGCCGCGGCTGCATCCTGTGGGTGTCGACGGTGCGCGAGCAGAAGCGCCCGGAGCTCGCCCTCGAGATCGCGCGCCGCATGCCGCAGTACCGCTTCGTGATGGTCGGCGGCCGGGACTCGGGCCGCCGCGGCGAGGAGTATTCGCGCGCGATGCGCGAGGCGGCCGCGAAATTGCCGAACGTGGAATTCAAGGGTTTCCTGCCGTTCGCGGAGGCCGACCGGGAATTCGGGCGCGCGCGCGTCTTCCTCAACACCTCCAAGTACGAGGGCTTCCCCAACACCTTCCTGCAGGCCTGGTCGCGCGGCGTGCCGGCGGTCGGCTTCACTGACGTGGGCGCATCCCGCGACGGGCAGCCGGTCTACGACATCGTGTCCGACGTGGACCAGGCGGTCGCGCGCCTCGAGCGGCTGATGAGCGACGACCTTGCCTGGCAGCAGGCCTCCCAGAAGGTGCTCGCCCACCACCGCGAGACCCATTCGATCGAGGCCGTGGTGGGCCAGTACGAGCGCGAATTCACGCATCTCGCCCGCAAGCCATGAGCGCGGTGACCGCGACCCTCGAGCGCCGCGCGCTCTCGCTCGGCACCGCCAACGCGGTCGACTACGCATTGCAGTTCCTGCTGCCGATGGTGCTCACGCGCACCCTCGACCCGCAGAGCTTCGGCGAGTACCGGCTGCTGTGGCTCGCGGTCTCCACGTTGATGCTGGTCACGCCGATGTGCATGGCGCCCAGCCTCTACTACTTCCTGCCGCGCTCCGACCGGCCCACCCAGCGCCTCTACATCAACCAGACGATGCTCTTCCTGCTGTTCGCCGGGGTGATCTCGGCATGGGCGCTCTCGGAATGGAATCCGTTCCTGCCCGGCAAGCTCGAGGCGATCCACGAGGGCTACGGCATCGTGGTCCCGGCGTTCGTGCTCGCCTGGGTGTTCGCCTCGCTGCTCGACATCCTGCCGACCGCCGAGGAGCGCGTGGCGTGGCAGGCGAAGGCGGTGATCTCGCTCTCGGCGATCCGTGCGGTCGCGCTTTCCGCGGCGGCGATCTTCACCCGGGAGCTCGCTCCGGTGCTGTGGACGCTGCTCGCCTTCACCGCGCTCAAGGCCGCGATCCTCGTCTACTACGTGGCGAAGAACCACGGCCTCGGGCGCCCCCTCGCGCGCAGGGACACGTTCGGTGCCCAGGTGAAGCAGGCCGCGCCCTTTGCGCTATCGGGAACGCTGCACGGCGTGCGCACCCAGGGCGACCAGTGGATCGCCGCGGCGCTTTTCACCGTGCCGCAGTTCGCGTCGTTCTCGGTCGCCACGGTGCTTGCACCCCTGGTGCAGATCTTCCGCCAATCGGTGAACCACGTCTTCCTGCCGAGCATGAGCCGGCTGCAGTCCACCGGCGATTTCGCCGGGATGCTCGCGCTCAACAGCCGCGCCAACTGCATGGTGGCGCTGCTGGTCTACCCGCTGCTCGCGTTCGCCTTCGTCTTCGCCGAGCCGCTCATCAAGCTGATCTATACCGCGACCTACCTCGACGCGGTGCCGGTGCTGCGCCTGTATTCCATCGGCCTCATCGCCTTCGTCGTCGAGCTGGTGAGCACGCTCTTCGTGCTGCGCCAGGGCGCGTTCGCGGCCAAGGCCAACGGGATCGTGCTGCTAATCGCGCTGCCGCTGTCGATCTACGGTGCGATGAACTTCGGGTTGATGGGCGCGGCGATGGGAAGTGTCGCCGCGATCTACGCGGAGCGCCTCCTGTCGCTGCAGCGCATCGCCCTGCTCACCGAGACGCCGATCCGGCGCCTGCAGGACTGGGGCGCGCTGGGCGCCCTCCTGGTCGCCGCGATGCTGGCGGCGGGGCTCGCGGGGCTCCTCCTGCACTGGTCCGAATGGACTAGTTTCCCGACCCTGCTGGCGGGCGGGCTGATCATGGCGATTGCCTATCCTCCAGCCTTGTACCTGACGGGACGGTGGGGCGACCTCATCGCCTTCATCGATTCGATCCGCAACAAGGCCGCGCGCGCCTGATGGCGCCGGAGACACCCATGGACGACATCAAGTCGCAGTTCCCCCAGATCGCAGCCGGCCAGCGCACCTGGCTCGTGACCGGCGTGGCCGGCTTCATCGGCTCGAACCTGCTCGAGGCCCTGCTCAAGCTCGGCCAGCGGGTCGTCGGCCTGGACAATTTCGCCACGGGATTCCAGCACAACCTCGACCAGGTCCGGCAAGCGGTCGGCACCGAGGCCTGGGCGTCTTTCAAGTTCATCGAAGGAGATATTCGCTCGCTCGACACCTGCCGCGAGGCGTGTTCCGGCGCGGATGTGGTCCTGCATGAGGCGGCGCTGGGCAGCGTGCCGCGTTCCATCGACGACCCGATCACGAGCCACGAGGTCAACGTCAGCGGATTCCTCAACATGCTGGTCGCAGCGCGCGATTCCGGCGTGAAGCGCTTCGTCTACGCCGCCTCGAGCGCCGCCTACGGCGACTGGCCCGGGCTGCCGAAAGTCGAGGAGCAGATCGGCCGGCCGCTCTCGCCCTATGGCGCCGGCAAGCACATGAACGAGCTCTACGCCGACGTGTTCGGCCGCTGCTATGGGCTTGAGACCGTCGGCCTCAGGTACTTCAACGTCTTCGGCCCGCGCCAGGATCCCGCGGGCGCCTACGCGGCGGTGATCCCCAAGTGGGTTGCGGCGATGCTGCGCGAGGAGCCAGTCGACATCTACGGCGACGGCGAGACCGCGCGCGACTTCTGCTACATCGAGAACGTGGTGCAGGCGAACCTGCTCTCGGGCACCACGACCAATGCCGAGGCGGTGAACAACGTCTACAACGTGGCGGTGGGCGGCTCGACCACGCTCAACGAACTGCACGCGGCGCTCTGCCACGAGCTCGCGCGCCACCAGCCGGGCTTCAAGGCCGCGGCCCCGGTGTATCGCGACTTCCGTGCGGGTGACGTGCGCTTCTCGCGCGCGGATATCTCGAAGATCGAGACCCGCCTGGGATACAAGCCCACCCATAGCGTTGATGCCGGGCTCGCCCGCGCCATCGATTGGTACGTGGCGAGCCTCGCGCCGCGCCGCACCGAAGCTTTCGCCGACGCGGCTGACTAGGCGAGCTTCCCCCTTTTCGGGAGAAGGGCGTCGAGGAAGCGCCTCACGGGAGCAGCGCCGCCCGCGCAGACGCGCGCGGTGCCCTCGAAAGCCGAAAACGCACGGCGGCACGGGCTGATCGTCAACCTCCTTGATTGTGTGCGAGGTGACCTCGCCCACTTGGACTCGCCCATGCCGAAACCCCGTGCGTTTTCGGTTTCCTCGGCGCGCTCCAGATCGGCCCTTCCTCGACGCCCTTCCCCGAAAGGAGTGGCTCCGATGCGCGGCACCATGCGCCAGCACCGATCCGCAGCATCGTGATGTCAGCAACTCGGGAGCGAGGCCTGGGTGAAGGACGGTGCCGATCTGGAGCGCGCCGAAGCACTCGAAAAGCCCCGGGGTTTCGGCGCGGCCGAGTCCAGGAATCGACCGGGGGTGCAACCCGGTCGATTCGGTCGGGAGGTTGACGATCAGGACGCGACGCCGGGGCTTTTCGAGTGCCGAGGGAACCGCGACACGCCGTGTCGCGGCGCACGCTCCCGTGAGGCAGCGTCCTTCACCCACGGCCTCGCCCTCGTCAAACCCCGGACGCGAGCGGCTCCCGCAAGCGGGGAAACGCCCTGGAGGCCGTCAGCGGATTGAGCCGCGGTCGCGGCGCAGGGCGTCGCGGTCGCGCAGCAGGTAGTAGCGCGACGCACACGCCGAGGAAACATCACCCGCGTCGTCGTTGTGGAAAGACGCGCGCGCGTTCATGTCCGCCACGCGGCGGTTGTGAACGGAGGCAGCGCGATTGTGCTCGGCCGAGCGTGCGTTGTAGCTGGCAACGGCCGCGGAATTGAAGGAGTCGAGGTTGCGCAGCTCATCGGCGAGCCGTGCGGCGGAGCGCGCGATCGCATCGGTCTCGCGGTCGAGCACCTGCCGCTCGCGGTCAAGCTGCTCCAGTTGGTCGCGCATCGAGGCGTTGAGATCCATGCAGTCGCGCAGCTCCTCGCGGGTCATGGGCGCCTCACGGACGCTTGGCGCGTCGCGGTAGTACGGCGCCTCGCGGCTGGGATACGACGTCTGCGCGAGCACGGCGAGCGGTGCGGCGAGGGCGATGGCGGCGAGGATCTGCTGGCGTTTCATGGTTTTCTCCTTCAGTCGTTGCGGGACAAATCGGCGCGGATGCGGCGGATCAACTCGTCGCGTGGCGCGCCCTGGGAAAACGTATGGTCGCCGCCGTTCACGGTCGCGATCGACATGAGGCCGGCGCGGCGGGCCCGGTTCACTGCGCGTTTCGCCTCGGTCGCGAGGATGGCGCCGGCGGGCTCGCCGTCGGAGACGTAGAGGTCGAGGCGGCGGCCGAGGCCCGCGATCCCGCGCAGGTCCTGCGAGAGCCGGGTACCGGCCGACGGCACCAGCATCTCCTTCAGGTCGATCCAGCGTCCTCTCGCGGTCTTGGCGACATGCGCCGCGCTCACGCGCGCGAGCCGCATCACGTCGACTTCGCCCTCGAGGAGCTTCTTCCAGCGCGAGGGATCGCGCATCGAGCGCTGGTAGCCCGCGACATTCTGGTAGTGGTTCACGCTGGTATCGAGGCTCATGCCTTCGGCCCAGTAGAAGTACCAGGGGTTGATGAGGATGAATCGCTCGATGGGCTGGTCGACCAACTGCCGCGCGGCGTGAAACGCGGTGTGCGCGCCGGAGCACAAGCCCATGAGATAGAAGCGCTCGTGGCCGTGCTGCTCGCGCAGGAATGCGATCGCAGCACGCACGTCGTCCTGGGCCGTCGGCGGATAGGGATGGTTCTCGCGGCCCGGCATGCGGCGCACGCTGTCGCCGAGGCCCTCGTGGTCGATGCGCAGCACCGGGTACCCGGATTGCGCGAGCTGGCGAGCGAGCCGCACATACAGGCGATGGGGCCCGACATGATGGATCGATCCCGCGTTGAGCATCACGATGGCGGGCTTGTCGGTGGCCGCGAGCGGCCGGGCGAGGATGCCGAAGAGGTGGCCCGCCTCGCCGAAATGGCACAGCTGCTCTTCGATGCCGTCGACCGCGAGCGTGGGGCGGCAGTCGGTTGCGGGGGCGCGCGACTGCGCCGGCCGCGCCAGGCTGTGGACGAGGACCCAGTCGGAGATGGTCGCGAGCGCCTGCTCGGGCACCTCGGTGAACTGGTGGTCGGCCATCATCGCGTTCCAACCGGGGGCGGTGACGTCGTCGGTCGGGATGCCCGAGCCCACGAGGCGCTCGGCGAACGCGCGGTCGCCCGTCATGTCGTCGCGGCCGACCAGGAGTACGCGCGCGCCCGGCTTGAAGCGTGCTTCGGTCAGGTCGATCGACTTGAGCGCCTCGAGGGTCTCGGCGGAGACGTGGAATCCCGCGCTCTCGATGCCGTCGTCGGAATCGGTGGAGGCGCGCTTCGCAGACATCGACATCACCTGGAGCTCGCGCGCGTAGGCGCGGCCCTTGACCACCGGGTTCCACAGCACGATCAGGTCCGCGCCGGTCTCATCGGCGTCGAGCGCGGCGAGCGTCGCCCCGAGTCGCACGCCGATCAGGCACACGCGCTCGCAGCCGCTCACCAGCTTCGCGTGGCGCACCGCAGTCGCGATGCTGCGTTTCCAGTGCTCGATGCGGCGAGGGTCGCGCTCGTCGCCGGGCGAGTCGCCGACGCCGTGATAATCGAAACGCAGCGCGGGGATGCCGGCGCGCGCGAGGCGATCGGCGAGATGGCGCACGGTCCGATGGGACCGGGTGGATTCCGGACCGATCGGCGAGCACAGCACCGCGACGCAGTCGCGCGCGATCGGGCGTGCGGCATGGTGATACCAGCCGAAGGTGGCGTTGGCGCCTTCGCCGAAATACAGGGGGTGGCGCTGCACATCGTGCGGGGTGGCGTCGCTGGAGGCGCTCAGGGCCGCCAGGTCGAGGTCATCGCGTTTCATCTTGATCGATTCTCCGGAATTGCGGGTGCGCGGACGCTAGTTGTGTTGTCGTCGGGGGTGAAGCCCAGGCAATCGATCGCGACCGATTGCAGGAACGTGTCGCTCTTCAGAGTGACCATCACCTCGCCGGGGCGTTTCCATCGGGCGGCCGACTCGATCCGGGCGCCGCAGTGGCGGCCGGGCTCAGTCGAGGGCCAGCACATTGCGCACTTCCCCGGGCCAGCGGGCCAGCTCGAGACCATGGGTCTTGAAGAGCGCGAGCGCGATGCGCTCGAGGCCGAAGCCCACGCACGCGCTGTGCGCCACGGCGCCGTCGGCGGTCTTGATGTCGAAGGCCACGCCGAAATGGTCCATGTGATAGTTGCAGGAGCCGATCGCGGTCGGCTTCTCGGCCGAGCAGATCGGGATCACGAACTCGAACTTGAGCGCCTGCTCGCGCTGCATCGCCTTCTGCACCTTGCCGCCGCGCCCGAAGAAGGGGTCGTTGGCGACCACGGTCTCGACGGGAAGGCCGACGGAATTGAAGATCTCCGCGCCCTTGTCGAGCCAGAAGGCCCGGTGCTCGAGGGCCTCCTCGGGCGTGCCCAGCCGCACGAACTCGTGCATGCGGAAGATCTGCATGCGCGCCGGGTCCGGCGAGGGCTCGTGGCGGAACGCGTAACCCTGCAGGTCCACGCGCCGCCCGCCCGCGGGCAGCGTCTTGTTGGCGGCGGTCGGATACAGGGGATAGCAGATCGCGGGCGTCATCATCACGCGCGCGGCGGTGAGGTCCCGGCTCCAGTCTTCCTTGCGCTCGAACTTGCCGAGCAGCTCGCGGTGCCCGCGCTCGTCGCCCAAGAAGGTGTGGACCGAGCCCATGAGGTCGGGAAAGTTGTGGATGTGGTCGATCTGCTCGTACGAAGACCGGTTGAAGATCGGCGGGAAGCGCATGAGCTCGGGTTGCAGCTTCGCGCCTTCGGCGGCGACGATCGCATCGAAGCGGTCGATCACATGCTCGAAGTCGCGCCCACGGCCGTAGAGGCCGGGCACGCCCATCTCGACCAGCAGGCCGGCGGCGATCAGCTCCTGGCGGTAGGCGCCGTAGGCGTCGCCCTCGGGCTCGGCGTGGATCGGATGAGGTGTGATTGAGCCCCAGCCGGAGCCTGCCCCAGCATGCCCTTGGCCGGGGCGGGGGTGACCGGCGGGGTGGGGAGCGGGCATCACGCACATGGGGATCAGGCCTCCCTCAAGCCGACGTGCATTTGCGGTAGCCGGCGATGCCGCAGATCAGCAGCGCCGCGGGGGCAATGGCCAGCTGGGCGGGGCTCATGCCGCCCCCCGAAGCCTTTCGACGGGCTCGGACGCCGGCGCCGTAAGACGAGTCCCACGCAGTTCGGCGATTGCCCCCGACAAGGCGCGTATGGACTGGAAGGTCGTGCGGCCGAGCATCCGGTCGAGAAACTCGACGTCGAAGTGCTCCTCGAAGGCGAGCATCAGGTTCACGGTCGACAGCGACGTGAGCCCGGCTGCATAGAGGTCGGAATCGTCAGTGAGCGCACCAACGTCCGCGAGCAGTCGTCCGTGGGCGGCGACGATGGCGCGGATCTGTTCTGAGTACTCGGAATTCATGGAATCTCCTCTGCTTCTGGATCGATTCTGATCACCAATAGCAACAGGACGACGGGCGGCGCTTGGTCCACCCGGTGTCGGCCGGGGTCCGGCAAACGTGTAGCTGGCAGCGAATAGTCCCTTCGGCAGGGGGGGGTCCGGCCGTCGTTTAAAACTGCCCCACAAGAATTGGCCATCCGTTTTCATCTCTCGCACCGATCGCCCGGAGGCTGCAATGCTCGAAGTCCCCATCCTTGATGAACGTTCACCCGCCGACGCGTCGGCCGGTCCCGAAACCACCCTGCCGACTGTCTGCGTCGTGGGGCTGGGGTACGTGGGCCTTCCGGTGGCGGTGGAGTTCGGGAAGGTGCGGCCCACGGTGGGCTACGACCTGTCGGCCAAGAAGGTCCATAACCTCAAGCAGCACAACGACACCACGGGCGAAGTGAGCCCGGACGAGCTCAAGCGCGCGCACCTGCTCCTGGTCACCGACGACCCCGAGCAGATCCGCCGCGCCGATTTCGTGATCGTCGCGGTGCCCACGCCGGTGAACGAGGCGCGCCAGCCCGACTTCTCCCCGCTCGAGAGCGCGTCGCGCATCGTCGGCAAGAACCTGAAGCCGGGCGCCACGGTGGTTTTCGAAAGCACCGTTTATCCCGGCGCGACCGAGGAGATCTGCGTGCCGATCCTCGAGCGCTGCTCGGGCATGCGCTGGAAGCAGGACTTCCACGTCGGCTACTCGCCGGAGCGCATCAATCCGGGCGACAAGGAGCATTCCTTCTCCAAGATCCTCAAGGTCGTTTCGGGCGACGACGCCGCCACCCTCGACAAGGTGGCCGACCTGTATGCCTCCGTGGTGAAGGCGGGCGTTTTCAAGGCGTCCTCGATCAAGGTGGCCGAAGCCGCCAAGGTGATCGAGAACACCCAGCGGGATCTCAACATCGCGTTCGTGAACGAGCTTTCGATCATCTTCGACCGCCTCGGCATCGATACCCACGAGGTCCTCAACGCCGCAGCGACCAAGTGGAACTTCCTCAATTTCCGCCCGGGCCTGGTCGGTGGCCACTGCATCGGCGTCGATCCCTACTACCTCACGCACAAGGCCGAGCTCGCCGGCTACCACCCCGAGGTGATCCTCGCGGGGCGGCGCATCAACGACGGCATGGGACCCTACGTGGCGCGCAAGGCCATCCAGCAGATGATCCACCAGGGCCGCAACATCCTCGGCGCCAAGGTGAACATCCTCGGCCTCACCTTCAAGGAAAACTGCAAGGACATCCGCAATTCGAAGGTGATCGACGTGATCCGCGAGCTCGAGCAGTTCGGCTGCGAGGTGTTCGTGCACGACCCCGAAGCCGATGCCGACGAGACGCTGCACGAGTACGGCATCAAGCTGCGCACCTGGGACCAGCTGCCCGCCGCCGATTGCCTGATCCTCGCGGTCGCCCACAAGGGCTTCCTCGCGATGCCGACCGAGGCATTCCTCAAGAAGATCGTCCGCCAGGGCTGCCTGGTGCAGGTGAAGGCCGCGCTCGACCCGCTCCCGTTCAAGCGCGAAGGGGTGCGCGTGTGGAGGCTGTAAGGAAGCCGCGCCTGCGGGTCGGCGTCTTCTCGGATTCCCCGCACCAGTCGCGCTGGATCGCCGACGCGCTCGCCCGCGCCGGCGCCGGCGACTTCGCCGAGATCGCGCTGGTCGCGATCCGCCCGCACCCGGGCGCCTCGAAGGTGCCGCTGCTGTGGCGCGCCTACCGCCGCTGCGACCGCGCGCTCTTCGGCAGCCGCTCGAACTGGTCGGGCACGCGTGACCTGAATTCGTTGGTGGCGCCCGAGCGCCGCGTGGAGATGGGCGAGGACGAGCGCTGCTGGAAGGCCCGCATCCGCGATGCGCGTCTCGACGTCGCCTTCGCGCTCGGCCAGATGGACGACGGCGTGCTCGAAGGCGCCGCGCGCTACGGCACGTGGCGCTTCTGCTTCGGCGAGGACCAGGGCACGTTCGAGCCGATGGCGGGCGTGCGCGAGGCGATCGACGCGAAGCCGGTCGTCGCCTCGGGAATCCGCATCCACCCCGGGGCCGGCAAGCCCGACCGCATCGCCTACCAGTCGTGGGGGCGCGCATTCCCGTTTTCCGTCACGCGCAGCCGCGACGCGCTGTTCGCCAAGACCGTGGACTTCGTCGCGCGAACGCTGCGCGACCTGCATGCGGGCGGTGCCAAGTGGGTCGAGATGGGCACCGAGCCCGCGCGCGACCTGCCCGCCGACACCTTCCCCGGCGTGGCTGGCCTGATCCGCGACATCACCACGATGGGCAAGCGCGTGGCGCAACGCGCTGCCGAAAAAGCCCTCACCGTCGACACCTGGTCGATCGCCTACCGGTTCGGCGCAGCCGCGGAATGGACCGGCTCGCTCGAGGGCTTCTTCCGCCTGAGCCCGCCGAACGGCTGGTACTGGGCGGACCCGTTCCCCATTCAAGTGGCCGGCCGCAACTACATCTTCTTCGAGGAGCTGCCCCTGGGCGCCTCGAAAGCCCACATCAGCGTGGTCGAAGTCGACCGCGAGGGCAACGCCTCGACGCCGGTGAAGGTGCTCGAGCGCGACTACCACCTGTCGTATCCCTTCCTCGTCGAGGAGGGCGGCACCCTCTACATGATTCCCGAGACCGCGCACAACAACACGGTCGAGATCTACCGCTGCGTGGAGTTTCCGGCGAAATGGCAGCTCGAGCGCGTGCTGATGAAGGATGTGCGTTGCGCGGACGCGACCCTCACACGCCTCGGCGACCGCTGGTGGATGTTCGCCAACGGCGCCGCCCAAGGCGAAGAGATCAACGACGAGCTCTTCCTTTTCAGCTCGGCCACGCTCCTGGGCGAATGGAGGCCCCACCGGCGCAACCCGGTGAAGAGCGACGTTCGCAGCAGCCGTCCCGCGGGCCATCTCTTCTGGAGCGGCAACCGCCTCTACCGCCCGGGGCAGATCTGCGCGCCGCTCTACGGCTCGGGCATCGCGCTGCACCGCGTGACGCGCTTGACCGAGGATGAGTTCGCCGAGGAAGAGGAAAGCCAAATCGTGCCGCGCGAGCCCGACACGCTCGGCATCCACACCCTCAATCGCGCCGGCGACCTCACGGTCACCGACGCCTTCGAGCGCCGGCCGCGCTTCTAGCGCCATGACCCACGCGATGGCCCTCGAAGATCTCCTGCACCCCTACCTTGGCCGCTACCTGGGCGCGCCCGGCTGGCTCAAGGCCTCGGCCGGCCGCGCCTACTCGCTCCTGCCGCCGAGCGTGCGCCTGGGCGCCGCCTACGGCCGCTTCGCGAGCCAGGTGGGGGCGCGCACCAGCGCCGCGGGGGCGGACGCGAAGCTCGAGGACACGCTCGCCTGGGCGCTCGACACGGTCCCGGCCTACGACACCTTTCGCGCGCTCGCGCGCAGCGGCTGCGCGCCGCGCGAGATGCTCGCCCAGTTGCCGGTCACCGACAAGCTCGACATCAAGCGTCATCCCGAGCGCTACCTGTCGCGCGACATGCCCGAGGGCGCGCGCCTCGAGATGTTCACCGGCGGCTCGACCCGCAACCCGATGCGTTTCTTCGTGCAGAAGCACGTGACGCGGCCCAAGGAGTTCGCGTTCATCCAGGATTTTCGCGCTCGCGTGGGTGTGGGCGCGGATGACCTCGTGCTTGCGCTGCGCGGCCGCACGGTGCCGACGGCCGCGCGCCCCGGCGGCAGCATCTGGATGGTCGAGCCGATCAAGCGCCAGCTGATCCTGTCCTCCGACCACCTCGAGCGCCGCTTCATGCCGGCCTACGCCGAGGCGCTGGCACTCCACCGCCCCACCTACATCGAGGCATTCCCCTCGGCGCTTTACCCGCTTGCCCGCTGGCTCGCCGCCCACCCGCTGCCGGAGTTCACGCGCAACGTGCGCGGCGTGATGCTGTACTCGGAGAACGTCTACGGCTTCCAGCTCGAGAAATTCCGCGAGGTGTTCGGCTGCCCGATCGTGTCGCACTACGGCCACTCCGAACGCGTGTTGATGGCGGCCACCACGCCCGAGGACGATCGCTACTTCTTCTGGCCGCAGTACGGCCACTTCGAGCTTCTCGACGCGGACAACCGGCCGATCACCCAGCCGGGCAAGCTCGGCTTCATCGTGGGAACCAGCTTCGACAACCGGGTGATGCCGTTCGTGCGCTACCGGACCGGCGACCTCGGCGTTCTCTCGGAGCGCGGCCACCCGCAACTCGCGGGTTTTCCCGCGTGCGAGCGCATCATCGGCCGGCTGCAGGAATTCATCGTCTGCCGCGACCAGCGCCTGGTGTCGATCACCACGCTCGGAGTTGCGCATTTTCCCGAGCTGGCGCTCGTGGAAACCATCCAGTACGAGCAGTCGCGCCCCGGCTACCTGACCCTCAAGGTGGTCGCGGAGACGACGCTCGATCAGCGCGCGCTCGCGCGCATCGCGCACGCCGTCGAGGACAAGACCCAGGGCGGCTGCGCCGTGGAAGTCCTCCAGGTCGAGCGCATCGCCCGCACGCCGCGCGGCAAGGCCCGCATGCTGATCCAGAACCTCGACGTTCGCCGCTATTTCGGCGCGGCGTCCGACACCCTCCAGGAGAATTCGTGAATCGCCCCGTCGTCCTGCTCCTCGGTCCGCATCGCGCCGCCGTCAGCGGCGTGAGCACCCATCTCAACCTGCTGATGGACTCGGCCCTCGACGACGATTTCGAGCTCGTGCATTTCCAGGTGGGCTCCGAGGGCCGCGACGAGGGGCCGCTCGGACGCCTGCTGCGGCTGCTGGCAAGCCCGTTCTCCCTCTTCGCGACGATCCTGCTTCGCCGCGTGTCGGTCGTGCACCTCAACACCTCGCTCAACCCGCGCGCCTATTGGCGCGACCTCGCGTATCTCGCGGTCGCCAAGCTGCTGCGCACGCGCGTCCTCTACCAGGTTCATGGCGGCGCGCTCCCCCAGCGATTCTTCGCGGGGCGGGCGCTCCTCACGCGATTCCTGCACTGGACGCTCCGGCTGCCGGACCTGGTGGTGGTCCTGGCAAAGGTCGAGCTCGATGCCTATCGCCGCTTCGTGCCCACGCAGGAGATCGTGGCGCTTCCCAACGGCATCGACTGCCGGCCATTCAGCCGCATTCCGACGGTGCGCTCGCGCGCCGACCACCCGCTGCGCCTGGTCTACATCGGACGCGTGGCGCGCGAGAAGGGCCTCTACGAGACGCTCCAGGGCCTGCGCCTCGCCACCGAGCTGGGGGTGGACGCGCGCCTCACGATCGCCGGACATGGCGCCGAGGAATCGCGGCTGCGCCGCTACGCCGTGGCCCTCGGGATCGCCCCGCGCGTGACCTTCGTGGGGCCGGTGTTCGGCGCCGAGAAGGTGAAGCTCTTCGCGACCGCGGACGCGATGGTGCTCGCGAGCTATTCCGAAGGGTTGCCCTACGCGCTCCTCGAGTCGATGGCCGCCGGCATCCCGGTCATCGCAACGCCGGTGGGCGCCATCCCCGACGTGATGACCCATGGGACCCACGGCTTCATCGTGCCGCCGCGCGATGGCAAGTCGATCGCCGAGGCGCTGGTGAGGCTTGCCGGCGACCGTGAGCAGCTCTCGTGGATGAGCCGCGCCTGCCGCAAGCGCGTGCGCGCCGCCTATTCGATCGAGCGCCTCGCGGAGCACCTGCGCCTGCACTACGACGCGCTCGCCGGAGGAATGACCCTCGCCAGCACCGGCTTCGCGCCGCTGCCGCCTGCTCGCGTATCGCAGCACCCGCACACGGACGCGGCGCTCATCGTCGCGGGCCGCAAGGAGTAGCGCCATGTGCGGAATCGCAGGAGGTGTCGTCAACCCCAGGAGCCTCATGACCCGCGCCACGCTCGAGCGCATGCTGCAGTCGATCGAGCATCGCGGGCCCGACGGCCAGGGCGCGTGCGAGTACCGCACCGCGGACGCAAACCGCGTGTTCCTCGGCCACCGTCGCCTCGCCATCATCGATCCGAACGGCGGCCACCAGCCGATGGTCGACGCCGAGGCCCAGCTCGCGCTCACCTTCAACGGAGAGATCTACAACTTCCGCGAGCTGCGTGACGAGCTGGCGGCCTGTGGCTACCGCTTCACCACCGACTCCGACACCGAGGTGCTGCTGCGCGCCTACCAGCAGTGGGGCGACAAGGTGGTCGAGCGCCTGCGCGGGATGTTCGCGTTCGCCATCTGGGACGGCAAGAACGAGCGCCTGTACCTTGCACGCGACCGCTTCGGCGAGAAGCCGCTCTTCCTGATCGACGGCGACGACGGCCTCTACTTCGCCTCCGAGATCAAGGCGCTGCTGCAGCTGCCGCGCGCGAAACCCGACGTGAACCTCTCGGCGGTATGGGACTACCTCTCGTATCGCTACGTGCCCGGCCCGCGCACGCTCTTTCGCGGCGTGAGGAAGCTGGGCCCCGGCACCTGCGCCACCTGGGAGCGCGGCAAGCTGACCGAGCGGCGCTACTGGGTCGCCCCCGACCGCGAGGCGTCGTCGCACGCGCCCGCCAACGGCGACGCGGTGCCGGCATTCCTCGCGCAGCTCGACGAGGCCGTCAAGCTGCAGATGGTGAGCGACGTGCCGTTCGGCGCTTTCCTCTCGGGCGGCCTGGATTCCTCGGCGATCGTGGCCCTGATGACGCGCCACAACTCGAAGGTGAAGACTTTCTCGGTGGGCTTCAAGGAGGGCGCCTACAGCGAGCTCGGCTATGCGAGCGTCGTAGCGCGCCACTTCGGCACCGACCACCACGAGCTCGAGGTCGACGCGCGCGATGTGATCGACCAGCTGCCGAAGCTGGTCGGCTTCCGCGACGCTCCCGTCACCGAACCCTCCGACATCCCGATCTACATGCTCGCGAAGGAAGCCTCGAAGAGCGTGAAGATGGTGCTCACGGGGGAGGGCAGCGACGAGATCCTCGGCGGCTATCCGAAGCACGTGTTCGAACGCTTCACCCAGCCCTGGCAGCTGATGCCCGGCTTCATCCGGCACGGGCTCATCGCGCCGCTCACGCAATCGCTGCCCTACGGCTTCCGCCGCGCCAAGACCGCCGTCACCAACATGAACATCGAGGACTGGCCGGAGCGCTACGCGCGCTGGTTCGGCGCCCTCAACAATCGCGAACGCGACGAGCTGACCATTCTCCGGGTGGAAGCTTCAAATCGGGAGTGCAGCCCTCCGTTCGACAGCGCGGCTACAAACTCCACCCTGCGGCGCATCCTCTACTCCGACCAGACGAGCTGGCTGCCCGACAACCTGCTGGAGCGCGGCGACCGGATGACGATGGCCGCGTCGATCGAATCGCGCGTGCCATTCCTCGACCACCACCTCGCCGGCTTCGTGTCGGGCCTCCCGGACAGCTATCGCATCAAGGGCCTCACCACCAAGTGGGTGCTGCGCGAAGCGGGCAAGAGCCTCATTCCCCAGCAGATCCTCGAGCGGCCGAAGGTCGGCTTCCGGGTGCCGGTGAACGCCTGGTTCCAGGGACCCATGAAGGAATACCTGCGCGACCACCTCCAGGGCGCGGACTCGAAGACCCGCGGCTACTTCGACCCGCAAGTGCTGGACCGCGTGGTCGGCGATCACATCGAAGGGCGGCAGAACCACGAAAAACTCCTATGGGCGCTACTCAACCTCGAAATCTGGCACCGGCAGTACGCCTGATGCCCGCCGCAGGCGCGGGCCTCGCGTGGAAGCTGAACCGGCTGCGTTGCATGACGCCGGCCGAGATCGGCCATCGCGTGGTCCAGGCCGCGGCGATGCGCGCCGAGCGCTGGGGCCTCGTGCGCTGCCGTGTCCCGGCGGCCGACACGCACTTCGAGCCGCGTGCCTGGATCCATGCGAACGCCGTGGTGGATCCGGCCCCCTACGTCGCGGCCGCCGATCGCATCGTCGCGGGCATCCACGACGTCTTCGCCCTCGAATGCATCGACCTCGGCAGCCCGCCGCGGTGGAACCGCGATCCCAAGACCGGGATCGAGGCGCCGCTCGACTTCGGCAAGCAGCTCGACTATCGCGATCCCGCGATCGTGGGCGACTGCAAGTACCTGTGGGAGCCGAACCGGCACCTGCACCTGGTGACGCTCGCGCAGGCCTGGGCGCTCACCCGCGAGGCGCGCTACGCCGAGACGCTGACGAGCCACCTCGAGAGCTGGTTCGTAGCGTGCCCGTTTCGCATGGGGGTCAACTGGGCGAGCAGCCTCGAGGCGGGGTTGCGGCTCATCAACTGGGCGCTCGCCTGGCAGTTGATCGGCGGCGCGAGCTCGCCGGTATTCGCGGGCGAGGCGGGGCAGGCCTTCCGCGCCCGCTGGCTCGAGTCGGTGTACCAGCACGCGGAGTTCGTCTCCGGGCACTACTCGCTGCATTCCTCGGCCAACAACCACCTCGTGGGCGAGGCGGCCGGCGTCTATATCGCGGCGATGGCGTGGCCGCACTGGGAGCGCGCCGACCACTGGCGCGCCGCGAGCCGCCAGATCCTCGAGCGCGAGGCGCTCCTGCAAAACGCGCCCGACGGGGTGAATCGCGAGCAGGCGACGTCTTACGTCCAATGGACCTTCGACCTGCTGCTGCTGCCGTATCTCGCGGGGCACGCCAACGGCGACGCGTTCCCGGAGGAGTACGCCGCGCGCCTCAAGGCGATGCTCGAATTCGTCGCCTCCGTCATGGACGTGGGCGGCAACGTGCCGATGTTCGGCGATGCGGACGATGGCTACGTGGTGCGCCTCGATCCGCGCCCCGGGTTCTGCCGCTTCCGCTCGCAGCTGGCCACCGGCGCGGTCCTCTTCAAGCGCGCGGCGTTCAAGGCCAAGGCGCACGGCATGGACGACAAGACTCGCTGGCTCCTTGGCACGGGCGCCGACGAGCGCTTTGGCGAGCTCGTAGGCCGCGCGGAAAGCCTGCCGATCCGGCGCGCGTTCACCGACGGCGGGTACTACGTGCTGGGCAGCGATTTCGAGAGCAAGGACGAGATTCGCCTGGTGGCCGATGCGGGACCGCTGGGCTACCGCGAGATCGCGGCCCACGGCCACGCCGACGCGCTGTCGTTCACGCTCTCGCTGGGCGGGGAGGAGATGCTCGTCGACCCCGGCACTTTCGCCTACCACACCGAACCCGAATGGCGCGCCTACTTCCGCGGCACCTCGGCGCACAACACCGTGAGGGTCGACGGGCTCGACCAGTCGCAGCCCGGCGGCAACTTCATGTGGCTGCGCAAGGCCACGGCCCATGTCTCGGCGTGGATGAGCTCGATCGACCAGGACTTCCTCGAGGCGTGGCATGACGGCTACATGGGCCTCGCGGATCCGGTGATGCACCGGCGCCGCACCGTCCTCGACAAGCGCTCGCGCACCGTGCTGATCGAGGACTACCTGCAGATGGACGGCGAGCACGACGTCGAGGTGTTCTTCCACTGCGCCGAAGGCAGCCGCGTGCAGCCGATCGCGGGCGGCGTGTCGGTGACGAACGGCGAGCGCACGCTGCGCCTGCGCTGGCCCGACCTGCCCGGAGGTGCCGCCACTGTCCACGAAGGCAGCCTCGAGCCGATCGCCGGCTGGGTCTCGCGGCGCTTCGACGTGAAGCACGCCGCTCCCACCATCGTCTGGCGCGCGCGCCTTTCGGGCGACAGCATCCTGCGCACCGCGATCGACTGCTGAGCCATGCGCACACTCCTGACCCTCGACTACGAGGTCTTCTTCGGCACGCGCGCGGGCACGCTCGAGCGCACGCTCCTCGAGCCCACGGCGGCGCTTCTGCGCGTGGCCGACAAGCACCGCGCGAAATGCGTGTTCTTCGTGGACGCGGGCTACATCCTGCGGCTGCGCGAGGACATGCGCAGCTGGCCGGCGCTGCGGGGGCAGCACGACGCCGTCTGCGACCAGGTCGAGTCCCTGGCGCGCGCCGGCCACGAGATCCAGCTGCACATCCACCCACACTGGGAGGATTCCCGCTGGAGCGCCGACGGCTGGCGCATGGACACCTCGCGCTACGCGCTGCATGCGTTCGCTCCCCACGAGATCCGCGATATCGTGGCGCGCTACACGGGCGTGCTGCGCGAGCTGGCCGGGCTGGAGTCCGCCTATGCCTATCGCGCCGGCGGCTGGGTGATCCAGCCCTTCGCCAAGCTGCGCCGCGCGCTGCAAGACGCCGGCGTAACCATCGACAGCACCGTTTACGCGGGCGGGCGCTCCGAAGGCGGGGTGCAGCCGTTCAACTTCGAGCGCGCTCCCGCCAAGAGCCGCTGGCGCTTCGATATCGACCCGCTCGTCGAAGTCGACGGCGGGGATTTCCTCGAGGTGCCGATCGCGAGCCACCGGCTCGCCCCGGGCTTCTTCTGGCGCCTCGCGTGCGCGAAAAAACTGGGAGGCGCGCGCCACCGCCCCTTCGGCGACGGCCAGCCGATCGCCATGGAGCGCGGCGACCTCGCACGCAAGCTTTTCCGGCCGACGGCGAGCGTGGTCTCGATCGACGGCTACAAGGCGAGCTTCCTCGAAGAAGCCGCCGACGACTACCGGGCCCGTGGCCTCGAGGACTTCGTCGTGATCGGCCATCCCAAGGCCCTCACGCCGTATTCACTCGAGCGGCTCGACCAATTCCTCGCCGGCGGCCGCGGCGGCGAGGTCACCACCTACGCCACCTACCAATGAAACCGACCCTTCACCTGATCGCCGGAGCCCGCCCCAACTTCATGAAGGTCGCGCCGATCGTGCGCGCGATCGCCGCGCAGGGGCGCCTCGCGCTTCGCCTCGTCCACACCGGCCAGCACCACGACCGCGAGATGAACGGCGTGTTCTTCGAGGAGCTCGGTATCCCGGCGCCCGACGTGCATCTCGGCAGCGGCGGCGGCAGCCATGCCGAGCAGACCGCGCGCATCATGCTCGCCTACGAGACGCTGTGCCGCGAGGAGCCACCGGCCACGACGGTGGTCGTGGGCGACGTCAACTCCACGCTCGCCTGCGCGCTGGTGGCCAAGAAGCTCGGCATTCGCGTGGCCCATGTCGAGGCGGGCCTGCGCAGCGGCGACATGGCGATGCCCGAGGAAGTGAACCGGCTCGCCACCGATGCCATCACCGACTGGTTCTTCGTCACCGAGCCCGCGGGCCGCGAGCACCTGCTGCGGGAGGGCAAGCCCGCGGACCGGATATTCGAGGTCGGCAACGTGATGGTCGACAACCTTCTTTACCAGGCGCGCGAGCTGGCGCGCATGGATGGGAGGTCGTTCGAGACCGATGCCTTCAAGCGCGCCCACGACCGTTACGGCGTGGTGACGCTGCACCGCCCTTCCAACGTCGACGATCCCGAGGCGCTGGCGCGCGCGGCCGCGGCGCTGCGCGAGATCTCGGCCGGGCTGCCGCTCGTCTTCCCGGTGCACCCGCGCACCCGCGCCAACCTCGAGAAGTTCGCCATCGACCTCGGGCCGAACGTGACGCTCCTCGGACCGCAGGGCTACATGGCGTTCCTGCACCTGTGGAAGGACGCCGCGGTGGTGCTCACCGACAGCGGCGGGCTGCAGGAGGAGACCACCGCGCTCGGCGTGCCTTGCGTGACGATGCGCGAGAACACCGAGCGGCCGGTCACGGTGGAGGAGGGCACCAACGTGCTCGCCGGAACCGACCCCGCGAAAGTGATCGCCGCCGCGCGTGTAGCGATCGCCGCAGGCCGCAGGCAGGCGAAACGTCCCGCGCTGTGGGACGGCAATGCCGCCGAGCGAATCGCGGCCGTGCTCGCGCGGGAGCTGATCGGGGAGGCCCCCGCCGCGCCTCGCGCGGGGGCCGAAGTCACCGGCCCAGCGCCCGGCGTGCAGCGCCTCGAAGTGCTCGGCCTGCCCGTCGACAACCTCACCATGGAGGAAACCCTCGGCGTGATCGAGGGCTTCATCGCCAACGGCCTGCCGCACCAGCACGTCGTCGTGAACGTCGACAAGATCGTGAAGGCACGCCGCGACCAGGAGCTCGCCCGCATCATCTCGCGCTGCGCGCTGATCAACGCCGACGGCATGCCGGTGGTATGGGCCTCGCGCCTGCTCGGCACGCCGCTCAAGGAGCGCGTCACCGGCGTCGACCTGTTCGAATCCCTGATGGAGCGCGCCGCCGCGAAGGGCTGGCGCGTCTATCTCCTGGGCGCCCGCGAGGAGATCGTGGCGCGCGTGCGCGCGGTGTACTGCGCGCGCTACCCGGGCCTGACGATCGCCGGGCATCGCAACGGCTACTGGACCGACGCCGAGGAGCCGCAGGTCGCCGAGGCGGTGCGCGCTGCCCGGGCCGACATCCTGTTCGTCGCGATCAGCTCGCCCAAGAAGGAGCGCTTCCTCGGCCGCTGGCAATCGCACATGCGCGTGCCGTTTGCCATGGGCGTGGGCGGCACCTTCGACGTCGCGTCGGGGAAGGTGCGACGCGCCCCGGTATTGATGCAGCGCGCCGGGCTCGAATGGTTCTTCCGCTTCCTGCAGGAGCCGCGGCGCATGTTCCGGCGCTACTTCATCGATGACATGGCGTTCTTCGGCCTGCTCGCCCGTGAGCTCGGCATCAAGCAGATTCGCAAGGTCGTCGGCCTCGCGGCCTCGCTCGCGGTGGCGGCCCTCGCCATGTGCGAGGTCGCCGACTCCTGAGGGCGGCCATCGTGTCCAAACGCATCGTCATGATCGGCAGCAGCCGTGCCACCCACGGCGGGATCTCGTCGATGGTGAACGTGTATTTCGCACACGGCCTGTTCGAGCGCTGGAACGCGGAGTACCTCGAGACGCACCGTGACGGGTCGAAGGCGCAGAAGGCGCTGAAGGCGGCCGGCGCCTGGCTCGCGTTTATGGCGCGGCTCGCGACCGCGTCGGTGGCGTTGCTGCACGTGCACATCGCGTCCGACGCGAGCTTCTGGCGCAAGGCGCTGTTCATCGTGCCCGCGCACCTGCTGCGCGTGCCGTACCTCCTGCATATGCACGGCGGCGACTTTGCGGCGTTCTACCGGGGGCGCTGCGGGCCGTTCGCGCGCGCGTTCCTGCGTTTCCTCTATCGCAACGCGCAGCTCGTGGTGGCGCTTTCCGACGAGTGGCGCGACGCGCTCGCCGAGGCGATTCCCGGAATTCGCCTGGTGGTGGTGCCGAACCCGGTCGAGGTGCCGACCCTGCCCGCGGCGCTGGCCGCGCTGCCGCCCAGAGTGCTCTATCTCGGCGTGGTGAAGGAGGCCAAGGGAAGCTTCGACCTGCTGCGTGCGTGGCCCGCGGTGCTCGCGGCGCAGCCCGATGCGCGCTTGGTGTTGGCGGGCAGCGGCGAGATCGATCGGGCGCGCGCCCTCGCCGCGGAACTCGGGGTGTCCAAGTCCGTGGACACTCCCGGCTGGACCGCCGGGGAGGCGAAGGCCGCTCTGCTGCGCGATGCCACGCTCTTCATCCTGCCGTCGCATTTCGAGGCGCTGCCGATGGCGGTCCTGGAAGCGATGGCCGCGGGGCTGCCGGTGGTCGCGACCGCGGTGGGCGGGATTCCCGATGCGATCGACAACGGCCGCGATGGTGTGCTCATTCCTCCCCAGGACATTCAAGCGATAGCGGCCGCCCTCGGAGAACTTCTTTCCGATTCCGACCGCCGGCGGGCCCTCGGAGCCGCGGCGCGCCGCCGGGCATTGGAGACTTTTTCGGCCGATGTCGTCGTGCCCCGGATCGAGGCGATCTGGGAGCGGCACGCGCCGGGTGCCAAACGGACTATGCCGGCCCCGCTCGCCTGCCCATGACGGGTCAATCGTGGGAGCCATCCTAGGCAGACCTCGAATTCTCGATACTTCCCGGAGCGCGACAGCATGAAAATCAGCATCATGGGCCTTGGCTATGTGGGCGCGGTGTCCGCAGGTTGCCTCGCCGAGGAGGGCCACGAAGTCGTCGGCGTGGATCCCCAGCAGTCGAAAGTCGACCTGATCAACGCCGGCAAGAGCCCGATCATCGAGAAGGACATCGGCGAGATGATCGCGAAAGGCGTCGCGATCGGACGCCTGCGCGCGACCTCCGACGTCCAGGAAGCGGTGCGCCTGACCGACGTTTCGCTCATCTGCGTCGGCACCCCCAGCATGGGCAATGGCCACATCGACCTGCGCTACGTGAAGCGCGTGTGCGAACAGATCGGCGAGGGCCTGCGCAACCACCCGGGCCACACGGTCGTGATCCGCAGCACCATGCTGCCGGGCACCATGCGCACCGTGGTGATACCCGCGCTCGAGTCTTCCTCGGGCCTGAAGGCCGGCGAGGATTTCGGGCTGTGCATCAACCCCGAGTTCCTCCGCGAAGGCACCGCGGTCCACGACTACTTCCATCCGCCCAAGACCGTGATCGGCGAGATCGACCGCGCGAGCGGCGACGTGCTGGTGAAGCTCTACGGCCACATGCCGTGCCCGCTCATCCGCACCGACTACGAGACGGCGGAGATGGTGAAGTACGCCGACAACACCTGGCACGCGCTCAAGGTCTCGTTCGCCAACGAGATCGGCAATATCTGCAAGGGCCTGGGGCTCGACAGCCACAAGCTGATGGACATCTTCTGCCAGGACACCAAGCTCAACCTGTCGCCGTACTACCTGAAGCCCGGCTTCGCCTTCGGCGGCTCGTGCCTGCCGAAGGACGTGCGCGCCCTCTCGTACAAGGCCAAGACGCTCGATGTCTCGGTGCCGATCATCAACGCGATCCTGCCCTCGAACCAGGAGCAGATCGAGCGCGGCATCCGCGCGGTGATCGACAAGGGCAGCAAGAAGGTCGGCATCCTCGGCTTCAGCTTCAAGGCCGGCACCGACGACCTGCGCGAGAGCCCGATCGTGGAGCTCGTCGAGCGCCTCATCGGCAAGGGCTACGACCTGCGCGTCTACGACAGCAACGTGCGCATGGCGGCGATCCACGGCGCCAACAAGGAGTACATCCTCAACCACATCCCGCATATCTCGAAGCTGATGGTCGGCTCGATGCAGGAAGTGCTCGACCACGCCGAGACGATCGTGATCGGCAACGGCAGCGATGAGTTCCGCGACGCCCCGCGCCTGCTGGGCCCCGGCCAGTCGATCGTCGACCTGGTGCGCATCTCCGATACGCGCAGCGTGGAAGGCGTCTACGACGGGATCTGCTGGTGAGCAACGGCGAATCCGCGTGGGCGATGCCCCGCGGGCGCGGCGAGAGCCGCAGCCGCGAGCGCCTCGCCGCCCATTACCGCGTGGAGCGGGGAATCGCCGACCGCATCCGTGCGGCGGCGGGCGCCGAGGAGCGCCGCCGCATCTTCGCGACCATGTACGACGACCTGTTCCGCGAGGTGCCCGACCACCCGCGCCTGCTGTCGAAGGAGTCCGACCCGGGCGAGCGCGATCGCGACATCGATTGGGACATGGCGCAGCTGCGGCCTTACTTGCGACCCGGCTCGACCTTCCTCGAGATCGGCGCGGGCGACTGCGCGCTTTCCGCCCGCGTCGCTCAGACCGCCGGCAAGGTGTACGCCGTGGACGTCAGCGACCAGAAGCGCCAGAAACTGCCCGCGAACGTCGAGACGGTGATCACCGACGGGCGCAGCGTTCCGGTGCCCCCGGGCAGCGTGGACCTCGCCTTCAGCGACCAGCTCATGGAGCACCTGCATCCCGACGACGCCGTCGAGCAGCTGCGCAACATCCACCGGGCGCTGAAACCCGGCGGCGTATACGTGTGCATCACCCCCAACAGCCTCTACGGCCCGAGCGACATCTCGGCGTATTTCAGCGACGTCGCCTGCGGTTTCCATCTGAAGGAATACACGCTGCGCGAGGTGCGCCAGATCTTCGCCGCCGCGGGCTTCCCCCGCCTGCACGCCTATGTCGGCGCACGCGGCTGGTTCATGCAATTCCCGGGCGCGATCCTCGAGGCGCTCGAGTCGGTGCTGTGCGCGCTGCCCGCGCGTGCGCGCCGCCGGATCGCGGCACTGCTGCCGCTGCGCGCATTGCTGGGGCTGCGGGTCGCCGCGATCAGGGCCCCATGAAGCGCGTTCTTTTCCTCGTCGAGAACCTCCCGAGCCCCTTCGACCGGCGCGTGTGGCAGGAAGCCACGGCGCTGCGCGACGCGGGCCATAGCGTCTCGATCATCTGCCCCACCGGCAAGGGCTACGAGAAGAAATTCGAGGAGATCGACGCCATCTCGATCTACCGCTACAACCTGCCCACCGAAGCGGAAGGTGCGCTCGGCTACCTGGTCGAATACGGCGCGGCGCTCTTCTGGACGTTCCTGCTTTGCTGGCGGGTGCTGTTCACGCGCGGCTTCGATGTGATCCACGCGTGCAATCCGCCCGACCTCTTCTTCCTCATCGGGGGCTTCTTCAAGCTCTTCGGCAAGAAATTCGTCTTCGACCATCACGACATCAATCCGGAGCTGTACGAGGCGAAATTCGGAAGGCGCGACCTCTTCTGGAAGCTGATGGTGGCGCTGGAGCGCTGGACGTTTCGCACCGCGGACGTGTCGCTCGCGACCAACGAGTCCTATCGCCGCATCGCAATCGAACGCGGCGGCATGGATCCCGATCGCGTGTTCGTCGTTCGCAGCGGTCCCAGCCTCGAGCGCATGAAGGTCGGCCCGGCCACGCCCGAGCTCAAACGCGGGCGGCGCCACCTGGTGGGCTACGTTGGAGTGATGGGGCGCCAGGAGGGCATCGACCTCCTCCTCGAGGCCGCGCGCATCATCGTCCAGGACCTCCATCGCGACGACGTCCACTTCGGCCTCGTGGGCGGCGGCACATCGCTCGAGGAGATGAAGGCGCTTGCGGCCGCGCTCGGCATCGCCGACCACGTGACCTTCACCGGGCGCGTGCCCGATAGCGAACTGCTCGCGATGCTGAACACCGCCGACGTCTGCGTGAACCCCGACATCGCCAACGAGATGAACGACAAGTCCACCATGAACAAGATCATGGAATACATGTCGCTCGGCAAGCCGATCGTGCAGTTCGACCTCGCCGAGGGGCGCTTCTCGGCGCAGGGCGCCTCGCTCTACGCCGAGCGCAATGACCCGTCGAGCATGGCGCAGAGAATCGTCGAGCTGCTGGATGATCCCGAACGACGCTCGCAGATGGGCGAGCTCGGTCGCAAGCGGGTCGAGAACGAGCTCGAGTGGCGCTACGAGGTGCCCAAGCTGCTCGCCGCCTACGCAACCCTGCAGCCGCGCGTTGCTTCCATGATGGCCCGCCGCAAGACCTCGTAACCCGGCCTTCGCCCCCTCCC
>JALYSB010000271.1 GCA_030855025.1 Pseudomonadota bacterium
GCGCCCGCGATCACGTCGGCGAGCTTGCGCGCGTCGGTCTTGCGCGCATACCGCGCCTTGTTGTCGTCCATCTCCTCCTTGCGTCCGGTGTAGACCACGCCGGCGATGTCGGTGGCCCAGATGTTCTCCATCTTCATGCCGAGGGCGACCAGCATGTCGAGGCAGGCCAGTGCCGCCGCGCCCGCGCCGGACACCACCAGCTTAACCTCGCCGATCTCCTTGCCGACCACGCGCAGCCCGTTCACCACGGCGGCGCCGACGATGATCGCCGTGCCGTGCTGGTCGTCGTGGAATACCGGGATCTTCATGCGGCTGCGCAGCTGCTTCTCGATGTAGAAGCATTCCGGCGCCTTGATGTCCTCCAGGTTGATGCCGCCGAAGGTGGGCTCGAGGGCCGCGATGATGTCGACCAGCTTGTCGGGGTCGCGCTCCGCAAGCTCGATGTCGAACACATTGATGCCGGCGAATTTCTTGAAGAGCACCGCCTTGCCTTCCATGACGGGCTTGGAGGCGAGGGGGCCGATGTTCCCGAGTCCCAGTACTGCGGTGCCGTTGGTCACCACCGCGACCAGGTTGCCGCGCGCGGTGAGCTCGCGCGCCTGGGTGGGGTTTTCGACGATCGCGTCGCAGGCCGCGGCGACGCCTGGCGTGTAGGCAAGGGCCAGGTCTCGCTGGGTGATCAGGGACTTGGTGGCGATGACCTCGATCTTGCCCGGCACCGGCCAGCGATGGTATTCAAGGGCGTTCTTCTTCAGGTCATCGAGCATGGCTAACCCATTGAGCACAAACCGTTTTTAGTCGCGGCCAGTTTAGCACGCCGCGCGCGGCGCCGACACTCCCCCGGCGTGCGGGTTGACTTACCGTCCTCGATTCGGAGAAGGTGGGCAAGGAGGTCTTCTATTGGGTCGGCAAGCCGTTCCAGCGCGTCTGATGCGCCGCCGCGATTTCATGCGCGCGTGTGCGGCCCTTCCCCTGACGGCGATCGGCGGCTGCCAGCTCACCCTCGAGCAGGGTCTCATGGGGGCGTGCGCGACCGGGCGCGATCTCGCGCGCAACCCCTGGGTCGAGAAGGCCTGGCAGGGACTGCGGCCCGAGCGTGTGTGGGATGTGCACACACACCTCTTCGGCAACGGCCGCAGCCGCGGGGGCATCTGGGTCGAGCCCGACTACGACCGGCCGCGGTCGCTCGGCGCGCGAGTGCGCCACGCCTTCTTCATGAACGCGGGCTGCGTGGGCGACGACGAGGACCGGCTCGACCAGGGCATGGTGGCGCGGCTCTCGCAGCTCGCCGACGATTGCCCGCAGGGCGCCAAGTTCATGCTGCTCGCCTTCGACTTCACGCACGACGAGGGCGGGAGGCGGCGCGAGGACCTCACGACGTTCTCGGTCCCCGATGCCTATGCGCTGCGCGTCGCGCAGTCCCGGCCCGACCGCTTCGAGTGGATCGCGTCGATCCATCCCTATCGCGGTGACGCGCTGGCGCGCCTGGACGCCGCCCACGCGGCTGGCGCGCGGGCGGTGAAATGGCTGCCGCCCACGATGGGCATCGACCTCGGGGCGCCCCAATCGTTGGCGTTCTACGACGCGCTCGCGCGGATCCGGATGCCGCTCCTCGTGCACGTGGGCGAAGAGCAGGCGGTCGCGGGGGCGAAGCGCCACGACCTCGCCAACCCGCTGCAACTGCGCGCGCCGCTCGAGCGGGGCGTGCGCGTGATCGCCGCCCATTGCGCGAGTCTCGGCGCGAGCCCCGACCTCGACGCGGTGAAGGACGCTTCGAAGGCGCCGGCGGTGCCGAACTTCGACCTGTTCGCGCGCCTCATGGGCGAGCGGCGCTACGAGGGGCTTCTCTTCGGCGACCTCTCGGCGGTGACGCAGGCGAACCGCGCGAGTACCCTGCCGCGACTGCTCGCCATGGCCCCGGCCTGGGACGGGCGGCTGCTGAACGGTTCCGACTATCCGCTGCCCGGAATCATGCCGCTCTTCTCGATGAATGCGATGGTCGCCGCCGGCGTGCTCGACGCGGCCTTGGTGCCGCCGCTGCGCGAGCTGCGCAACGTGAACGCGCTGCTGTTCGACTTCGTGCTGAAGCGCAACTTGCGCTCCGGTGGCGCGCGGCTGCCGGACTCGGCCTTCGAGACGCGCGATTTCTTCTGGGCCGCATCACCGAGACGGGCGGGATGAATGATGGGAACGGCATGATCTGGATCGGACTGGTTGTCGGCATCGTTGCGGGCGCGGCGTTCTGGGGACTGGAAGGCGCGGTGGTTCTCGGATTCATCGGCTGGCTCGTGGGCGTGATCCTCAAATCGCGCCGGCGTGGGACGACGCCTGCAATGGCCGCCGCGACCGCGCGCCCCGTCACGCAAGAGGCGCGTATCGAGCGCCTGGAGAAAGCACTCGCGCAGCTGGAGGCGCGGATGGCGCGAATCGAGCCGCCGCCGGCCGTGTCCCCCGCGATCCTCGAGCCCGCGCAGGAGCCGATGGTGGAGCCGGCGCCGGTCGTGGCACCTCCGCCGCTCGAGCCGCCGCCGCCGCCCTTGCCGAAGACGCCCAATCCGTTCATAGCATGGCTCGCCGGCGGCAACACCATCGCCCGCGTGGGCCTGCTGATCCTCTTCATCGGGCTCGCGTTCCTGCTCAAGTACGCCGCCGACCACCAGATGCTGCCGGTGGAGCTGCGCGTCGCGAGTGTGGCCCTGGGGGGCATCGCGCTGCTGGTGATCGGCTGGCGCCTGCGCGAGAGCCGGCGCGGCTACGCGCTCGGCATGCAGGGCGCGGGCGTGGCGGTCCTGTATCTCACGACTTTCGCCGCGTTGCGCCTGTGGGGGCTGCTGCCCCCGGAGGCCGCTTTCGTGCTGCTCGCGGCCATCGCGGTGTTCTCGGCGATCCTCGCGATCCGGCAGGACGCGATGGTGCTGGC
>JALYSB010000123.1 GCA_030855025.1 Pseudomonadota bacterium
GCCTTGAGCTCGAGGACTTCGGATTGGAGCTGGAGCGACTCGAGCAGGCGGTCGATTCCCTGCCCGGTCTTCGCGGAAACCTCCACGAACTGGACCTCGCCGCCGAACTCCTCGGCGACCACCTCGTGGGCGAGCAACTCCTGCTTGATCCGCTTCGGGTTCGCCTCGGGCTTGTCGATCTTGTTCACCGCCACGACCACCGGCACGTTGGCCGCTTTCGCGTGGTGAATGGCCTCGATCGTCTGCGGCATGACGCCGTCGTCGGCGGCCACCACCAGGACCACAATGTCAGTCACCTGGCTGCCGCGCGCGCGCATCGCCGTGAACGCCTCGTGGCCCGGCGTGTCGAGGAAGGTAATGACGCCGCGCGGAGTTTCCACATGGTAGGCGCCGATATGCTGGGTAATGCCGCCCGCCTCGCCGACGGCGACACGCGCCTTGCGGATGGCGTCGAGCAGCGACGTCTTGCCGTGGTCGACGTGCCCCATGACGGTGACGACTGGCGGACGCGATTCGAAATTCGCCCCGTCGTTGGCGGCGCTCTCGACCAGGAACGATTCCGGGTCGTCGAGCTTGGCGAGCTTGGGCACGTGGCCCATCTCGGAGACCACGATCATCGCGGTGTCCTGGTCGAGCACCTGGTTGATGGTGGCCATGGTGCCCATCTTCATCATGACCTTGATCACCTCGGCTGCCTTCACGCTCATCTTGTGGGCGAGGTCGCCCACGGTGATCGTCTCGGGGATCGGCACCTCGAGGACCTTGGGTTCGGAGGGGGCCGCAAACGACTTGCCGCCTTCCTCGTCGCGATGGCGAGCGCCGCCGCGCGAGCGCCAGCCGTCGCGCCCGCCGGACGTATCGCCGCGCGTCTTGATGCCGCGGCGGCGCGCCTGGTCGTCGACCCACGCCGATGCCGGGCGCGCAGCGCGCTTGGGGCCCTTCTTGTCGGCCTTCGCATCCTTTTCGCCGGGCTTGAGGACGGGCCGGTGAAGCGTGCCTTCAGGCGCCGCAGCCGCCGGGGCGGAGCCCGCGGGGACCTCGGCCTTCGGAGCGTCGGCCTTGACCTCGACCAGCACGGGAGCCTCGGCCTCGGTCGCGATGTCCTCGCCCTTCTTGCGGATAACGCGCTTCTTCTTGCCAGTCTCGGCCTCGGTTGCGGCAACGGGGGCCACGGCCGCAGCCTCGGGGGCCTCGTCCGCCTTCTTCTTGATGACCCGCTTCGCCTTAGTCTCGGCCTCGGCGGCCTGGCGCGAGGCGAGCTCGGCCTGGCGGCGGGCCTCCGCCTCACGCTTCCTCGCCTCGACCTCGTTGATGATGGGCGCGGGCGGTGCCACCGATTTCGCCGGCTCCGGGGCGACCTCGGCGGGCTTGTCGACCTTCACGAAGGTGCGTTTCTTGCGCACCTCCACCTGGATCGTGCGGGCCTTGCCGGTGGCATCGGCCTTCTTGATCTCGGTCGTCTGCTTGCGCGTGAGGGTGATCTTCTTCTTCTCCTCCTTGTTGCCGTGCATCTCGCGCAGGTAGTCGAGCAGGCGCGTCTTGTCCTGCTCGGTGATGGCGTCGTCCCCGGCCTTCTTCTTCACGCCCGCGGCCTGGAGCTGCTCGATCAAGAGCGTGACCGGGAGCTTGAGCTCCTCGGCGAATTGGGTGACGTTTGATTTGGCCATTTGCTGACTATTCTCCCAGCCGCGCCTATGAGGCCTGCGGCTGTTCCTTGAACCAGGGTTCACGCGCCGTCATGATCAGCCGGTTGGCGCGTTCGGCATCCATGCCGGTCATCTCGGTAAGCTCGTCGGTCGCGAGGTCGGCGAGGGCATCCATGGTGGTGATTCCCTTGGCCGCCAGGACGCGCGCGGTCTGGTTGTCCATGCCCTCCATGCCCTGCAGGTCCTCCGCGGCGTGCTCTACCGTCTCCTCGCTCTTGATGGCTTCGGTGAGGAGTGAATTGCGCGCACGCCGGCGCAGCTCGTTCACGGTTTCCTCGTCGAAATCCTCGATCTCGAGCATCTCGTTGATTGGTACGTACGCCACCTCGTCGAGCGAGGTGAAGCCCTCCTTCACCAGGATTTCGGCAACCTCTTCGTCTACGTCGAGCTTTTCCATGAAAAGCGCGCGGATCACGCTGGTCTCCTGCTCGCTTTTCTCCTCGCGCTCCTCGGTGGTCATGATGTTGAGCTGCCAGCCGGTGAGCTCGGAGGCGAGGCGCACGTTCTGCCCGCCCTTGCCGATCGCGAGCGCCAGCTGGTCCTCGGCAACCACCACGTCCATCGAATGGCGCTCTTCGTCAACGACGATCGAGCTCACGTCGGCGGGGGCAAGCGCGTTGATCACGAACTGCGCGGGCTCCGGCGACCAGAGGATGATGTCGACGCGCTCGCCGGCCAGCTCCTGGGTCACCGCCTGCACGCGCGAGCCGCGCATGCCGACGCAAGTGCCCACGGGATCGATGCGAGGGTCGTTGGACTTGACGGCGATCTTCGCGCGCAGCCCCGGGTCGCGGGCGGCCGCCTTGATCTCCAGCAGGCCCTCCTCGATTTCCGGAACTTCGAGCTCGAAGAGCTTCATCAGGAAATCCGGGGCGATGCGCGACAGGATCAGCTGCGGGCCGCGCGCAACGCGGTCGATCTTGGCGATGTAGGCGCGCACCCGGTCGCCGACGCGCAGGTTTTCCTTCGCGATCAGCTGGTCACGTGGCAGCAATGCCTCGACCCGGCCCGATTCGACGATCAGGTTGCCGCGCTCGGCACGCTTCACGGTGCCGGTGACGAGCGACTCGCCGCGATCGAGGAAATCGTTGAGGATCTGCTCGCGCTCGGCGTCGCGGATCTTCTGCAGGATGACCTGCTTGGCGGCTTGCGCCCCGATGCGTCCAAAGGTCTCGGCCTCGAGCGGCTCCTCGATCACGTCGCCCAGCTGCGCCTCGGCGTTCTCGGCGACGGCGTCGGTGATGGCAAGCTGATGCGCCGGCTCCTCGTGCTCCTCGTCGGGCACCACGGTCCAGCGGCGGAACGCCGAATAGTCGCCCGTCTCGCGGTCGATCTCCACGCGAACGTCGACCTCATCCTTGAAACGCTTCTTGGTCGCCGAGGCGAGCGCCATCTCCAGCGCGAGGAACACAGTGTCCTTCGCGACGTTTTTCTCGCGCGCCAGCGCATCAACCAGAAGCAGAATGTCCCGACTCATGATTCCTGTGGCTCCCGAAACCCTCACACGTCCGGAACGAGCCGCGCGCGGTCTATGTCAGCCATCGCGAACGTCTGTCGTTCCCCTTCGACCTCGAGCACCACCGCGCCTTCCTCGAAGCCCACCAGCAACCCTTCGAAACGCCGCCGCCCGTCCCGCGGCAGCTTGAGCCGCACGCTCGCGTTCTGTCCGGCGAATCGCGCGTAATCCTCCGCGCGCTTCAGCGGGCGGTCCAGCCCCGGGGACGACACCTCGAGGCGCTCGTATTCGATTCCCTCGACAACAAATGCCCGGGTGAGATGGTTGCTCACCCGAGCGCAATCCTCGACCGTGATCCCGCTCGGGGAATCGATGAAGATCCTCAAGAGCCCGCCGCGCGACGACTCGAGGTCCACCAACTCGTAACCCAGGCCCCCCAGGGTGTCCCGCAGCCAGCTTTCGCGCTCCAAAACCCGAGTAGCACTCACAAAAGCGGCTCCACAAACAAAAAATGGGCGCTGCCGCCCATCCCATCTCCAGAACCGTGAAATTTTAGCACGATTCGCCCCGCGAGCGCGACCGATGGATCGGCGCGACTCCCGGGGACTTTCCGGCAACTCGCGCTCGGCGGAGCCCGCGTCTCGATCTCCTGGTAGGTCGAACCGACTGTCCTTGAGTCACCGCTCCGGCAGCTCGCCCCGGAGTGCGACCTCACGCCTTGATTAGCCCATTCCCCTCTGTCACAGAGGGTCAAGGAATGTTGCGCAAAGGATACAAACTGAAATAACTTGTTGGAGTTTTGTCAACGACATCGCTATTCTTCGCGGATCATCAAAATCCGCAGTCGAAACCCATCCCCATCCCCAGTTGCCCACCACCTGTCCTTTCGGGAGAATTCATGAAGCAAATCAAGAGGAAGAAACTTTCCGGCGCGCTGGTCCAGGCCCTGGGAGCTGGCGTTGCCGTCTCGGTAATTGTCACCGCCGCCCACGCCCAGCAGGCCCAGCGGATCGAAAAGATCGAAGTCACCGGCTCGAACATCAAGCGCGTCGACCAGGAGACCGTCGCCCCGGTGGAGATCATCACGCGCGATCAGATCGAGCGCACCGGCCAGGCCACCGTCGCCGAGGTCCTGCGCAACATTCCGTCCAACACCGGCGGCAGCTTCGGGGAAAGCTTCTCGAACAGCTTTGCCCCGGGAGCGGCCGGCATCTCGCTGCGCGGGCTGGGACAGAAGACCACGCTCGTACTGCTGAACGGCCGTCGCACCGCGGGCTATGGGTTCGCCCAGAACCTCCAGGATTCCTTCGTCGATTTGAACTCGATCCCGAGCTCTGCGGTGGAGCGCATCGAGATCCTCAAGGATGGCGCCTCCGCCATCTACGGCTCGGACGCCATCGCGGGCGTGGTGAACATCATCCTGCGCAAGGACTTCCGGGGCGTTGAGCTTAGCGCCAAGGCCGGTTACTTCGAGGGAAAGCACGACTACCGCTTGAACGCAACCGCGGGCTGGGGAGACTTGGCGCGCGACCGCTGGTCGGCCTTCGCAACCCTGGATTACTACAAGCGCGACCACCTGTTGCTGTCCGAAACCGATTTCGGTGCGTCGCGCGACTACCGCCAGTATCCGGGCGGACGCAACTTTCGCAGCCTGACCGCCGGCGGCACTTGGCGAGAGCTGACGGCGACCGGAGGTCTCAGTAGCAACCACCGCGCGTCGTCGGAATGCGCGCAGTTCGGCGGCGTGGTCCTCACCGGGCCGCAGGCGGTCGAGCAGGGCCTGCTCGGCGCCACCTCGGCCCTGGCACTCGCCAGCAACACGTTCTGCAGCAAGGACTTCAACAACCAACTTTCGGCGCTACCGCAAACCGAGCGCATCGGCCTCATCAGCCGCTTTACCAAGGAGTTTTCTGCGAACGCCACGGGCTATATCGATCTGGGTCTATCCCGCGTGGAGAACTTCCAGACCTTCACGGCACCTCTTTGGGTGACCACGGCATTGGAGCCGACGGCGGCCGGACTGCGCCCCTTCGCCTTTACCGCGAACTTCGCGCCCGGCGCCGCGGGCAATCCCTTCGGCAACCGAGCGCGCTGGGTCGGGAACCTGCAGTCTTTCGGGACCCGCGACTCGGAGCTGGTTTCGGACACGGTCCGCATTCTTGCGGGCCTCACCTTCAACGTTCGCGGCTGGGATCTGGATAGCGCGGTGGGCTTCTCGCGCAACGAGATCGAGAGCAACGCGTTGAACCGCACGACCAAGATCGGGATGAGCAATGCCCTGGGCATCGGGTCGGGACCCCAGCCCCCGGTACCGCTGGTGACGTCGAGCAGCATCAACCTCGACCGCCAGTCGACAATTTCAGCCGACATCCGCAATTCCATTCTCGCGAACATCAAACGCGAGTCGACCTCGGAGCTCAAATTCGTCGATACGAAGGCGAGCACCGAGCTCTGGAGGATGGGCGGCGGCAACGCGGGCCTCGCGATCGGCGCTGAGTTCCGCAACGAGAAGCTCTCGGATCGCCCGGACACGCTCGCCGCAACCGGCCAGGTGCTTGGACAGGGGATCACGGCGACCGAAGGCGAACGCGACAACTACGCGGTGTACGCGGAGATGTCCCTGCCGATCACGCGCCGCATTGAAGCCTCGATCGCCGGCCGCTATGACCATTACAGCGACTACGGCACCTCCACAACGCCCAAGGCCGGCATCAAGTTCAAGGCCACGGACTCGCTGCTGTTCCGCGCCAACTGGGGCAAGGGCTTCCGCGCGCCGACGCTTCCGGAGATCTCCCCGTCGGTCGCCACGTTCTTCGTGCAGGTCAACGACCCCGTGACCGGCGCGACCAACGTCCAGATCTCGGGCGTCTTTGCGGGCAACCCCAACCTCGAGCCGGAGGAGTCGACCAGCACCACGGCCGGCATCGTCTTCGAGCCTAACGCCAATTTCAGCATGGGCGTGAATTACTATCGGATCGACTGGACCAACATCGTCCTCGCGCCGGGTTTCCAGGGCATCGTGAACGGAGGCGATCCCACCCGCGTCATCCGCGACCCGGTCACCGGCAACATCGTCACGGTGTTCAACAACTATCTGAACGCCTCGAAGACGCTGACCAGCGGTTGGGACCTCGAAGCGCGTTATCGCATGACCACGGGCATGGGCCGGTGGACCACGCGGGCGAACTTCTCGTACGTCGATTCGTTTTTCCAGGACGGTGTCGAGTATGCGGGCACCAACGGGCAAGGGACTTCCACGATCCCCCGAGTCCGGGGCCAGGTGGCAATGGACCTGGACGTGAGAGGCTTTTCGACCACCCTCGCCGCCAACTACATCCGGCATTACCGAGAGGACAATTTGGCGCCGTCGTTCTTCACTGTCGGCGACCCCCGCTTCCAGAACCAGGTGCATCCGACCAACATCCCCTCATACATCACGTACGACCTTTTTGCGAAGTACCAACTGACGCGGAACCTGTCGATCTCGGGCTCCGTCGTGAACCTCCACAACAAACTGCCGTTCGCGAGCCCGGGTTACGACGCGACCAACATCTACGACGTCAGCCTTTACGACGTCCGTGGCCGGCAGTTTCGCCTTGGGGTGACCTTGAAGATGTAACTCGCAACCCGGTAGCGGGGCCGAACCGACCGATCAAGAAGCCGCCTCGCAACACGTCCCTCCAATGCCCCGCAGCAACCCTGCGGGGCATTTTCTTTTTGGGATGCTCGGCCACATACACGACGAACCCGAAGTACAGTCTGCGCTGGCAGCCGACCCGAAACGTCCTGTTCCGGACGTCCTATGGAACTGGCTTCCTCGCGCCGCCGCTCACGCAGCTTTGGTCGCCCAGCTTCACCGGCGTATCCGCGACCGGCCTTTCCGATCCGCTTCGCTGCCCGACGACCAATGACACGTTTGATTGCCTCACGCAGTTCGGCGTGACCTTCGGCGGCAATCCCAACCTCCAGCCCGAGAAGTCGAAGCAATGGTCAGCGGGCGTCGTATTCGAGCCTGCTCAGGGCTGGTCCGTCAGCGCCGATTGGTTCGACCTGTATCTGCGCGACGGCATCACCAACGGCATTGCAGCGGCGGTCGTCCTCGCCGACCTGGGCCAGTACGGTGGCCTGGTGACGCGCGCCGCGCCGGATCCCGCGTTCCCAGGTCTGCCGGGGCGGATCATCAACATCGACCAGCGCTACATCAACCTGGGCGGCACGAAGATCCAGGGCATTGACGCGAGCGTCCAGTTCTCAGCACCGCCGACCCCGGTGGGCCGATTCCGTTTCTCGCTGTCGGGCACATACCTCATCAAGTACGACTCGCAACAGAACGACGGCAGCTATGCGGGATTCGTCTCGAACCAGTTTGGCTCGCCGGTCACGGGCATCTCGCCGCGCTGGAAGAGCTACCAGTCGGTCAGCTGGGACAACGGCCCGTGGAGCCTCACGCTGGGCAATTCGTACCAGAGCTCGTACACCGACCAGCAGGGCGACCTGAACGGAGAAGAGCGCACCGTGAGTTCGCTCACGCTCTGGGATCTGCAGGCCACGTGGAAGGGCATGCGCAATTTGCAGCTGACCGTGGGTGCGAGGAACCTGCTCGATACCAACCCGCCGGAGACGAATCAGCAGAACTCGTTCCAGTCAGGTTTCGACCCGTCGTACTACGACCCCCGGGCGCGAGTGGTCTACTTACAGGCAACTTACAAGTTCAGGTAAGCCAAACCAGCACTCGCAGCAGCCTTCAACAACGCCCCGGCCTCCGGGGCGTTTTTTTATCCACTTCTCCCCGCTTGTTGTAAAAAAACAACACAGCTCTTGTGGAAAAGTTGGCGTCCTTTCAGGGAGCTAGCTATCATCCGCCTCACATCTTTGGAAATACACGGAAACAATTTCAACATGAAATTGTATTCCATTGATTTTACTGAGAATTCAGCTCATTCCTGGGGGATATAAATGAAATACAGACTAAAGGCGCTTTCCGTGGCTCTCGCGAACGTCATGGGGGCCGGGGTCATTTTGTCCGTAGCCTCCGGCGGCGCGCTCGCGCAACAGGCTCAAAGAATCGAGAAGATCGAAGTCACCGGATCGAATATCAAACGGGTGGAAGGCGAGGGCCCGTCGGCCATCGTCGTGATCACCCGCGAGGACATCGAGAAGAGCGGCGCGACCAACGCCTACGAGCTGATGAACCTGGTCGGCGCCAACAACAGCGCGGGCAACGTCTCGATCGCCAACACGATCGGCGCCCTTACGTTCAGCGCGAACACCGCTTCGCTGCGCGGCCTGGGCGGCGGGCGCACGCTGGTATTGCTGAACGGCAAGCGCCTGAACAATTTCTCGGGCGAGATCTCCGGCGTGCAGGGCGTGAACCTCACGACCATCCCGTTTTCGGCGATCGAGCGCGTCGAGATCCTCCTCGACGGCGCGTCGGCCATCTACGGCAGCGATGCCGTCGCGGGCGTGATCAACTTCATCATGCGCAAGGACTTCAGGGGGGTGGAAGCGACGGCGTACTACGGCACCCCGACCCGCGGCGGCGATGGCGGCGACCAGACGACGTTCAAGGCCGCGCTTGGCTTCGGCGACCTGTCGAAGGACCGCTTCAACGTGTTCGTCGCGGCGCAGTACGACAAGCAGGAGTCCCTGGAGCAGCGCGCCCGCAATTTCTCCAACACGTCGGTGCGCCTCGATACGGGCCTGATCGGCATCTCGGGCACCCCATTCCCCGCCCACATCACTACTGGCGGCATCCGTAGCCCGGGCTTCCCGGATTGCGGCATCTCGACCTACTTCCCCGAGCTGGGCGAGCGCTGCTTCTACGACCCGGCGCGCCAGGTCGGCGTGCAGCAGATCCCCGACATCGACACGTTCAACATCTTCGGCGCGGCGAACTTCCAGATCACCAACAACCTGGCGGCGTATGTCACGGGCAACTTCTCCAAGCAGGAGAACCACTTCGTGATCCAGCCGGTGCCGATCGCCGACGTCTTCGGCGACAGGATTACGCTGCAGCCGGGCACGCCGTTCTACCCGACGGCCCTCGCTGCAGCGGCGGGCGTGGGCGGCCAACCGCTGAACGTGCGCTATCGCGCCGTCGAAGCTGGCAACCGGGACTCGACCGACACCAACGAGCAGTGGCAGGTCGTGGGCGGCCTCAAAGGCTCCTTCGGCGCCTGGGACTGGGACGCGTCGTTGACCCACAACGAGGGCACGACCGAGCAGCAACTCAACGGCGGCTTCCCGCTTCGCTCGCTGATCGTTCCCCTGCTGAGCAGCGGCCGCGTGAACCTGTTCGGACCCAACACCCAGGCGATCACGGATGAAGTGCGCGCCACGAATTACGTGGGCTCGACCTTCTCCGGCGAGTCGAAAGCGACCTACCTCGACGCCAAGGTCTCCGGTGAGCTGTTCAGCATGCCGGCCGGACGCGCAGCGCTTGCCTTCGGCCTGCAGGTGGGCACGGAAGAGCTGGCGCAGACGCCCGCACCGGTGCTGGAGACCGGCGACCTCTCCGGTTTCGGCGGCAACTTGCTGCCGATCAGCCGGGATCGCGACACGCGAGCGCTGTTCGCGGAACTCAACATCCCGCTGCTGCGCACCCTCGAAGCGAACGTCGCGGTGCGTCACGACAACTACAGCGACTTCGGCAACACGACCAACCCGAAGTACAGCCTGCGCTGGCAACCGACCCGCAA
>JALYSB010000124.1 GCA_030855025.1 Pseudomonadota bacterium
ACGCGCGTGGAACGCGACGAGCTCCTCGCGCAATCGGATTTCGTGGTGGTGATGGCGCCCTATTCCCCCGCCACCCACCACCTCATCGGTGCGGCCGAGATCGCGAAGATGAAGCCCACGGCGATCCTGGTGAACTCCGCGCGCGGCGGCATCGTGGACGATGCGGCGCTGGTCGAGGCGCTGCGCGCGAAGCGCATCGCCGGTGCCGGCCTCGACGTCTTCGAGGGCGAGCCGAAGGTGAATGCCGGATACCTGGGCCTCAAGAACGTGGTGATGACCCCGCACATCGGCAGCGCCTCGCGCGCGACGCGCATCGTGATGTGCAACACCGCCGCGGAGAACCTCGCCGCAGTGCTCGAGGGCCGCGAGCCGCCGAACCCTGTAAATTAACGTCATCCCGGATGCCGCAGCCGCGGCGCTAGTCCGGGATCCCATTTTCCGGAGAGACAAATGCCAGCAAAAGTCGCATTCATCGGCCTGGGCGTCATGGGATTCCCCATGGCAGGCCACCTGAAGGCCAAGGGCTACGACGTCACCGTCTACAACCGCACCGCATCGAAGGCCGAGGACTGGGTGAAGAAGCACGGCGGCAAGTCCGCGCCCACTCCCGCTGCGGCGGCGAAGGACGCCGACTTCGTGATGTTGATGGTCGGCAATGACAAGGACCTGCTTGAAGTCGCCCTGGGACGTGATGGCGCGCTCGCCGGCATGAAGCGCGGCGCGGTCCTCATCGACCACACCACGGCGTCGGCGGACGCCGCGCGCAAGGTGTTTGCCGAGGCGAAGGCGAAGGGCGTCGATTTCATCGACGCGCCGGTTTCGGGCGGCCAGGCGGGCGCCGAGAACGGCAAGCTCACCGTGATGTGCGGCGGCGAGCAGGCCGCCTTCGATCGCGCCAAGCCGGTGATGGACTCCTATGGCCGCGCCGTCACGCTCATGGGCCCCGCCGGCTCGGGACAGCTCACCAAGATGGTGAACCAGATCTGCATCGCCGGCCTGGTGCAGGCGCTCTCCGAAGGGATCGCGTTCGCCGAGAAGGCGGGCCTGAACGCGGAGCTTGTGCTCGACGTGATCTCCAAGGGCGCGGCGCAGTCGTGGCAGATGGAAAACCGCGGCAAGACCATGCACGCGCGCAAGTTCGATTTCGGCTTCGCGGTGGACTGGATGCGCAAGGACCTCGGCATCTGCCTCGAGGAGGCGAAGCGCAACGGCGCGAAGCTGCCCGTGACCCAGGTCGTCGACCAGTACTACGGCGAGGTGCAGAAGGCCGGCAACAATCGGTGGGATACTTCTTCGTTGATCACACGCCTCTAGGGAGACGACGCACATGGGAATGAAGCTCTACTACGCGCCGGGCGCCTGCTCGCTCGCCTCGCACATCGCGCTCGAGGAAGTCGGCCTCCCCTACGACACCGTCCGGCTCGACCTTGCCGCCGGCGACCAGCGCAAGCCCGAGTACCTCGCGATCAACCCGCGCGGGCGCGTGCCGACCCTGATCGTGAGCGGCCACGCGATGACCGAGAACGTCGGCATCCTCACCTACCTCGGTGGCGGCTATCCCCAGGCCAAGATCTGGCCGGACGACACGCGGCACCAGGCGATGTGCGTCTCGACGATGGCGTGGCTCTCCAACTCGGTGCACACGACCTACGGCCACCTCGTGCGGCCGGCGCGCTACGCCGACGAGTCCGCGGCGCAGGAGGCGATCAAGACCAAGGCGCGCCAGATGTACGGTGATTACCTGAAGGAGATCGACGCTCTCCTCAAGGGGCACAAGTGGTGCATCGGCGGCCATTACACGGTGGCCGACGCCTACCTGCTGGTGTTTTACCGCTGGGGCAACCGCAATGGCTACCCCGTCAAGTCGCTCGCCAACTATTCGGCGCTTGCCGACCGGGTGCTTGCGCGACCGGCGGTGAAGAAAGTCATGGCCGACGAGAACATCACGATGGACTAGTGGAAAACCGGGGACAGACCACGGTTTCCGGGCGGGAGTCGACTATCGCCGCCCGCGGAAACCGTGGTCTGTCCCCACGTGATGCTCGCGCAGCAGGTCCCGCCCGAAGTCGCCGTTAAAGTCGCGCCATACGGTGTGCACGTGGTTGCCGTCGTTCTGCGACGAGTCGTACTCGATCAGGAATCGCGCGCCCTGGACGCGGTAGTAGTGCGGCTTGCCGCGTTCCGTTGGACCCGCCCACGCGAAACGAACCGAATCGAGATCCTCGCCCGCGCGCGCCAGCCGCTCGGCCCGAAGGTTCGGCTCGAAGCTGTCGGCGTACACCTCGATCAGCTTCTGCAGTTGCGCCTTCTGGGCCGCGTCCATCGTGCGCGCCTCAACGCCCCGATGGTCGAGGGGTGCCACGCGATCCTTCGCTCCCGTGACGATGTCCCCATAGCTGCGTGAATCGACGATCGCGGCGCGGCGCTGCGCGGCGTCGAAGGAACCCAGGAGCTGTCTCGCCTCGTCCTCCTCGCGCGCCAGCACCCGAAGTCCCTGCCGGGGGCCCTTGCGCACCTCGGCGGGATTGGCGCCAAAGAAGGTCGGCGTCGTCGCGACCGCCGCATCGCCGCGCAGTGTGAAATTGAGCGAGAGGTGATGGCCCTCGAAGCGCCAGCCCCACGGTTGGGATGCGTCGGGCGCGCCGAAGAACACCACGGAATACTTCTCGGGATCGCGCAGCAGGCCGAACGCCTCGATCTCGCGAAGAACCAGCTCGAGCTCGATGATGTTCAGGACTTTGCGGTGCCCCACCGACGAAAGCGCGCTCCTGAGCAGCCGATGCACGCTCTCGCGCTGCGCGGCATCGAGCTCACCGAACGCGAGGCCGGGACGCGAGCGCGGCGTGTAGTGCCAGTCGGCTCGCCGTGGGTCCGCCAGTGGCAATACGAGCCGCGAGCGCTTGCCCGCATCCACGGCCGCGATCACCGCCTGGGCTTCCACGCGCATGCGCGCGCCCGGCGTGTCCTGCGCCTTCGCGGGGAGGCAGGAAAGCGCGAAAAGCGACGCGAAGGCGATTCGAGCAAGGCGAGGCGCGAACATGGGAAAATGATACCCCCATGGAGATTCGCTTCGACCACCTCGTCCTCGCCGCGCGCACGCTCGACGAAGGCGTCGCCTGGGTCGAGCGCCGGCTGGGCGTCCCGGTGGGCCCCGGCGGGAAGCACGATGTCATGGGCACGCACAACCGGCTGCTCGCGCTGGGCCCGGGACGCTTCCTCGAGGTGATCGCCATCGATCCCGACGCGCCCGCGCCGATGCAGCCGCGCTGGTTCGAGCTCGACTCGCCGGCGATGCAAGCGCGCCTGGCGCAGGGGCCCGCTTTCATCCACTGGGTTGCGCGCACCGACGAGATCGAGGCGGCGGTGGCCGCCCTCTACAAGGAGCCGCCCGAAATCCTCGCGCTGTCGCGCGGCGCCTTCCGTTGGAAGATTGGCGTTCCGGTCGATGGCAGCTTGCCGCGCGGCGGCATTGCGCCGACCCTCATCCAGTGGTTCGCGCAGCATCCGACCGAGGTCCTGCCGCAGTCGGGATGCCGGCTCGAGTCGCTGGTGTTGAGGCATCCGGATGCGACCGCGATCCTGCACGCGCTGAGATTCGCGGGCCTGGGCAGCGACGATCCGATCGAGGCGCACCACGAGGGCGCTGGCCTCGAGGCGCGCATCCGCACCCCCAAGGGCACGGTCCTCATCCGGGAATAACGCGCGCGCAGCGCCTGTTCATCGATCGTGGACTACGATCTCATCGTTCCCTACATACCGAACCTGCGCCGCTATGCGCGCGCACTGGTCGGAGACCGCGAGGGCGCCGACGACCTGGTGCAGGACACGCTCGAGCGAGCGGTGCGCAAGTTTCACCTGTGGCGGCCCGGCGACCTGCGCGCATGGCTCTTCTCGATCATGCACAACGTGTTCGTGAACCAGTTGAAGGCGCGCAAGATCGGGCTGGATATCGAGATCGACGACTCCTACCCCGCGCCGGCGATTCCGGTGACGAACCTGGACTTGCTCGACGTCGAGCGCGCGCTCGCGAGCCTCGCGCCCGACCAACGCGAGGTGGTCCTGCTGGTGGCGCTCGAGGACATGAGCTACGCAGACGTGAGCCGCGCGCTCGGCATTCCGATGGGCACGGTGATGTCGCGCCTCTCCCGCGGGCGCGAGCGCCTGCGTCGGGCGCTGAATGCGGATGCGGCCAGGGTTGGCCTGAAGGTGGTGACATGAGCGAGCGCGACGACGCCCAGCTAAAGGCGTTGCTGAAACGGCATTTCGACCCGGTCGCCACGGAGCCGATCCCGGCGCGAATGTTCATGCGCCGGCCGCCGTGGATCGGGTATGCGAAGGCGTTGATCCTGGTGGGACTCGGAATCGCGATCGGGCTCGCAGCGCCGCTGTTGCGCGCACCTTCCCCGGCCGCGGCGGCCGTGGCGACTACGTTCCCGATGCGCGCGGCCCGAGCCCACGCGGTCTATGCGCCCGAGGTCCGGCACCCCGTCGAGGTCGATGCGAGCCAGCAGGAACACCTGGTGCGGTGGCTCTCCAAGCGCCTCGGCCTCGATCTCAAGATCCCGGTGCTGGGCGCCGAGGGCTTCGAGCTGCTCGGCGGACGGCTCCTGCCGGGGCCCGATGGGCCGGTGGCGCAGTTCATGTACCAGGAATCCGGTGGCAAGCGCCTCACGCTGTATGTGAGCCGCCCCAACCGGGCCGAGGCGATCACCGCCTTTCGCTTCGCCCAGGAGGGGCCGGTCGCGGTCTTCTACTGGATCGATCGCGATTGCGGCTACGCGCTCTCGGGCGAGCTCGACCGCGCCACCCTCACGCGGGTTGCGACCGCCGTTTACAAGCAGCTGGAGCCGTAGCAAATATGTGAACTGCGTTTGGTTCGTGTGGGCCACGGCGGTCACGGCCTTCCGCTTCATGACGATCGTCGCCTACCGGCGGCGCACGCCGGGTTCGGATCCCGAGGCCTGGGCGCGCCTGGTGGTGGCGGCGAACTTTCTCGCCGGAATCCAATGGGGGCTTCTCGGCACGCTGCTTTTCCCCGAGCGGGGCGGCTACCGCCAGCTCTTCACGATCATGGTGATCACCTGCTTCGTGGGCGGCTCGCTGACCGCCTACGCGTCGGTGAAGGGCGCGCACGAGGCGCTTTCGATCCCTGCCACGCTGCCGACCGCGATCAACCTCTTCTTCGTGCAGCAGGGCATCCATTGGTTCGCGGGGGCCACCGCGATTTTCTTCTGCTGCGCGATCGTCTACTACGCGCGCACGCTCAACCGCCACGTCGAGCAGCGATTCCGCCTGCAGATCGAGCGCGACGACCTGCTCGAGCTCACGGCGCTCCTCAACGAGAAGCTCGAGCGCGAGAACCAGGAGCTCGCGCATCGAGCGGCGGTGCGCGGGATGTCCGTGGAAAGCGCGCGCGAGCGGGTCGGGCGACTCGAGACGTTCTTCGAGAATTCCCCGTTGGCGCAGATCGAATGCGATGGGGCTGGCAAGGTGATCACCGTGAACCTCGCCGCCGAAAGGCTGCTGGGAAAACGCCACGAGGAACTCGCCGGAAAGTCGTTCGCAGCGCTCCTCGACGGACCCTACGCCGCCACCAAGGCCTTTGCCGGCGCGCGCGAGCCGATCAGCATCGAGGTCGAGGTAATGGGGCGCGGGGGCGAAACGATTGCCTGCACCGCGAGCTTCACGCCGCTCACCGCGCGCGAGGGCCGCGAGGCCGGCTTCGGCGTCATCCTCAGCGGCTGCACCGTCCCCGCGTAAAATCGGGGCTTGGCCGCCCCCTCCGAATACCTCGCCGACACGCTCGCCGCCGATCATCCGCGCATCGCGGTGCTGCTTGCCGCCATCGACGGTCGGACACGGTCGGGACGGCCGGCGGAGCGCGAGCGTCTTCTGCTGGGCGAGCTGATCGAGCGTTCACGTGCGCACTACGCTGCGCGGTTGGCGCGCATTCCCGAGCCCCAATTCCCCGAGGAGCTGCCGATCGCGCAGCATCGCGAGGAGATCGCGAAGTTGATCCGCGCGCATCCGGTGACCATCGTTTGCGGCGAGACGGGTTCGGGCAAGACCACCCAGATCCCGAAGATCTGCCTCGCGCTGCGCCGCGGCGGCGCGGGCCTCATCGGCTGCACCCAGCCGCGACGGATCGCGGCGCGCAGCCTCGCACAGCGCCTTGCCCAGGAGCTGCCCGGCACGCCCAAGGGTTTCGTCGGCCACAAGATCCGCTTCCAGGACCAGACGCGCCCCGACACCGTGGTGAAGATCATGACCGACGGGGTGCTGCTCGCCGAGACGCACTCCGACCGCGAGTTGCGCGCGTACGACACGCTGATCGTCGACGAGGCCCACGAGCGCAGCCTCAATGTGGATTTCCTGCTCGGGTACCTGAAGCGCCTCGTCGTGGCGCGCCCCGAGCTCAAAGTCGTCGTCACGTCCGCCACCATCGACACCGAGCGCTTCTCGCAGTTCTTCGGCGGCGCCCCGGTGATCGAGGTGTCGGGCCGCACCTTTCCGGTGGAAGTCCGCTACCGGCCCGAGTACTTCGAGGTCGAGGACGACGACGACGAGCCGGTGGACATGAACGAGGCGATCGCCAAGGCCGTCGACGAGATCGCGCGCGAAAGCCGCATCGGCGACATCCTGGTCTTCCTGCCGGGGGAGCGCGAGATTCGCGAGGCGGCGGAGGCGATTCGCAAGCTCTCGCCGCAGGCGGGCCAGAAAGGGCTGACCGAGATCCTGCCGCTCTTCTCGCGCCTGTCGGCCGAGGAGCAGGACCGCGTGTTCGAGCGCTCCGCCCATCGGCGCATCGTGCTCGCAACCAACGTCGCCGAGACGTCGCTCACCGTTCCCGGGATCCACTATGTGATCGACACCGGCCTCGCGCGCGTCAAGCGCTATTCGCCGCGCCAGAAGATCGACCAGCTGCGCATCGAGCCCATCTCGCAGGCGGCAGCGCGCCAGCGCGCGGGACGCTGCGGACGCGTCGCGAGCGGGATCGCGATTCGCCTCTACGCCGAGACGGACTTCGAGGAACGCCCGGACTTCACCACCCCCGAGATCCTGCGCACGTCGCTCGCGGCGGTGATCCTGCGCATGGCGGCGCTCGAGCTGGGGCCGATCGCGGAGTTTCCCTTCATCGAGCCGCCGACTGCGCGCCAGATCGAGGACGGCTACCGGCAGCTCTTCGAGCTCGGCGCCATCGACGCGGAGCGCGCCCTTACGCCCCTGGGCCACGAGATCGCGCGCCTGCCGGTCGATCCGCGCGTCGGGCGCATGCTGCTCGCCGCACGCGAATTCCATTGCGCCGCCGAGATGGTGATCCTGGCCGCCGCGCTCTCGATCCCGGATCCGCGCGACCGGCCGCGCCAGGCGCGAGAGGCCTCCGACCGCGCCCACGAGGAGTTCCGCGACGAGGCCTCGGATTTCGTCCAGCTGCTCAACTTGTGGAAGTTCTTCGACAACGAGCTCGCGCACAAGAAGTCGAACCGCAAGCTCTACGAGACCTGCCGCGAGCATTTCCTTTCGTACGTGCGGATGCGCGAATGGCGCGACCTCGCGGGCCAGCTGCGCGAGATGGCGGGGGAGCTGAAGATCCGCGACAACCCGAGCGCGGCCACCTACGAGCAGGTTCACCGCGCGTTGCTCGCGGGCCTCATCGGCAACGTCGGCATGAAGGCGCTCGACGGCGACCATTATCACGGCCCGCGGGGAATCCAGTTCCATGTCTGGCCGGGGTCGGGCCTCAAGAAGAACCGCCCCCGCTGGATCCTCGCCGGGGAGCTGCAGGAGACGACGCGGGTCTTCGCGCGCAACGTCGCGCGCGTCGAGCCCGACTGGATCGAGCAAGCGGCGGCACACCTGATCGAGCGTGCGCACGTCGAGCCCCACTGGGACAAGACGCGCGGGGAGGTCGTGGCCTACGAGAACGTGACGCTCTTCGGCCTGGTGCTCGCGGCGCGGCGCAAGGTGAGCTTTGGGCGCATCGACGCGGCCCGCGCCCGCGAGATATTCATCGAGGGCGCACTCGTTGCGGGCGAGTTCGAGAGCGTCCATCCGTTCTGGGCCCATAACCGCAAGCTGGTGCGCGAGGTCGAGGATCTCGAGCACCGCGCGCGCCGCCCCGATGTGCTCGTCGACGACCAGGCGATCATCGCGTTCTACGCGCGGCACCTGCCGCCCGAGGTGCGCGACGCCCGCTCCTTCGACGCCTGGTATCGCGAGGCCAGCGCGGCGGCGCCGAGGCTGCTCTACCTCGCACGCACCGACCTGATGCGCCACGGGGCGGAGTCAGTGACCGAGGAGCTCTTTCCGCGGCAGATCACGATCGGCGAGGCGACCATTCCGCTCACCTACCGATTCGAGCCGGGGCACCCGCTCGACGGGGTGACGCTCAGCGTGCCGCTGGCACTCCTGAACCAGATCGACGATGCGACCCTCGACTGGCTGGTGCCCGGCATGATCCGCGACAAGGTCGCGTGGACCATGAAGGCGCTGCCGAAGCGCATCCGCACCCAGCTGGTCCCCGTGCCCGAGCACGTCACGCAGTTCCTGGAGCGCACGCCCGCCGGCAGCCGCACCGTGCGTCAGGAAGTGCTGGCCTACGCGTCGCGCCTGTCCGGCGAGCGCCTGGATGACGATGTGTGGTCGAAGGACGAGCCGCCGATACACCTCATGATGAATGTGCGCATCGTGGACGAGGCGAAGCGCGAGCTCGCCATGGGTCGGCGCATGGGCGAGTTGCGCGCGCGCCTGGGCGAGGCGGCGAGCCTCACGCTCGCCAAGGCGCAGCCCGGCATGGAGCGCGAAGGCATCACCGCGTGGGACTTTGGCGACCTGCCCGAGCAGGTGACCTTCCGGCGCGGCAACCAGACGCTCACGGGATACCCGGGGCTCGCGGACGACGCGACGAGCGCGTCGATCCGGATGTTCGACACGAGGGACCGGGCCGAGGAGGCGCACCGCGGCGGGGTCAAGCGGCTGCTGTCGTTCGAGCTGAAAGAGCAGCTGCGCCAGCTCGACCGCGGGTTGCCGGGCTTCAATGCGATCGCTTTGAAGTTTCAAGCGACCATTCCCGCCGACCGGTTGAAGGCCGATCTCATCGAGGCCATCGTGGACCGCGCGTTCCTGGGCGAGGATGCGGCGCCGCGTTCGGGCAAGGCGTTCGAGGAGCAAAAGAAGCGCGCCAAGGCGCGCCTGCCGGCGGTGGCCGAGGCGGCGGTGCGCCATGTCGGTGCGATCGTCGAGGCGAGCCAGCAATACGGCTCGGTAGTTGCGCAAAGCGGCGCGCTCGGGCGCGTGGTGCAGGACGTGAAAGCGGCGCGCGAGCGCCTGGTCGATCCGGGATTCCTCGCGCGCACCCCATGGGAGCGTCTCGAGCACCTGCCGCGTTACCTCAAGGGATACGCGTTGCGGCTCGAGAAATACCGCGCAAACGCCGAGCGCGACCAGAAGCACGCGGTCACGTTGCAGACGCTGTGGCAGAACTACGAGGCGCGCGCCAAGGCGGACGCCGATGCCGGACGGCGAGATCCCCGGCTCGGGGAATTCCGCTGGCTGATCGAGGAGCTGCGCGTATCGCTCTTCGCGCAGGAGCTTCGCACGCCGCTGCCGGTCTCCGCCAAGCGCCTGCAGAAATTCTGGGACGACCACCTCAGATAAACTGTTTTGGCTTTTCCTATGCGCAACCACTGCGTATCCTCTGCGTACCTCTGCGTTCAAACACCAGTGTCCCAATGAACGGTACCGCTCGCAATTTGCACGTCGCCGCGAGGATGGCCCACATCGAGCCGTTCGAGGTGATGGAGATCCAGACGCTCGCGCGCGCAGCCGAGGCGCAGGGC
>JALYSB010000125.1 GCA_030855025.1 Pseudomonadota bacterium
CGCACACCACTCGCTCCACGAGCCGGGATAGAGGCGCCCCGGAGCGAGCCCCGCCAGCTCCATCGCGAAGAGGTTGTGGCACGCGGTCACGCCCGAGCCGCACATGTGGACGGTTTGCGAAGGATCCCGCGATCCCAGCAGCTCGCCGAACTCCGCGCGCAGCTGCTCGGGCGCCTTGAAGGTGCCATCGGGATTCAGGTTCTTCTGCCAGAAGCGATTGACCGCGCCCGGCACGTGGCCTGCCACCGGGTCGATGGGCTCCTGCACGCCGGCATAGCGATCCGGGGCGCGCGCGTCGATGAGCCGGATCGACGGGGACTCGCGGAAGCGGTCCACGAAATGCACGTCCACCGATGCTCCCAGCTCGGGACGTGGCACGAACGAGCCGTGGCGCGCGGCAGGGACGTCCTTCGTGACCGGCCTTCCTTCCTTCGTCCAGAGCGGCAAGCCGCCGTCCAGGAGGGCCACTTTGTCGTGCCCCAGCCAGCGCAGCATCCACCACAGGCGCACGGCGAAGTTGCCCGAAAGATCGTCGTAGACCACGACCTGGGTGCCGGGTTTCACGCCGCGCTCGTTCATCGTCGCGGCGAACTCCTCGAGCGAGGGGAGCGGATGGCGGCCGTTCGTACCGGCCTTCCCGCCCGAGAGGTCGTGATCGACGCTCAGGAAATAGGCGCCGGGAATGTGGCCGGCCTCGTAGGCGCGGCGCCCCTTGGCGGGGTCCATCAGGTCGTGGCGCGTGTCGAAGACGACCCAGGCGGGGTCGTCGAGGTGTTTCGCCAAGTCTTGGGTTGTTACAAGGAGCCGTTCCATGGAAATCCGCAGCAAAGCGCGGATTATCTCACCCCGCCTTCTCGCCCACGCCAGGCACCCGCCGCAGGTCCTGCGCTACCTTGCCGCCTTGAAGGACGATGACCCGCTCGGCCGAGGCGATAGTTTCCGGCCGGTGCGCGATCAGGATGCGCGTAAGGTTGAGACCTCGTATTGCCTCGTTCACCGCGCGCTCTTTCTGAACATCGAGCGCGCTGGTCGCTTCGTCCAGGAAGAGAATCCGCGGGCGCTTGTAGAGCGCGCGCGCGAGCAGGATCCTCTGCCGCTGCCCGCCGGAAAGTGCTGCCCCCATATCCCCGATCAAAGTGTTGTATCCCATCGGCATGGCCGCGATGTCGTCATGCACCGAAGCGAGCTTCGCGAAATGCTCTATCGCGCCATGGTCCGGGGAAGCATCGAAGAAGCTGATGTTGTCGGCGATCGACCCCGCGAAGAGCTGGTCGTCCTGCATCACGGTCCCCACGAGCTTGCGATAGCGCTCAATGCCGAGTTTCTGGATGTCGACGCCGCCCGCGAGGATCCTGCCGTCCGTGGGCGAAAGCAGCCCCAGCATGACCTTCAGCAACGTCGTTTTCCCACCGCCCGAAGGCCCGACGATCGCGAGCGATTCGCCCGGCGACACTGTGAACGAGCAGTTGAGCAGCACGAAGGGCTCGGTGTCGGAGTAGCGATACGAGAGCGCGCTCACTTCGAGGGATGCGTCGATTCCGTCGACGGGGACGGAGGGCGACTCTCCCTCGGGCGCAGTGAGGACGATATCGGCGAGCCGTTCGCCCTGGAGGCTCAGCATGCGAAGCTCGATCATCTTGTCGATCAGGCCGGCCACGCGCGCGGAGAACTGCTCCTTGTAGGCGAGGAACGCGAACAGCATCCCCACCGAGAATGCGCTGTCGAGCACCAGGAGCGCGCCCAGCCAGATGATCACCACGCGCTCCAGGCCGAAGACCAATCCGTTGGCCGAGCGGAATAGGAGGGCCAGCCTCTGGGCGACCAGGTCCTGGTTCACCGCATCGACCACCAGGTTGAGCCACCTCGAGCGCCGCTCTTCCTGCCGGCCGAACAGCTTGATCGACTGCACGCCGCGCACGGTCTCGAGAAAATGGCTCTGCTGCTTCGCCGTGTGAACGATGTGCTCCTCGGTCGCGCGACGCAGCGGGTCGTAGAAGCCCCACCTCAGGGCACCGTAAAGGACTACCGCGGCCACGGCCACGGCGGTAAGCGCGCCGCTGTAGACAATCATCATCGCGAGCGTCACAACCGCCATGACGCCGTCGATCAATGCTTCGACGAAACTCGAGGTGAGCGTGCGCTGGATGGTGTTTACCGATCCGAACCGCGATACAACATCGCCCAGGTGCCGCTTCTCGAAGAAGCTCACGGGCAGTTTCAGCAGGTGCGAGAAAACGTTGGCGAGCCACTGGAGGTTGAGCGTGGTTCCGAGGTAGACCACGACCCAGGATCGCAGGATCGACACGGCAACATGGATCACGGCGAGCATCAGGAAGCCCAACCCCAGTACCGTCAACAGGTCGCGGTCGGCCGACGCGACGGCGCCATCCACGGCCCACTGCATATAGAACGGGGTCACGACCGCGATCGCCTGCAGCGCGAGCGCCAGCAGGAATATCTGCGCAAGCGCCCGCTTGAGGCCGACCACCGGACCCATCAGGTCGCGCAAGCCGATGCGGCGCCGATCATCCTCCGCCTTGAACTCGGACGTTGGCGAGAGTTCGAGCGCGATTCCCGTGAAATGCCGCGAGACTTCCGCCATCGAAAGCCTTCGCACGCCGAAAGCCGGGTCGTGGATTACTGCGCCCCGTTCATCAGCCGACTTCAGCACGACGAAATGATTCTGGTCCCAATGCAGCACGCATGGAGCGCGCAGGTTGGGGATCTCGTCGAGCTCGAGGCGCAAGGGTCGGGGCGCGAGGTGAAGCCGCCCGGCCGCCTGCATGAGATAGGCCAGCGTGGCACCCTTCAATGAGACGGTGAACCGTCGCCGCAGCCCCGCAAGATCAATCTGGTGGCCGTGGAAGTACGCGATCATCCCGAGGCTCGCGAGGCCGCATTCCGCGGCTTCGGTCTGCAGGAACATCGGCAGCCGGCGCTGCCCGCCGAATTGCAGCTCGCCAAGAAGCTCCATCAAGCGCGGCCGGCAAGGCTCAACAGCGGCTCGAAGATCCATTCGATGAGGCGCCGGCGGTCGAGGCGAATGTCAGCCTCGACCTGCATGCCCGCCTGCAGGGGCTCCTCCCGGCCATAAGCGCTGATCGACTGCGCCGACAGCTCCACCTTGATGCGATAAAGGGGTTCGCGGCTTCCATCGGCGGGAACGAATCCCAGGTCCGTGGGCGACATCGCACTGCGCGTGACGGCGACCACTCGCGCGACGTGACTGCCGAACTTCTGATGGGGATACGCCAAGAATCGAAGCAGGACCTCCTGGCCCGCCCGCACGAATCCAATCGATCGCGACGGCGCGAAGAGGTGGGCCTCGAGCCGCGAGTCTGTCGGAATGAGGGTTGCTACGATCGTTCCCGGCATGATCGCCTGGCCCGGTTCGACCAGCACCGCGGCGACGGATCCTGCGGACGGGGCGGCGATGGTGGTGCGGTACTGGAGATCCCGCTCGACTCGCTCCTGCGCGAGCGAGGCGAGTTGCATGTCGATGGCCGCAATTTGAGCGTGCGCGCGAGAGTACGCGGACTGCGCCTCCAGCTCCGTGCCGTCAGCTTCGCGCGCGAGGCCAATGCGAGCGCGTCGCGTAGCCGCAACGCGCGATTCGTGGTCGAGCGCCGCATCGCGTTCACGATCCACGGCGGCGCTCGATACGAAGCCTGTCCGTTCCAGGTGGAGGGCACGGTCGAGAGACTGGTGTGCAAGGCGGGCGCGTTGCCCCTGGGATGCCAGCTCGCCTTCGAGCAACAGCAGCTCGCGGTCCAAGGCCGCCCGCCGCCGCGAGATGAGGGCTTGCTCCGATCGCAGTGCCGCGAGCGCGTGCTCCCGCTGAGAGACGAGGGCCTGTTTGCGCTCCGATAGCCGGATCGCGATGGCGGAGCCGATGTCTTGTCGGGCGTCGGCGATGCGGCCGTCCGCGATGATCAGCACCGCGTCTTCCCGAGCGACGCTCGACCCCTCCTGCACGAAGACCTGCTGGACCACGCCGGCCTGCTGCGCGACGATCTTCACGATTCCATGAACCGGCGCCAGCACGCCTGTCACGCGCGCCTTGCGGGTGTACTCGCCCGCGACAAAGTAAGCGCCGATCGCCACGACCATCGCGAGTCCAGCCGCTGTGAGCACCGTGAACGACAGGGGCCGCGTGAGCAGGATCCTGCCCAGCCACGCGTTGGCTCGCGCCTCCTCTGTCTCGCGGCGAAAGAGGGACATCTAGACCGGTTCCGCAAGTGGATCGGCGTAGGGCTTGCGTGAAAGCCAGACGTATAGAGGGAGCGCAACCACCACGAAGAGAAGACACGCAAGCTGAAGGCCCCAGGTATGGATGTCGCCAATCGCGCGTTCCGCGTCCGGGAAGACGAACTGGCCCAGGAGCGGATACCAGAGCATGAGGTTGACGAACGAGTGGGCAACGGTCGAACCCCACAGCGATCCCGTGCGGCGGAAGACGCATGTGTAAACAACAGAACTCGTGAACGCAGCCCAGAAGTGCGGGTGATAGAGAGCGAAAAGGATGGAACTGAGTACCATCCCGGGGAGCCAGCCCCAGCGGCGCTCCCACGCCGTGTACAGGAACCCTCTGAAGAGTATTTCTTCGAGGATGGGGCCAACTATTACGGCCAGAAGGATTGAAGTGAGCAACCCGGGTCCGGAGAGTGCTTGAGCCATCTGTTCGTCCGCGGGCACCGATTTCATGTGCTGCTCGAGGGCCGCATTGCCTTCGGTGAGCCAGTACCAGAGCGCGAGTGCGCCAGCCATTGCGAGCGCCAACGAAACGCCTCCCAACGCGACCAGCGCCAACTCGAAGCGGCGCTCCCGCGGAATCGGCAGGGACAATAGATCGATCACGCGGAGTCGCAGGCCGGGAAACGCCGCGAGGATGGCAGCCCCGAGCAAGAACGGGAGAAAGCGTCCAATGAAGGTCTTGTATTGATTCGAGCTGCCCAGGAACTCGGCCACATAGGCACTCAGCGGAACTGCCAGAAGGAGGACGGCAAAGCTTAGAAAGGCGATCTGGATTCCTGAAGCTGTTCCGGTGCGCATTTGCGTATCTCGGTGGGGTGGGCCGCGGGCCACGGCCCAGTGGCGGCGCTACTTCGCGACGCGCTCGATCACGTACGACGTGAAGTCAATCAACGATTCGTAACCGGCTTTCAGTTGCCCGAGAACGCCGAGGATTTCTGCTGGAGTGCAGGTTCCACCACTGACGGCTTCGATTTGCTCGTCGGTGAGGATGCCCGCGGGAAGGTGCGGAACGCTTCTTTCGGTCATTTCAATCTCCTTTGAATGTTGGAACGGATTTACTTCTCCACGTACTTGAGCGGATCCTCGGGCATCGGAATGCAGGGATCCATGGGATACGGCACGACCGGGTACCCGGGGATGACCAGGCCGTTGCGGAACCCGGTGTTCGGCACGACGCCGCCCGATACTTCGGACTCGTCCTTCTTCGGCACTTCCTTCATTGGATTTCCTTTCGTTCGATGTGTAAGGCGGCCGGAACGCTCGGAGGCTGCACGGATCACGTGGGCTCGGACGGGCGAAGGCTCGCGTTGAGTAGGCGCGCATAGTCGACCGGCTCGCCCGCCGATTCCTGTGGCGCGCGGTAGGTCAGTTCGTCAAGCGCCGCCGAAACCGGCACGCCGCCCGCAATGCGTAGAACTTCCTCGATGCTGAGTTCCTTCACGTCGTCCTCCTGGATGCAGGTGCCTTCGATCCGGCAGGCTCTTCACGCCCCGACCGGCAAGCGAATCCTAGGACCACGCAAATCGGGAAGCAGCCGAGAATCGCGAATCGGTGCGCGGCTATTTCGGACAGCATCGTGAGTCATGGCGCGCTAGTTTTGCGCTCCATGGGCATCGAGGAAGCGCCACGCTATCGAATCGTGCTGTACCGGGCGAAAGGGTGCCATTTCGCCCTCGTGCCGCAGCTTCCCGGATGCGTCGCACGCGGAGCTACCGAAGTCGAGGCGGTCGAGAACGCGCGTGTGGCGATCCGTTCCTACCTCTGGGTGATGCAGGTGCTCGCAGCGGATCGCGCGACGGTGGAACTCGAGATCAAGGCCTAGCGAAAGTCGTTCGCGGCTGGTGTAACCTTAGGTTCACACCCCCCGCACGTCCTTGCTGCAGAGCAGCAGAGAGGAGCCTTCGCCGTGGCGAAATACACCACTGAGAACATTCATGCCGTGGCTCTAGTCGGCCACGGCGGGGCGGGCAAGACGATCTTGGCCGAAGCCCTGCTGTGGAAAGCCGGAGTGATCGGCGCAATGGGCAGCACGGAGCGCGGCACCACCGTCTGCGACTTCGACCCCCTCGAAAAACAGTACGCGCATTCCCTCAATTCCTCCCTGGTCAATTTCCCCTACAAGGGAATCCACATCCATCTCATCGATACTCCCGGCATGCCCGATTTCGCCGGCCAGTCGATCGCGGCCTTGGCCGGCGTCGAGACGGCCGTCGTCGTGATCAATGCGCAGAACGGCATCGAGCTCAACACCACGCGGATGATGCGCGCCGCGGGCAAGCGCAAGCTCTGCCGCATGATCCTCGTGAACAAGATCGATGGCGAGAACGTCGATCTGGAAGGATTGCTCAAGCGCATCCAGGACACGTACGGAAAGGAGTGCCTGCCGATCAACCTGCCCGCGCACGGCGGCAAGGACGTCGTCGATTGCTTCTTCAGTCCAGACGGAGACTCCGATTTTTCCTCGGTAAAGACCGCGCACTCCGCGCTTATCGACCAGGTAGTCGAGGTGGACGAGGCGCTCATGGCCCTCTATCTCGAGCAGGGCGAGGAGCTGATTTCCCCGGAGCAACTCCACGCGCCCTTCGAGAAGGCACTTCGCGAAGGCCATCTCATCCCCGTGTGCTTCGCTTCTGCGAAAACCGGCGCGGGTATTGCGGAGTTCCTCGAGATCCTCGCGAAGCTCGCTCCGAACGCGACGGAGGGCAACCCGCCACCCTTCATCCTTTCCACGGAGACCGAGGGCGAGGAGTTCCACGCCGAGCCCGATCCGAAGAAGCACGTTCTCGCCCACGTCTTCAAGGTGATCATGGATCCGTATGTGGGGAAGGTTGCCGTGTTCAAGGTCCACCAGGGCACGATCGGCAAGGACACGCAGCTCTACATTGGCGACGGCAAGAAGCCGTTCAAGACGGGTCACCTCTATCAATTGCAGGGCAAGGAATACGTCGAGACCGATGCGCTGGTTCCCGGCGACATCGGGGCGGTGGCGAAGATCGACGAGATCGACTTCAATGCCGTGCTGCACGATTCCCACGACGAGGACCACATTCGCCTGCGCTCGCTCGAATTCCCGATGCCAATGCACGCGATCGCGGTCGAGACGAAGAAGAAGGGTGACGAGCAGCGGCTCTTCGACGTGCTGCACAAGCTGGAAGTCGAGGATCCTTGCCTGTGGGTCGAGCGCCACCCCACCACGCACGAGACGGTGATGCGCGGTCTGGGCGACCTGCATATGCGCACCAAGCTGGAGAAGATGCTGGCGCAGTACAAGATGGACGTGACCACCAAGCCGCCGAAGATTCCTTATCGTGAAACCGTCACGCGGCGCTCCGAGGGCCACTGCCGCCACAAGAAGCAGACCGGTGGCGCGGGGCAGTTCGGCGAGGTGTTCCTCAAGATCGAGCCGCTGTCGCGCGGCTCGGGTTTCCAGTTCGCGAGCGAGGTGAAGGGCGGCGTGATTCCCACCGTCTTCATTCCCGCGGTCGAGAAGGGCGTGCGCCAGGCGCTCGACCACGGCGTGATCTCCGGCTATCCCGTCGAGGACATCAAAGTGATCGTCTACGACGGCAAGAGCCACGACGTCGACTCGAAGGAAATCGCGTTCGTGACGGCGGGCCGCAAGGCGGTGATCGACGCGATCCTGAAGGCGTCCCCGATCATGCTCGAGCCGATCGTCAACATCGATATCACCGCGCCCGACCGCTTCGTCGGCGACTTGACCTCCGACCTCTCGAGCAAGCGCGGCCAGGTGACCGGGACCGAATCCACCGGCGGGGATCTCATGTCGATCCAGGGGATGGTGCCGCTTTCGGAAGTCTCCGAGTACCAGACGCGGCTTCGGTCCGTCACCGGCGGCCAGGGCGCGTACACGATCGAGTTCAGCCATTACGCCGCCGTGCCGCCTCAAACCCAGCAGCACCTGGCGTCGCAATTCAAGCTGGAGCGCGAGGAAGACTGACTGCAAATTCGGTGCCTGCCGAGGGGCATTGGGCGGGCGCAAGAAAAAGTGGGATTCCCGGTTGACTTCGCGCCGCAGCGGCGGCATTTTTGCGCAACGCACAGGTTAAGCGCCGGAAAAGAACGAGGGAGGTCCGATGATCGTCATCCGCGACCAGCAGTTGAGGCTCCTGGTCCTCGCCCAGCTCATCCGTGACTTGCAAGCCGGGGCGGAGCAAGCGCCCACCCCTCCCGGCTTCACTGAAAAGCAGATCGCTGAGCTGCAAGCCTTGAGCTCTTCCGAGCTGGTGCAGCTCGCCGAGATGACTGAGCCCCGAGTCGCGATCCAGATCGACGCGGGATCGCTCGAACATGGGCTTCGGCAAGTCGATTACCTCAACAAGCGCTCCCGCCAGCTCGAGTTTTTCATCCGCCACGGCGCCACGTCGAACATGCTGACCAAGCTTTTCCGGATCTCGTCGGCCGACGTGATCCTCAAGCGGCGGCTGTTCGCTGGCACCAGCCCCCTCCTGCGCCGGCCGGCGATGCCGCCTCATCCGGTCCGGGAGCGCATCCAGCAGCGGTGGTTCGTGATCCGCAAGGGCAAGGAGCGCGAGCCGGTACGCGCTGAAGATTACGAGGAGCTGCACCAGGATTTCTCGCAGCACACGTTCGCCACCCTTTGGGCGGTGGTGCACGAGTTCGACAACGAATAACGCAGGAGGGGCGATAAGCGAAACGGGGCGGCCTTGGGGCCGCCCCGTTTTGTATCCTCCGAGATCCAGAGTCTGGATTCCCGCCTACGCGGGAATGACGTTAGACGTGCTGCCCGATCTCCCGCTGGATGAACTCGTGGAAGTGCACCATGCCGTCTTCCATCGGGCTCTGGTAGGGGCCGTGTTCTTCGCGCCCGTCCGCCAGTAGCGCGCGCCGCCCCTCGGTCATCCGCACGCAGATCTCCTCGTCCTCGATCGCGGTCTCGTGGTACGCCTTCTGCTGCGCTTCCATGAATTCCGGCTCGAAGAGCGCGATCTCCTCGGGGTAGTAGAACTCGATCACGTTCAGGCACTTCTCCGGGCCCTTCGGATAAAGGGTGGAGATCACCAGCACGTGCGGATACCACTCGACCATCACGTTCGGGTAATAGGTGAGCCAGATCGCGCCGTGGGGCGGGGGCTCGCCGTTGCGGAATTTCAGCACCGCGTCGTGCCAGGCCTTGTAGGTGTCCGAGCCGGGCGTGCCCAGGCGCTGGTTCACGCCCACGGTCTGCACGTTGTGCCAGTCGCCGAACTCCCACTTGAGGTCATCGCAGCTGACGAAGCGCCCGAGGCCCGGGTGGAACGGGCCCACGTGGTAATCCTCGAGATAGACCTCGACGAAGGTTTTCCAGTTGAAGTCGTACTCGACGGTCTCGACCTTGTTGAGGTGATAGCCCTCGAAGTCGAGCTCGCTCGCGACACCCATCTTCGCCAGGTCGCGCGCGACGTCGCGCTTGCCGTTGAAGAGCATGCCATTCCACTTCTGCAATCCCTGGCGTGGGAGGTCGAGGCAGATTTTTTCGGGGAAGTCGGGGGCACCGAGGTGCTTACCCTCGCTGTCGTAGCTCCAGCGGTGCAGCGGGCAGGTGATGGTGCCGCCCGGCAAA
>JALYSB010000012.1 GCA_030855025.1 Pseudomonadota bacterium
GAGCGGTCCCCGCGCCGGCGGGGGCCATCATCCCTAAGCCGACTCGGTGGTCGGCTCCGCCGGCTGGGCCGACTGCGCGATGTCGAGGATAACCTGGCCCTTGTCGTCCAGGTCGATGGTCACGCGCCCGCCGTTTGCCAGCTTGCCGAACAGCAGCTCGTCGGCCAGCGCGCGTCGGATGGTGTCCTGGATGAGGCGCGCCATCGGTCGCGCGCCCATCTGCGGATCGAACCCGTTCTTGGCGAGATACTTCTTGAGGTTCTCGGTGAAGAGCGCCTCGACCTTCTTCTCGTTCAGCTGCGACTCCAGCTGCATCAGAAACTTGTCGACCACCCGCATGATGACCTCCTCGTCGAGCGCGGCGAATGACACCACGGCATCGAGGCGATTGCGGAACTCGGGCGTGAACATGCGCTTGATCTCGCCCATCTCGTCGCCGGCCGTCTTGGTCATCGCGAACCCCATGGAGTTCTTCGAAAGCCCTTCGGCGCCCGCGTTGGTAGTCATGACGATCACGACGTGGCGGAAATCCGCCTTGCGGCCGTTGTTGTCGGTGAGCGTGCCGTGGTCCATCACCTGCAGCAGGATGTTGAAGATGTCCGGATGCGCTTTCTCGATCTCGTCGAGCAGCAGCACCGAATACGGATGCTTCGTGATCGCCTCGGTCAGGAGGCCCCCCTGATCGAAGCCCACGTACCCCGGGGGCGCGCCGATGAGGCGCGACACCGCGTGGCGCTCCATGTATTCCGACATGTCGAAGCGGACCAGCTCCACGCCCATGATGAAGGCGAGCTGCCGCGCGACCTCGGTCTTGCCGACTCCGGTGGGGCCGGAGAAGAGGAAGCTGCCCACCGGCTTCTGCGGGTTGCCCAAGCCGCTCCGGGCCATCTTGATCGCCGCCGCGAGCGCGTCGATCGCCTTGTCCTGGCCGAACACCGTCGCCTTCAGGTCGCGATCGAGGTTCTTCAACGCCGAGCGATCGTCGTTGGAGACGTTGCGCGCGGGCACCCGCGCGATCTTGGAGACGATTTCCTCGATCTCGGGCTTGCCGATCACCTTCTTCTGCTTGGACTTGGGCAGGATGCGTTGCAGCGCGCCGGCCTCGTCGATCACGTCGATCGCCTTGTCGGGCAGGTGCCGATCGTTGATATAGCGCGCGGAGAGCTCGGCGGCCGTCGTAAGCGCGTTGGCCGTGTACTTCACGCCGTGGTGGGATTCGAAACGCGACTTGAGCCCGCGCAGGATCTCGACCGTCTCCTGGATCGACGGCTCGTTCACGTCCACCTTCTGGAAGCGCCGCGACAGCGCATGGTCCTTCTCGAAAATGCCGCGGTATTCCTGGTAGGTGGTCGCGCCGATGCACTTCAGCGCACCCGACGAGAGTGCGGGCTTCAGCAGGTTGGAGGCATCGAGCGTGCCGCCCGAGGCGCTGCCCGCCCCGATGAGCGTGTGGATCTCGTCGATGAAGAGGATCGCGTTGGGATTGTCGACAAGCTGCTTCAGCACCGCCTTCAGGCGCTGCTCGAAATCGCCGCGGTACTTGGTGCCCGCCAGGAGCGCGCCCATGTCGAGCGCGAACACCTGCGCCTTGGCGAGGATCTCGGGGACCTGCCCGTCGACCACGCGTTTCGCGAGGCCCTCCGCGATCGCGGTCTTGCCCACCCCCGCTTCGCCCACCAGCAAGGGATTGTTCTTGCGGCGGCGGCAAAGGATCTGCACCACGCGCTCCAGCTCGGACTCGCGGCCGATGAGCGGATCGATCTTGCCGTCGACGGCAAGCTGGTTCAGGTTCTGCGTAAAGCTCTCGAGTGCCCCACCCGATTGCGCCTCGGGCGCTTCGGTCTCGCTCTCGCCTTCCTCGCGCGATCCCGGCGCCTGGGGCGCCTTGGTGATGCCGTGAGAGATGAAGTTGACGACGTCGAGGCGTGAGACCCCCTGCTGGTGGAGGAAATAGACCGCGTGGGAGTCCTTCTCGCCGTAGATGGCCACGAGGACGTTGGCCCCGGTCACCTCTTTCTTGCCCGAGGATTGCACGTGCAGAATCGCGCGCTGGATCACGCGCTGGAACCCGAGCGTGGGCTGGGTGTCGACCTCGCCCGTCCCGGCGACGGTCGGGGTGTGCTGCATCACGAAGTCCGAAAGCGCCTTCTTCAGCTCGTCGATCTTGGCCGCGCAGGCCTTCAGGACCTCGGAGGCCGAGGGATTGTCGCAGAGCGCCAGCAGCAGGTGCTCGACGGTGATGAATTCGTGGCGCTTCTGGCGGGCCTCCACGAAGGCCATGTGCAAGCTGACTTCAAGTTCCTGGGCAATCATGTTTCCTCCATTGCGCACTGTAACGGATGCTGGTGCTGGCGCGCATATGCTGTTACCTGCTCGACCTTGGTGGAGGCGACGTCCTTGGGAAAGATCCCGCAGACCCCCCGTCCCTCCGTATGCACTTTGAGCATGATCTGGGTGGCGCGTTCCCGGGTCAGCGTGAAGAAGACTTGCAGCACCTCCACGACGAATTCCATCGGCGTGTAGTCGTCGTTGTACATGACGACCTCGAACATCGGCGGCGGCTTGACCTGGGCTTCAGTGGGCTTGACTACGGTGGAGCTGGCGGGTTTTTCGGCCATGGATACGCAGCGTCGAGGGCGCATTTCACGGGCGCCCCCCGGTCCCTTCCTGGGGTGAAACTAACGAAGTCACTCTAATATGGACAAGCGACGGGGGTTTTTCAAGACCCTTCAATCGGTTGGGCCTGTTTTTCGCGTCCGGGAGGGCGCTATTGACACTCCCCGGGGCGGCGCGTAAAAAGCGCGTTGGAGTTTGGTTTCAAGGATTCTGCATCGCCTTTCGACGTGCGGGGCCTCGATCCGAACGATGTGCGGGACTCCACCCGTTTCACAAGAGGCAAGCAATCGAATGGCAACCGGAACTGTGAAGTGGTTCAATGACGCGAAGGGTTACGGGTTCATCACCCCCGACGACGGCAGCGAAGACCTCTTCGCGCACTTCTCCGCGATCCAGATGCAGGGCTTCAAGACCCTCAAGGAAGGCCAGAAGGTCTCCTTCGACGTGACGCAGGGCCCCAAAGGCAAGCAGGCGTCCAACATCCAGGCGGCATAAAAAGGCTAGTAGGGAGCAGTCTTCAGCAATGAAAAGCCCCTGCGGCTCGCGCCGCAGGGGCTTTTTTCTCATGGCTTGAGGGCAGACTCGAAGAAAAGCGCTCTTACTGCATCCGCTTCTTCAGCTCCGCGTCGACCGCGTCCATGTACTCCTCGGTGGTGAGGAACGGATGGTCGGGACGAATGAGGATCGCGAGGTCCTTGGTCATCTTGCCGGACTCGACCGTGTCCACGCACACCTTCTCCAGCGTCTGGGCGAACTTGACCACGTCGGGCGTATCGTCCATGCGGCCGCGGTAGATGAGCCCGCGCGACCACGCGTAGATCGAGGCGATCGGGTTGGTCGAGGTCGGCTTGCCCTGCTGGTGCATGCGGTAGTGCCGGGTCACGGTGCCATGGGCGGCTTCCGCCTCGACCGTCTTGCCGTCGGGCGTGGTGAGCACCGACGTCATGAGGCCGAGCGAGCCGTAGCCCTGCGCGACGGTGTCGGATTGCACGTCGCCATCGTAGTTCTTGCACGCCCACAGGTAGCCGCCGCTCCACTTGAGGTTGGACGCCACCATGTCGTCGATCAGGCGGTGCTCGTAGGTGAGGCTCGCGGCCTCGAAGCGCGCGCGGAACTCGGCGTCGTAGATCTCCTGGAAGAGAATCATGAAGCGTCCGTCGTACACCTTGAGGATCGTGTTCTTGCTCGAGAGGTAGACCGGGTAGTTGCGGTTGAGCGCGTAGTTGAAGCACGCCCGTGCGAATCCGCGGATCGACTCGTCCAGGTTGTACATCGCCATCGAGATGCCGGCTGCGGGCGCCTGGAACACTTCCCTCACGATCGGCGCTCCACCGTCCTTCGGCGTGAACGTCATCGTGAGCGTGCCGGGGCCGTCGAACTTGATCTCGCTCGCACGATACTGGTCGCCGAAGCCGTGGCGCGCCACCACCACCGGCTTGTCCCAATGGGGGATCAGCCGCGGGACGTTCTTGCAGATGATCGGCTCGCGGAAGATCGTGCCGTCGAGGATGTTGCGGATCGTCCCGTTGGGGCTTTTCCACATCTGCTTCAGCTTGAATTCCTTGACACGCCCCTCGTCCGGGGTGATCGTCGCGCACTTCACCGCGACGCCGTACTGCTTGGTGGCGTTCGCCGCATCGATGGTCACCTGGTCGTTGGTGGCGTCACGATGCTCCACACCGAGGTCGAAATACTTGAGGTCGACGTCGAGGTAGGGAAGGATCAGCTCCTCACGGATCTTGCGCCAGATGATGCGCGTCATCTCGTCGCCGTCCATCTCCACCACCGGATTGCGGACCTTGATCTTGCTCATCGTTATGAAATCTTTCTTTTGGGGGCACAATCGAAAATTATAGCAAAGGGGTCGAGTCGGCCCTTCATCCATGAGCCGCGTCCTGCTCTTCAACAAGCCTTTCGGCGTCATCTGCCAGTTCACGCCCGAAGGCCGCCACCGCACGCTGAAGGATTTCATCCCGGTGCCGGCGGTCTATCCCGCCGGCCGCCTGGATACCGATAGCGAAGGCCTGATGGTGCTCACGGACGACGGTCGGCTGCAGTCGTCCATCGCCAGTCCGCGCCACAAGCTCTCGAAGGGGTACTGGGCGCAGGTCGAGGGAGTCGCCGGGGAGGAGGCCCTCGGGCGACTGCGCAGCGGCGTCACGCTGAACGACGGTCCCACCCTTCCGGCGGCGGCGCGCGCCATCGATTCGCCTCCCGGGCTTTGGGAGCGAGACCCGCCGATTCGCGTGCGCCGCGCGATTCCGACCCGCTGGATCGAGATCGAGCTCACCGAGGGCCGCAACCGCCAGGTGCGCCGGATGACCGCTGCCGTGGGTCTGCCGACGTTACGCCTGGTGCGATTCCGGATCGGTCCCTGGAACATCGCAGGCCTGGATCCGGGAATGTGGCGCGACGTGCCGGTGCCTGACCCCGCTTCGCTGCGCGAATCGGCCTGACGCTCCGCAGCACCTAGGCGTGCGTGTCAACGCCGGTATAATGCGCGGCGTTAATGCAGGCGACGAGGCTGGAAACAGCGCAGTCGATGCATTGACTCAATTCCAATACCCAACTCTAGGAAAATAAAATGAAGAAGCTGTCCGCCCTGATCGCCGCTCTGTTCGCCTCGGCGTCGATGTCCGTGTTCGCCCAAGCTGCCCCTGCGACCCCCGCCAAGCCGGCCACCCCGGCCGTCCCGGCGAGTGCTCCGGCAAAGCCGGCGACACCTGCCATGCCGGCCACGCCGTCCGCGAAAGCCGAAGCGCCGAAGAAGGACGATGTGAAGAAAGCCGAGAAGAAGGAGAAGAAGGCCAAGAAGCAGATGGCGGAGACGAAGGCCGACGCTCCGAAAGCGGAAGTCGCGAAAGCCGCCGCCCCTGCGGCCGCTGTCGCCCCCGCGGCCGCTGCCCCGAAGGCCGAGGCCAAGAAAGACGCGCCGAAGAAGTAATTCGCCGCGTGCAGGAACGAGAGGCGGGGCTTCGGCTCCGCCTTTCGCATTTCAGGACCCGTAAAATGGCAACCTGACCAATCGGGGCTGCTGCATCCACGAATGAAGATCGTCGTCGGGCTTTCCGGAGGAGTCGATTCCGCCGTGGCCGCGTGGCTCCTCAAGCGCGCGGGGCACGACGTCGTCGGCCTCTTCATGAAGAACTGGGAGGACGACGACGACGGCCAGTACTGCTCGACGCGCGAGGACCTCGTCGATGCGGCAGCCGCTGCCGAGCGCATCGGCATCGACCTCGAGGCGGTGAATTTCTCCGTCGAGTACCGCGAGCGCGTGTTCGCCAGTTTCCTCGCCGAATATCGCGCGGGCCGCACCCCCAACCCCGACATCCTCTGCAACGCGGAGATCAAGTTCAAGGCGTTCCTCGACCACGCCATGGCGCTCGGCGCCGAGCGCATCGCAACCGGCCACTACGCCCGCGTTGAGCAGCACGAGGGCGCCTTTGTGCTGCTGAAGGGCCTCGACGCGGGCAAGGACCAGAGCTACTTCCTGCATCGCCTGAACCAGGCACAACTCGCGCGCACGCTTTTTCCCCTGGGCCACCTCCCCAAGACCGAGGTGCGCCGCATCGCGCGCGAAGCGGGCCTGCCTAACCACGCCAAGCGCGATTCGACCGGAATCTGCTTCATTGGCGAGCGGCCGTTCCGCGCGTTCCTGGCGCGCTACCTGCCGCGGGAGCCGGGGCCGATGCTCACCCCCGAGGGCGAGCGCGTGGGCGAGCATGAAGGCCTCATGTACTACACCATCGGGCAGCGGCAGGGCCTGGGCATCGGCGGGCGCCGCTCGGGCGCGGGAGATCCCTGGTACGTCGCGGGCAAGGATTTGCCGAGCAACACGCTCACGGTGGTTCAGGGGCATGATCACGGCCTGCTGCTCAAGCGCACCCTGGCGGCGGGAGACGCGAGCTGGATCTCGGGCAGTCCTCCGGCCGGCGCGCAGCCGGGCCTCGGGGCAAAGACACGTTACCGCCAGGCTGACTCGGCCTGCGCGCTCCAGGTCGACGATCCCGCGGCCTTCGCCCTCGACTTCGCCACGCCCCAATGGGCGGTCACGCCGGGACAGTCGGCGGTGGTCTATCGCGGCGACGAATGCCTCGGCGGAGGCGTGATTCGCTAGCCGGGCCGGGTCGACTGGAACGCGGGACGCGATTCCATGCGCTCAGCCCACCCCTTGAGGTTGGGATGCGCGTCGCGCCAGCCGAGCTGCGGCATGCGGAACTCGACCCAGAACAGCGCACAGGCGCAGGCGATGTCCGCGAGGTTCGGCTTCGCCCCGCCCAGATACTGGCCAGTCCCGAGAGCCTTCGCGAGCGAAGCGATGCCCGCATCCACTTTGTCGATCTGGCGCGTGATCCAGGCCGGATCCTGACGCGAGGCCTCGCGCTTGCGCTCGAGGAAGGTGGCGATGCCCGCATCGGCGATGCCGTCTCCCAGCGCTTCGTCGCGGCGCACGCGCGCGCGCTCGGGCGCACCCGCGGGAATCAATCCGCCGCCCGACAACGCGTCGAGGTACTCCGCGATCACCGCGGAATCGTAGATGGCCTCGCCGTCATCCATCACCAGCGCCGGAACCTTGTTGAGGGGGTTGTAGCGCGGCACCGTGGTATCGGCATTCCACGCGCTTTCCTCTAGGAACTCGTACGGCAGGTTCTTCTCCGCCAGGATCACGCGCACCTTGCGCACGTAAGGGGAAGTACGCGAGCCGACGAGCTTCATGGAAAAATCCTCTCTGGAAATCGAAAAATCGTGCCGGACATGGCGCAACGCGGCGCAGTATAGCAGCGGGTGATAAAATTCCCGCTCGCCAAATGCCCTCTCCCCTCACCGCACTCTCTCCCCTAGACGGGCGCTACGCCGCGAAAACCCGGCCGCTGCAGGATCACTTCAGCGAGTTCGCACTGATGCGCGAGCGCGTCGCCGTCGAGGTCGCATGGTTGCTCGCGCTGGGTGACGAGCCCGCGTTCGGCCCGCTGCCCCCGTTCTCCGCCGCCGCGCGCGCGCAGCTGCAGGGGGCCGCGACCGGCTTCACGCTCGCCGAGGCCGAGCGCATCAAGGCGATCGAGGCCACCACCAACCATGACGTGAAGGCGGTGGAATACTGGTTGCGCGAGCGTTTCGCCGCGAACGCGGAGGTCGCGGGCGCGGCCGAGTTCATCCACTTCGCCTGCACCTCCGAGGACATCAACAACCTGGCGCACGCGCGCATGCTGAAGGGCGGGCGCGACCAGGTGCTGCTGCCGGCCATCGACGCGATCGTGCAGCGGCTCAACCAGCTCGCCACGCAGCACGCGGATGTCGCGATGCTCGCGCGCACCCACGGCCAGCCCGCGACGCCGACCACCCTCGGCAAGGAAATGGCCAACGTCGCGCACCGCCTGAAGCGCGCACGGGCGCGCCTGGCCGCGGTCGACGTGCTCGGCAAGATCAATGGCGCGACCGGCAACTTCAATGCGCATGTCGCGGCCGCCCCCGGGGTCGACTGGCCGCTTTTCGCCGAGCGCTTCGTGACCGGCCTGGGGGTGGCCTACAACCCGCTCACGATCCAGATCGAGCCCCACGACGCAATGGCCGAGGCGTTCGACGCCACCGCGCGCCTCAACACCATCCTGATCGACCTCGACCGCGACGCGTGGGGTTACATCTCGCTCGGCTACTTCAAGCAGAAGGTGAAGGCGGGCGAGGTCGGCTCCTCGACCATGCCGCATAAGGTGAACCCGATCGACTTCGAAAATTCCGAGGGCAACCTGGGGCTCGCGAACGCGATCCTGCGGCACCTTTCCGAGAAACTGCCGGTGTCGCGCTGGCAGCGCGACCTCACCGATTCGACCGTGCTGCGCAGCGTGGGCGTGGCGTTTGGCTATGCGTTGCTCGGCTACGACTCATGCCTGCGCGGCCTCAGCAAGCTCGAGGCCAATCCCGCGCGCATCGCTGCCGACCTCGAGGGATCGTGGGACGTGCTCGCCGAGGCGGTGCAGACAGTGATGCGCGCCCATCGCGTGCCGGACTCCTACGAGAGGCTGAAGGACCTGACGCGCGGCAAGGGCGGCATCACCCAGGAGGGCCTGCACGCCTTCGTGCGCGCGTTGCCGATCCCCGAGAGCGAGCGCGCGCGCCTGCTGGCGCTCACTCCCTCGACCTACGTGGGCCTCGCCGCGCGCCTGGCGCGCGACTCCTCCCGCTAGCGCGCGGCCTGCTGCTCCTGCCCGGTGAGCGCGGCGACGTCGCCGCTCATCTCGCCGCCTTCCTGGACCAGCAGCTTGCCGTAGCGGATCTTGCCCGAAACGCGCCCGCTCGCATGGATCACGAGCTTCTTGCGCGCGGTCATCTCGCCTTGGAAAGTGCCGCGGATCTCCGCCACGTCGACGTCCACCTTGCCGTTGAACGCGCCGTGCTCCGCGATCTGGATTGCACGGCTCACCATGGTCGCCTCGACGCGCCCTTCGACGACCAAGGTGTCGCAATCGTCGATCTCGACGCCCTTCAGCTTGATGTTCGGCCCGACGATCAGCTTGCTGCCCGCGGGGTCCTCGGCGCGCGCCGGCTCGACCACGGCCGGTGTGCCGGGGCGCGGGATCGCCGGCACGATCGCGGGGCTCGCGGATGGGTGATTGGCGGCGGTGGCGCCTGGCATCGCCTCCCGCGGGTTGCGCGGGTCGACGGGACGGCGTCCAAAAAGATTCTCTCCGTATTTCATGGGTCTCTCCCTGATGTGGACATTCATGAGAGCCACACTCACGATTCGTGCCAAACCGGGGCGCAATCGCGTTTTTCCCCTGTTGAACGGCATCAACCGGGAAGAGAGAAAGTGTAGGTGTTCGCTGACGCCTTCGTCGTCCCTGGGCTACAGCATCGCCGCGGCGTGAGCTAACCGATTGAATCACAGGGTGAACCCCTGTCGCCCTTGCCCGACTCAAATCATCTCGAGCGCCCTTTTGCGCTTGGGCGGCGGGAACGCGCGATCGAGTGCTTCAACCGCAGTCGAATCAAGAGTCAGCTCGGCGGCCGCACAGTTGGCGCGCACGTGGTCCGCCCGCGCGGCCTTCGGGATCGAGACGATGTTCGGCTGCTGCATCACCCACGCGAGAGCGATTTGAGCGGGGCTCGCGCCAAGACGCGTGGCGATGGACGCCAGCGCGGTGTGGCCCACCAGGCGGCCCTCGTCGAGCGGCGAATAGGCCATCACATCGATACCGTGCCGCGCGCACCACGGCAGCAGGGCGAAGTCCGGCCCGCGGTGCGCGAGACTATAGAGCACCTGGTTGGCGGCGACCTCCTCGCCTCCCGGAATCGCCACGAGCTCCTCGAGGTCGTCCACGTCGAAGTTGGACACGCCCCAGGAGGCGATCTTGCCGGCGGAAACGAGCTCACCCAGGGCGGCGACCGTTTCCGCGAGCGGCACCGGGCCGCGCCAGTGGTAGAGATAGAGGTCCAGGCGCTCGATCCCGAGGCGTGCGAGTGACGCGTCGCAGGCGGCGAAGAGGCTCCGGCGCGCGGCATGGTGCGGATAGAACTTGCTCACCACGAAGGCCTCGGCGCGCCGGCCGCGGATCGCCTCGGCCACGATCTTCTCCGCGCCACCCTCGGCGTACATCTCGGCGGTGTCGATGAGCGTGGCGCCGAGGTCCATCCCGAGGCGCAGCGCCGCCACTTCCTCGGCGCGGCGGCTAGCACTCTCGCCCATGTGCCACGTCCCCGAACCCAGGCGCGGCAACCGCATCACACCACCGTGGCTTCAACTCCGTACTGCGGATTGACCCGCGAACGCGCGGCGAGCTTGTTGAGCGCGTTGAGGTACGCCTTGGCGGAGGCCACCACGATGTCGGTGTCGGAGCCCATGCCGTTCACGATGCGGCCTTCCTTCGCCAGGCGCACGGTCACCTCACCCTGGGAGTCGGTTCCTTCCGTCACGTTGTTCACGGAGTAGAGCAACAGGTCGGCGCCACTCCCGGCGATGCTTTCGATCGCCTTGAAGGTGGCGTCCACCGGCCCCCCGCCGCGCGCCTCGGCGCGCAGCTCCCGGCCCTCCTCGGCGATCACCACGCGCGAGAACGGCTGCTCGCCGGTCTCGGAATGGGCGGTGAGCGCCACCAGCTTGTAGAGCTCCACTTCGGGCGTGACCGCCTCGTCCGACAGGAGGGCCTGGATATCCTCGTCGAAGATCTCGCGCTTCTTGTCCGCCAGCTCCTTGAACCGCGCGAACGCTGCGTTGAGTTGCTCCTCCGTTGACAGCGTGATCCCCAGCTCCTGCAGGCGCGCCTTGAAGGCGCTGCGCCCGGAGAGCTTGCCAAGGCTCAGGCGATTGGCACCCCAGCCCACGTCGGCCGCGCGCATGATCTCGTAGGTCTCGCGGTGCTTGAGCACGCCATCCTGGTGGATGCCCGACTCGTGCGCAAAGGCGTTCGCGCCCACCACCGCCTTATTGGGCTGCACCGGGTAGCCGGTGATCTGGGACACCAGCTTGCTCGCCGGCACGATCTGGGTCGCGTCGATGCGCGTGCCGAGCTTGAAGACATCGGCGCGCGTCTTGAGGGCCATCACGATTTCCTCGAGCGAGGCGTTGCCGGCTCGCTCGCCCAGGCCGTTGACGGTGCATTCGACCTGCCGCGCGCCCGCCATCACCGCCGCGAGCGAGTTGGCGACCGCCATCCCCAGGTCGTTGTGGCAGTGGGTCGACCAGATCGCCTTGTCGGAGTTCGGGATGCGGCTGCGCAGCGCCGTGAAGAGCTCGCCCCAGAGGTGGGGCACGGCGTAGCCCACCGTGTCAGGCACGTTGATGGTGCGCGCACCCGCTGCAATCGTCGCCTCCAGCACGCGGCACAGGAAGTCGACGTCGGATCGCACTGCGTCCTCCGGCGAGAATTCCACATCGTCGGTGTACTGTCGCGCAAGCTTGACCGCGCGCACCGCCGCCTCGATCACCTGGTCGGGTGACATGCGCAGCTTGTGCTGCATGTGGATCGGGCTGGTGGCGATGAACGTATGGACGCGACCGGAGTTCGCGCCCTTGATCGCTTCGCCGGCGCGCTTCACGTCGTTGTCGTTGGCGCGGGCCAGCGAGCACACGGTCGAATCCTTCACCGCCGCCGCCACCGCGCGGATGGCGTCGAAATCGCCGGGGCTCGCGGCGGCGAACCCCGCCTCGATCACGTCAACCCGCAGCCGCTCGAGCTGCTTGCCGATGCGGACCTTCTCGTCGCGGGTCATGGCGGCGCCGGGGCTTTGCTCGCCGTCGCGCATGGTGGTGTCAAAGATGATCAATTGGTCTTGCATCGTGGCTCTCCGAATTCCGGATGGATCTGCCCGCCCCGCTTTGCCTGGCGGCCCGGTGGTGCGCGAATTGTGGGGTTGGTTTTTTAGCGCGCGGGGCGCAGCAGCAGGCCGAGCGCGAGCGCGCCGGCCGGGGTAATGCGGGAAATCGAGGTGTGGAATGCGTAACGCATGGAATGACTATAGCCGCTTCAGCCGGGAGTTGGCAAATCAGGGCTGGGGGGGGACAGGTCCCGGCTCGACTTGCCGCCGTGACGCAGCAGCAGGGCGGCGATGTCGAGCGCCCCATGATCGTCGGCCACGTCGAGGGGAGTCATTCCCGAAAGGTCGCGGGCATTGGCGTCGGCGCCGGCGCGCAGCAGCGCTTCGACGGCCTCGTGGAAGCCCATTTGCGCGGCGAGCGCCAGCGCCGTGACGCCCTGCTCGTCGCGTTGCTCGAGGGGGGCATGGCGCGCGATCAGCAGTTCCACGGCGGGCAGGTTGCTTTCCTCGACCGCCACCATCAGCAGCGAGCGCCCGTCGGGAGTAATCGCGGTCGCAGGCGCAGTAGTGGCCAGCATGCGCGCGAGCGCGCTCAGGTTGCCCTCCTCGATCGCCTCGCGAATGTGCTCGTACTGCTTCTCCTTCGCCTCGGTGCGCCACCGCTGCACCACCCACCAGACGTAGCCCGAGACTCCGTAGGCGAGCATTACGCCCCAGAGCACGATCGGCGGCTCGATGGAGATCAACAGCAGCACGATCACCAGCGCCACCGCGGCCGAGAACGGCACGGCGCGCCGCAGGTTGATGCTCTTGCCGCTGTAGAACTTCACGTTGGACACCATCGTCACGCCCGCATAGATGGTGACCGCCGCCGCGTACCACTGCAGGTCCAGGCCGGACACCTGGTACTCGTTGAAGACCCAGATCATCCCCGCGACGAGCGCCGCGGCCGCGGGACTCGGCAGGCCCGTGAACCACCGCTTGTCGGCGACCGAGAGCTGCGTGTTGAAGCGCGCCAGCCGCAGCGCCGCCCCGGCGCAGTAGACGAATGCCGCGATCCAGCCGATGCGGCCCATGCCGCGCAGCGCCCATTCGTACATCACCAGGGCCGGTGCGGCGCCGAAGGACACCATGTCGGCAAGGCTGTCGTACTCCGCCCCGAACGCCGACTGCGTGTGCGTGAGCCTTGCCACGCGGCCATCGACGCTGTCCAGCACCATCGCGATGAAGATCGCCACTGCTGCCTTCTCGTACTCGTGGTTCATCCCCTGCACGATCGCGTAGAAGCCCGCGAACAGGTTGAGCGTTGTGAAGAGGTTGGGGAGGAGGTAGATGCCGCGCTTGCGCGCGGACTGCAGGCCGCTCTTGGCGGGGCGCTCGAGGGGCGGCATTGACACGGGGCCGGCAGCTAGCGGGGCAGCTCGGCGAGCACCGTGGAGCTCGCCTTCACCATGTCGCCGATCGCGACCCGCGCCTTCGACCCCTGCGGCAGGTAGACATCGACGCGCGAGCCGAACCGGATGAACCCGTAGCGCTGGCCGCGGGTGAGGCGATCGCCTTCCTTCACATAGCAGAGGATGCGCCGCGCGATGAGCCCGGCGACCTGCACGCAGGAAATTTCGGTGCCGTTGTCCATGCGCAGCACCAGCGCGTTGCGCTCGTTGTCCGAGGACGCCTTGTCGAATGAGGCGTTCACGAAGAGGCCCTTGCTGTAGGCCACGCTCTTCACCACCCCCTCCACCGGCGAGCGGTTGGAGTGGACGTTGAAGACGTTCATGAAGACGCTGATCTTGAGCGACTGGGCGCCGCCCCGGTACGGGTCGGCGCCCTCGCCCACCACGATCACGCGGCCGTCCGCCGGGCATAGCACCAGCCCCGGGCCCTCCGGGATCTCGCGCGGCGGGTCGCGGAAGAACTGCAGGATGAAGAAGTAGATGATCCAGAACGGGATCGACCACCACCCGCCCCACCACGTGGCGACGATGGCGACGATGAGCGACGCCGTGAGGAACGGCCAGCCTTCGCGCGCGATGATGGGGTGGGGATAGTTTTTCACGGTCAGTTCCTGGTGGTGTCGACCAGCTTGTTCTTCCGGATCCACGGCATCATCGCGCGCAGCTTCTCGCCGACCTTCTCGATGTCGTGCTCGGCCAGCAGCCGCCGCTTGGCGTTGAGGGTCGGGGCTCCGGCGCGGTTCTCGAGGATGAAATCGCGCGCGTACTCGCCCGACTGGATGCGTTTGAGGCAGTCCTTCATCGCCTTCCTCGACTCCGCGCCGATCACCTTCGGGCCGGTCTCGTACTCGCCGAATTCCGCGTTGTTCGAGATCGAGTAGTTCATGTTCGCGATGCCGCCCTCGTAGATCAGGTCCACGATCAGCTTGGTCTCGTGCAGGCACTCGAAGTAGGCCATCTCGGGCGCGTAGCCCGCCTCGACCAGCGTCTCGTATCCCGCCTTGATCAGCTCCACGATGCCGCCGCAAAGCACCGTTTGCTCGCCGAAAAGGTCGGTCTCGGTCTCCTCGCGGAAGTTGGTCTCGATCACCCCGCCCCGGGTTCCGCCGATCGCCGCCGCGTAGGAAAGCGCCAGTGCCTTGGCCCTGCCGGAGGGGTCCTGGTGCACCGCGATCAGCGCGGGCACGCCCCCGCCCTGCGTGTAGGTCGAGCGCACCAAATGGCCCGGGCCCTTGGGGGCGATCATGAAGACGTCGAGGTCGGCGCGCGGCACGATCTGCTTGAAGTGGATGTTGAAGCCGTGCGCGAACGCCAGCGCCCCGCCCTTCTTGATGTTCGGCTCGATCGATTCCTTGTAGACCGCGGCGTGGTTCTCGTCGGGCAGCAGGACCATCACGAGGTCAGCGCCCTTCACCGCCTCGCCCACTTCCTTCACCGTGATCTTCGCCTTCTTCACCTTGTCCCACGAGGCGCCCCCGGGCCGCAGCCCCACGGTGACCTTCACCCCCGAATCGGTGAGGTTCTGCGCGTGCGCGTGGCCTTGCGAGCCGTAGCCGATGATCGTGACCTTCTTGCCCTTCACGAGCGAGAGGTCGGCGTCCTTGTCGTAATAGACCTTCATGTGGTTTCCCTTGAAAGTTGCGTGTTGCTTCAGACCTTCAGGACCCACTCGCCCCGCCCGATGCCGGAGACGCCGGTGCGGACGGTTTCCAGGATGGAGCTGCGGTCGAGCGCCTCCAGGAAGGCGTCGAGCTTCTCGGTGGTGCCGGTGAGCTCGATCGTGTAGGACTTGTCGGTGACGTCGATGATGCGTCCGCGGAAGATGTCCGCGGTGCGCTTGATCTCTTCGCGGTCCTTGCCGGCGGCGCGCACCTTCACGAGCATCAGCTCGCGCTCGATGTGCTCGCCTTCCGAGAGGTCGACCACCTTCACCACGTCGACCAGCTTGTTGAGCTGCTTGGTGATCTGCTCGACGATCTCGTCGGAGCCGGTGGTGACGATCGTCATCCGGGACATGGTCAAGTCCTCGGTGGGCGCGACCGTGAGCGTCTCGATGTTGTAGCCGCGTGCCGAAAAGAGACCCGCGACCCGTGACAGGGCGCCGGCCTCGTTCTCAACCAGAATGGAAAGGATGTGTCGCATGGGAAGCCCCCGCTTGCCGGGGGTGGATCAGAGCTCTTCGGAAAGGATCATCTCCGAAATGCCCTTGCCCCCGGGCACCATCGGGAAGACGTTCTCGGTCTGGTCGGTGATGAAATCGAGGAATACCAGGCGGTCCTTCATGGCGAACGCCTCCCGCAGCGCTCCCTCCACGTCGGCGGGCTTGGTGATCTGCATCCCCACGTGCCCGTAAGCCTCGGCAAGCTTCACGAAGTCCGGAAGCGCGTCCATGTATGACTCGGCGTAGCGGTTGCCGTGGAAGAACTCCTGCCACTGGCGAACCATCCCCATGTAGCGATTGTTCAGGTTCACGATCTTCACGGGCAAGTGGTACTGCTTGCACGTCGACAGCTCCTGGATGCACATCTGGATCGACGCCTCTCCCGTCACGCAGGCAACTTGCGCATCGGGAAATGCCATCTTCACGCCCATCGCGTAGGGCAGCCCCACGCCCATGGTCCCGAGGCCGCCTGAGTTGATCCAGCGGCGCGGCTTGTCGAAGCGGTAGAACTGCGCGGCCCACATCTGGTGCTGGCCGACGTCGGAAGTGATGTACGCATCGCCCCCGGTGATCTCGTAGAGCTTCTCGATCACGTACTGCGGCTTGATGAGCGGCGATTTCCGGTCGTACTTGAGGCAGTCCTTGGCGCGCCATTCGGCGATCTGCACCCACCAGGCCGCGAGCGCCGCGGGATCGGGGCGATGCGGGGAACCCTTCACCTGGGCGATCAGGTCCTGCAGCACTTCCTTCACTGCGCCCACGATCGGTACATCGACGCGCACGCGCTTGGAGATCGAGGAAGGATCGACGTCGATGTGGATGATCTTGCGCGTTGGATTGCCGGCGGCGAAGTGCTTGGGATCGCCGATCACGCGGTCGTCGAAGCGCGCGCCTACCGCCAGCAGCACGTCGCAGTTCTGCATCGCGTGGTTCGCTTCCCAGGTGCCGTGCATGCCGAGCATGCCGACGAACTGCTTGTCGTTGGCCGGATAGGAACCCAGGCCCATGAGGGTATTCGTCACGGGATAGCCGAGCAACCGCACCAGCTCGGTGACTTCGGCCGATGCCTCGCCCAGGATCGCACCGCCGCCCACGTAGATCATCGGGCGTTTGGCGGCGAGGAGTAGCTGCAGCGCCTTCTTGATCTGCCCGCCGTGGCCGCGCGTGACCGGCGCGTACGAGCGCAGGCTGATCGTGTCCGGGTAATGGAAGCGCGCCGTCTGGTTGGAGACGTCCTTGGGAATGTCCACGACCACCGGGCCGGGGCGGCCGGTAGTGGCGATGTGGAATGCCTTCTTGATCGTGATCGCGAGATCGTTCACGTCCTTCACCAGGAAGTTGTGCTTGACCGTCGGGCGCGTGATGCCCACTGTGTCGCACTCCTGGAATGCGTCCTCGCCAATGGCGTGCGTCGACACCTGCCCGGTGAGCACCACCATCGGGATCGAATCCATGAAAGCGGTACAGATCCCGGTGATCGCATTGGTCACGCCGGGGCCGCTCGTGACCAGGGCCACGCCGCATTTGCCGGTCGCGCGCGCATAGCCGTCGGCGGCATGGAGAGCGCCCTGCTCGTGGCGCACCAGGATGTGCTTGACGTGCTTCTGCTTGAAGATCGCGTCATAGATGAACAGCACCGCTCCGCCCGGATAGCCGAATACGTGCTCGACGCCTTCTTCCTGAAGGCAGCGAATCACGATTTCCGCGCCGGTCAGGGTCTCACCGGCTTCAAGGGTCGGAGGGAGCTTGAGTTCCATGCTAAGGCCTTGTAAATCGAGCGTTTTCGGACGGGAACGATCGAGATTAGCGGCTGGCCGTGGGTTGGTCAAGCCAAAATTGCGGCGCTGCCGCAATGCCCGGATTGCAGCGGCGCGGCGCTCGTTTGCTACCATGCGCGCACCCCCGAAATAGGAGCGACCCTGGCCACTTCGAAGGAGATGTCGGATTTCCTCGCCTCCGTGGACCGGCGCGCCTTCAAGCAGGCCGTTTATGCCGTACGCGACGATGAATCCGCGCTCGACATCGTCCAGGACGCGATGATGCGCCTGGCGGAAAAATACCCCGACCGGCCCGCGGCGGAACTGCCGCTGCTGTTCCAGCGCATCCTGCAGAATGCGATTCGCGACCATTTCCGACGCCAGAAGGTGCGCTCGACGTGGACCACGCTACTGTCCAACCTCGGGATCGGGGGCGACGATGATGCCGATCCGCTGGAAACCCTCGAGGTCGCCGAGCCGTCGAATATTCCCTCGTCGCCCGCCGATCAGCTCGAGCAGTCCCAGGTGATGGCCGCGATCGAGGAGGCGGTGCACGGCCTTCCCGGACGTCAACGCGAGGCTTTCATGCTGCGTTACTGGGAGGAACTCGATGTGAGCGAAACCGCCAAGGTGATGGGATGTTCGGAAGGCAGCGTGAAAACACACTGCTCCCGGGCCACCCATGCATTGGCTAAAGTCCTGAGAGCAAAAGGGATAACGCTATGAATACAAACGATGATTTTGGCAAGAAACTGAAACCCTGGCTGGACCGTGGCGCCGCGACCGTCGGGGAAATGCAGGCCATCCGGCTCAAGTCGGCGCGGCTTCGGGCCATGGACGCTTATCGCGAGCCGGTTCGCTGGCTAGGCCTGGTCACGGTCAATGCCGGCACCGCCCAGACCCTGCACTACTCGGTGGTGCAGCGCGTGCTGCTGTTCCTGCCGATCGTGGCGTTGATCGCGGTGCTTGCGATCAAGTCGGCCGACGAGATGGACCTGGGCGAGCTCGATGCGCAGTTGCTCACCCAGGAGCTGCCGCCGGACGCTTTCCTCGATCAGGATTTCCGCTCATGGCTCGTCAAGCCGCAAGGCTGATCGCCTGCGTGCTGCTGACCGCCCTCGCCTGGGCGGCGGGGGCGCAACCGTCGGCGGAGCGTCAGAGGACGCCGCAGACGCCCTGGAGCGCCCTCGCGCCCGAGGAGCGCCGCATCCTCGGCTCGCTCTCGGACAGCTGGGATGCCATGCCGGGATACCAGCAGCAGCGCCTCATCTCGTCGGCACGCCGCTACCCGTCCCTGCAGCCGATCCAGAAGGAGCGCTTCGACACCCGCATCCGCGACTGGGCGACGATGTCCCCCGAGCAGCGCCGCGCGGCGCGGGAGACCTACCAGGGCCTGCGCAAGCTTCCGCCCGAGCGCCAGCACGAGCTGCGCGAGCGCTGGCTGCAGCGCCAACGCCCCGGCGAGGAATCGTCCGAGCCGCGCTTCGATCGCGAGCCGCGCGGCTACCCGCAGCGCCCGCAGCGCCCGTCGCGGCCTTCCCCCGAAGCGCCTCCGCAGGGCCGGTGACGCCCCCGCACGGGCAGCGCGCTCCCGGCCTGGGTCGGCGCCTGGCAAGCGCCCTCTACGACCTCCTGATGCTCGCGGCCCTGGTGCTGGTCGCCACCTTCCCCTTCCTCGCGGTATTCGGGGATTCGATCCACGGATGGCGGCGCCATGCGCTGCAGCTTTGGGTGGTTGCCGTGTGCGGCGCCTATTTCATCTGGTTCTGGACCCGCGGCGGGCAGACGCTGCCGATGAAGACGTGGAGGATTCGCGTGGTGCGCTCCGATGGGGCGCCCCTCGATCCGGCGCACGCGCTCAATCGCTACCTGCTCGCCCTCCTCGGGTTGCTCGCGGCGGGGCTCGGGTTCGCCTGGGCGCTGGTGGACCGCGACCGCCAGTTCCTGCACGACCGGCTCGCCGGCACGGCCCTGGTCGATGCCGCTAGCGAACCTCCGCGCGCCTGAGGCCGAACGTGGCGACCAAGACCACGATCACCACCGGCAGCCCCGCTGAAAGCAGCGCCGGCCAGTCGTTCAGCAGCCCCATGTGCGAGAACAGCCGGCCGGCAAAGTGGAAGGCCAATCCGAGCAGGATGCCGAGCACGATCTTCGTGCCAACGCCGCCCGCGCGCACGCTGCCGAGCGCAAACGGGATCGCCATGACCATCATCGCAATGGCCGCGAACGGGTAGAGGAGCTTCCCCCAGAACGCGATCTCGTAGCGCGTCGCCTTCTGCCGGTTGTCGCGCAGATGCTCGATGTAGGAACGCAGGTTGAGCGCGGACATGCGCTCCGGCACGACCTTCAGGACCGAAAGGATGTCCGGGGTCAGCACCGAGTTCCACGTCAATTGCGGGAGCTTCTCCAGCAGCGCGCGGTCCCCCTGGAATCGCGTGAGCTCCACGTTCGTGAGGCGCCAGGTGTTGGGCCCTGCGTAGGTGCCCTTCTCCGCGCGGCTGATCGAGGTAAGCCGGTAGTCGCGATCGAACTCGTAGATTCGCAGGTTGAGGAGCTCCGTCTCCGGGGTAACGTCCTGGATGTTCACGAAGCTCCTGTCGTCCTTCACCCAGAAGCCCGAACGGAATTCGCGCGCGACGATCGAGCGCGTGGCCTTCAGCCGCAGGCCCTTCGCGGCCTCCTCGGTGAAAGGCGTCACCAGCTCGCCGACGACGACGGTGGCCAGGCCGACCACGATTCCCGCAGCTCCTACATAGAGCGCGAGTTGTGCCAGCGACAGCCCTGACGAGCGCATCACCGTGAGCTCGGAATGCTCGGACATCCGCGCAAGGGCGAAGAGGGTGCCCATGAGCCCCGCGGCCGGCATCAGCACGTAGGTGTGCGAGGGCAGCATGAGCCCCACATATCCGAGCATCGAGGTGAGCCGGTAGTTGCCGCGCCCCAGGTCGTCGAGCTCCCGGATCAGGTCGAAGAAGCCGAAGAGCGCGAGGAGCGCAAGCAGCACGAGCAGGCTGGTCGACAGGATCTCGCGAGTGAAATAACGCAGCAGCATCGGTCGATCTTAGCTTACGGGGCGGGGGAATCCCCGAGCTGCGCGCCGTGCGCGGCCCACCAGGCGCGCGCATCGGCCTCGCCCCACGGCAACGCCACCGCGATGTCGTCCAGCGTCCGGCGCACCTCTTCGATATCCGTCGGCCGCGCTTCGCGCTCCTTCGCCAGGCAGCGTGCGACCAGCGACTCGAGCGCTGCGGGGACGCCTTGCACTGCGCCGGTCGCGAGGCTCGGCGCCATCTCGTTCATGACCCGATAGACGATATCGTGGTCGGTTTGGGCCTCGAAGGCGGGGCGGCCCGCCAGCGCAAACCAGGCCACCGCGCCGAGCGCATAGATGTCGGCGCGCGCATCGGCGTCCGCCGGATTGCGCAGCCGCTCCGGGGCCATGTACAGCGGCGTGCCGAGAATCCGCGAGTACTGGGTGATATCACGGGTGTCCGGGTTGCGTACCTGCTTGATCAGCCCGAAGTCGAGCACTTTCAATACATCGTGCTCGCCGCCGCGCACGCACAGCATCAGGTTGCTGGGCTTCACGTCGCGGTGGACCCAGCCGCGGTCGTGGGCCTCCTTGAGCGAGCCGCACGCTTGGCGCAGCGCGTGCACGACGCGGGCCGCAGGCATCGGTCCCTGACGGCGCACGATCTCCTCGAGGGAGGCACCGCGCAGGTACTCCATCGCGTAATACCACTGGCCTTCGCGCGTCGTCCCGTAGTCGTAGATCTCGATCGTGTTCGGGTGCGCCAGCTGGCTGCAGAGCTGCGCCTCGCGCTGGAAACGGGCAACGGCCTCGTCGGTGGCCAGGTGCGACTTGAGAATCTTGACGGCGGCCGGGCGTTTCAGGTGCGTGTGATGCGCAAGGTAGATATGGCTCATCCCTCCCGTGCCGATCTCGCGCTCGATCCGGTAGGCGCCCACCCGCCGCGCCTCACGGAGCTTTTCGCGCATCGCCCACAAGGAGGTGCTCGCCGCCGCAGTCATCGAGATCAGCACCAAGGCGGCCAGCACGCTGAAGGCAAGCTGGAGATATTCCAGGGGGCCGTACGCCTCGTCGGCCTCGATCTCAACCGCCACCGCGAGCTGCGCGTGCACCAGCCAGCGCCAGGCGCCGATCACCTCGGCGCCCCGGTAGTTGCGGTAGGGTTCGAGCAACACTCCTTCGAGCGCCTCGCGATGAGCGAGTGCCGCATCGGCGAGCGCGGTCAGCGGCCAGTCGATCGGGGGCGCGGCGGGTTGATGCCCCGCCAGCAAGTTGCCGCCCGGATCGCGCACCGCCATGCCCAGTGGTGCGAGCCGCCCCGCCGCGACGACGCCTTTCACGGCCAGCTCGCCGCCGTACCGTGTCTCGGTCAGGATCCGAGCGTCCCCGTCGAATGCGTACGCGTCCCGCGAAGTACCGCTTGCAGTGAGCGCGAGCAGCTTGGCGAAACGCTCCGCAGCGATGCGCCCAAAGCCGATCGCGGCGACCACCGTGCCATCGTGCGCGCGGATCGGGGCTTCGACCCAGACGAGGGGAGCGCGCGATGGCGGCGCGAATTGGCCGAGGCGCTCCTCCTCCATCAAGGGCGCGACGAACACTGTGCGGCCCTGGAAGACGGGCGCCAGCCGGCGCATGAATGCCTCCGACACCACGCGCCCGCAGTAATCGGGTTGGGAAGACGCGATGATCCGCCCGTCCGCGGTCATGAGGTTGAACGCCACGACCTCCTCGCCGGCCGCATAAGGTGCGATCTGGTTCTGGAAGGCGCGCTGGTGCGCCGCCTCGCACGCACTGCCGCGCGCGGCGAGCGCGGCGCCCTCGCGCTGCATCTCCGGGGTCGAGGCCCAGCGCTCGGCATCGCGCTGCTTCTCCTCGATCCAGAGCTGCAGCCCGCGCGTCTCGGCCTCAAGGAGGGAGACCATGCCCGCCGCGCGCAGGTCGCGCAGCGATCCGCGCACCTGCAGGTACGCCCAGCCGCCGATCAGCGCCACCACGACGAGCGCGGCGAGCATCGCATCGAGGATCAGCCAGAAGCGGCGCTGCGCCTCCCCGATCTGCGGTGCCTGGAAGGGCCCGAGCTGCGCACCCTTCCCAGCGGGCCGCTGCGTGGGTGGATCGGCCATGGACAACCCTACGTGCCGGCGAGTTTCGCCTGCACCAGCTCGGCCACCGAATTGACCTCGAGCTTTTCCATGATCTTCGCCCGGTGGGCTTCAACGGTCTTGATGCTGATGTCGAGCTTCTCGGCGACCTCGCGGTTCATGCGGCCGGCGACCACCAGCTCGAGCACCTCGCGCTCGCGCTGCGTGAGCTGGGCGAGACGCGCGCCGTAAACGCGGCGGCGCTCGTGGCGCTCGCGCGTCTCGGCATCGCGCTTGATGCAATCCTCCACCACCGCCACCACGCGCCGGTAGTCGAACGGCTTCTCGATGAAGTCGATCGCGCCCTCTTTCACCGCGCGCACCGCCTTGGGCACGTCGGCGCGGCCCGACAGGAAGATCACCGGCAGCAGCACGCCGTTCTCCTTGAGGTACTTCTGCAGGTCGAGGCCGTTCATTCCCGGCATGTTGAGGTCGACCACGAGGCAACCGGGCATATCGGCCTGGTACCCGTTCAGGAAGCTGCGGGCATCGGGAAAGACCTCGGCGCGCAGCCCGTGGCGCTTCATGAGCCACCCCAGCAGCTCACGCGTGGAGCTGTCGTCGTCGACGACGAACACAGTGGCCTTGCTCATTCCGGCACCGTCCTGCACCAGGGTCTCGCAGGGCGCATTACGGATCCGAAGCGAGCGGGACCGCCCTCCTTGTGCCCGGCCGTGAGCATGCGCGTGGCCATGCGGTAGTCTACTCGTTGCGCCCGCAGCCAAAGGCGGCGACAGCGCGCCGAGGAGCCCATCGATGCCCAAGAAGGTCCTGATCGCCGATGACGAGCCCAACATCGTCACGTCCCTCGAATTCCTGATGACCAAGAGCGGCTACCAGGTCGCGGTCGCGCGCAACGGCGAGGAGGCGCTCGCGCTGGTGGCAAGCTTCAATCCCGACCTGGTCCTGCTCGACGTGATGATGCCGTTGCGAAGCGGCTACGAGGTATGCCAGAAGATGCGCAGCCGCGCGGACTGGCGGCACATCAAGATCGTGATGCTCTCGGCGAAGGGCCGCGAGGCAGAGGTAAGCAAGGGCATGTCGCTTGGGGCCGACGCCTACGTGACGAAGCCGTTTTCCAACCGGGAGCTGATCGCCAGGGTCGGGGGATTGCTCGGGGAGAGCGGCACGCCGGACGCCGCATGAAGGCACGCCTGCAGTTCGCGCTATGGCTAGGCGGGTTTTTCGGCGGGCTCGTGGCCCTGGTTGCCACGCTCGGCGCCCTGGTGGTGGCCGGGGTCGCGGAGGAGGAGCGGCACGTGCTGCGCCGCGCATTCGACCAGGCCGGGCCGTTGCTGGGTTTCATGGGATTGCTGGTGCTGCTCGCCTGCGGCGGCCTCCTTCACTGGCTCTACGGTCGCTTTGTCGCACCGCTGCGGGGGCTGGCCGAGCAGACGCGCATCGTCGCCTCCGCCAACATCGAGCATCGCGTCGCGCCCTCGGGCGGCCCCGCGACCGCCGAGCTCGCGGCGTCAATCAACCGGCTCGGCGACGCATACCGCGCCTTGCACGGCGACCTCGAGGCCCGTGTGGCCGAGGGCGGCGCGCGCCTCGAGGAGGAACGCAATCGCCTCGCGGCGCTGATGTCCGAGCTCTCCGAGGGTGTGCTCCTGTGCAACGAAGAAGGACGCATCCTGCTCTACAACGAGCAGGCGCTGGCGCTCTTCGCGCCGCCGGCGACCCGGCCCCTTGCGCCGCACAGCCCGGTGGGGCTGGGCCGCTCGATCTTCGCCTTCCTCGAGCGCGACCAGGTCGCCCACGCGCTGGACAAGATCCAGTACGGCCTGGATCGCGAACATGCCGCGCCCGTGACCATGTTCTTCGCCACCAGTGCGGTGGGCGACCTCATCCGGGTCCGCTTCGCGCCGTTCCTCTCGACCGACGGACGTATCGCCGGCCTGGTGCTCACGTGCGAGGACGTAACCCGGGCCTACGGGCAAGAGTCCCAACGCCGCTCGCTCTTGCAGTCCCTGGCCACGCGCGTGCGCCAACCGGCCGCCAACGTGCGGGCCGCCGCGGAAAATCTCATCTCCTTTCCCGACATGAACGACCTCGAGCGCGCACGCTTCACCGAGATCGTCGCTACCGAGTCGCGCGGGCTGAGCGAGACCATCGACGAGGCGCTGCGCGAATACGCCGATGCGCTGAAGGCCAGTGTGTCGCTCGAGGACATGCGCCTAGCCGACCTGCTGAGCGTGGTACGCCGCCGCATCGACGGCTTGCCGGGCCTCGCCACACGGCAGGACGGGATCGGCGAGTCGCTCTGGGTCAAGGTCGACAGCTACGGCCTGGCCCAGGCGCTTGAGTCGCTCTCGACGCGTCTGCGCGACGAGCATGGCGTCCACGAGGTGGGATTTCGCGCGACGGCCCGCGGTGGGTTCGCGGAGCTCGACCTCACCTGGACCGGGGCGACGGTCGCGATCGACGCGCTCGACCGGTGGGAATCCCACCCCATCCAGGTGGGGACCGAGCAGACTCCGATCACCATCCGACAGGTGCTCGAGCGCCACGGCGGCGAGGTCTGGCACCAGTCGAACCCGCCGTCACAGGACTCGTGGTTTCGCTTCCTCCTGCCGCTGGCCGAGCCGGTAGCGGCGAAGCAGCGCCGGCGCATGGGCGCCGAGAGCCGCCCCGAGTACTACGACTTCGACCTGTTCCGCGTGGCCGACTCGGCGCAGGGATGGCTGGGCCAACGCCTCTGCGATCTGAGCTACACGGTCTTCGACACCGAGACGACCGGCCTCGAGCCCTCGGCCGGCGACCGGATCATCAGCATCGGCGCCGTGCGCATCGTCAACGGCCGCCTGCTCAAGCAGGAAGTCTACGAGCAGCTGGTTGACCCGCAGCGCTCGGTGCCGCGCGATTCGATTCGCATCCACGGCATCAGGCCCGCGGACCTTGCGGGTCAGCCGACGCTGCGGCAGGCGCTGCCGGGGTTCCACCGGTTTTCCGAGGACACGGTGCTGGTGGCGCACAACGCCGCATTCGACATGCGCTTCCTCGAGCTGGCGGAAACCGAAACCGGGGTGCGCTTCGCGCAGCCGGTGCTCGACACCCTCCTTTTGTCCGCCGTCGTGCACCGTAACCAGCAGGACCACAGCCTCGAAGCGATCGCCGAGAGGCTGGGGGTGGCGCTGGTCGGGCGCCACACGGCACTCGGCGACGCGCTGGTGACGAGCGACATCTTCCTCAAGCTCGTTACGCTCCTCGCCGAGCAAGGGATCGCGACCCTGCGGGACGCGATCGACGCCTCGAAGGAAACCTACTATGTCCGCCTCCAGTACTAAGGGCGGCTTCCTCGAGCGCAGGCTTGCGGGCGAGCAGCAGGTCCTCGCGCGCCCGTTGCGCGCGCTGGTGCGCAGACCCCCGGTGGTTTGCCGTGGAGAACAGAGCGTGCGGGAGGCCGTAGCGCTGATGCACGCCGAAGACGTGGGCTCGGTGGTCGTCGTCGATGCCGGCGGCACGCCGACCGGCGTGTTCACCACCCACGACCTGGTGGCGAGCGCGGCCCAGGGCCTGGACGCGCGCCCGGTGTCGGAGCTCATGACGGCCGCCCCGTTCGCACTCCCGGGCCACGCGATGGCGTACGAGGCCGCGCTCGCCATGGTCGGCATGCGCATCCGCCACGTGGTGGTGATGGACGACGGGAAGCTCGTCGGCATCGTTTCCGAGCGCGACCTCTTCTCCCTGCAGCGCCTGGGCCTGGGCGAAATCACGACCGAGATCCGCTTGGCAGCGAGCGTCGAGGTCATGGTGGAGCTCGCCGCCGAGATCCGCAAGCTCGCCCGCCTCCTGGTGGACCAGGGCGTGGCGGCCGAGCAGCTCACGATGTTCGTCTCGGTGCTGAACGACCGCCTGTGCCAGCGCATCCTGGAGATCGAGCGCAAGAACCATCGCTGGGAGCAGATCAGCTGGTGCTGGCTCGCTTTCGGCAGCGAGGGGCGCTTCGAGCAGACCTTCAGCACCGACCAGGACAACGGAATCGTGTTCGTCGCGCACGACAACGCGCCGCCCGACACGACCCGCCGGCACCTGCTGCCCTTCGCGAAGAGCGTCAACGACGCCCTCGACGCCTGCGGCTTCCCGCTGTGCAAGGGCCAGGTGATGGCCTCCAATCCGCGCCTTTGTCTCTCGGTGGAGGAATGGAAGGAGAAGATCCGCGGCTGGATCGAAGCGCCCCAACCCAATGCGCTGCTCGACGCGGCGATCTGCTTCGATTTCCGCGCGCTGCACGGCGATGCCACCCTCGCGGTGGGCCTGCGCGAGTGGATCCACCCGCTGACTCGCGCCAACCCCTCCTTCCTGCGTCTCATGGCCGAGATCGCGCTCGAATCGCGCCCTCCCCTGGGCGTGCTGCGCGACTTCCACACGAGCGATGCCCCCGCCCGGCGGCACACCGTCAATCTCAAGCTGAACGGCGCCCGGCCCTTCATCGATGCGGCGCGCATTTTCGCGCTCGCCCAGGGCCTGCCCCAAACCAATACGGCGGATCGGCTGCGTGCGGCCCGGGCGGGCAACGGCATGGGCGCCGCCGAGGCCGAGGGTCTGGTGGACGCCTTCTTCGTGGTGCAGCGGCTGCGGCTGGCCAACCAGACCGCGCTCGCACCCGGCGACGAGGCGGGCAACCTGGTCGACCCCGACAAGCTCAACCCCTTCGAGCGCACGGTCCTCAAGGAGGCTTTCCACCAGGCACGCAGGCTGCAGAGCCGCCTGGCCCTCGATTACCAGATCTGAAGGCCGGAGCGGCCCCCCCCCCGGGGGGGTGGGGTTAACCCTTATAGCCAACCCGGCAGGGGCCGGGATATGATGCCCCCGCGGTCCGTCCGACCTTGAATTGGCGGCTCACTATAAAAAAGGAGGAGGAGGAAAATGCAACTCACCGAAAAGCATCACGAGTATTGGCGCAAGAACCTGGTCATCACGGGCATCCTGCTGGCCATCTGGTTCGTCGTCACGTTCGTGGAAGCCTGGTATGCGCGCGAGTTGAACCAGTTCAGCTTCCTCGGCTTTCCGCTCGGCTTCTACATGTCCGCCCAGGGCTCGCTCATCATCTATGTGATCCTGATCGGCGTGTACGCCTGGTACATGAACCGCCTTGACGTCGAGTACGGCGTCGACGAAGGAGACGACTGATGAGCGCCCCCGCCCCCAGCCAATACGTTGCGGCCAACCAGGCCACCCAGAAGCAATTCTTCCAACAGCTCAAGAAGTACTACGGCTTCTACACCGGCGGCTTCCTCCTCTTTCTTTTTGCTCTGGCCATCGCCGAGCAGATGGGCATGTCGAAGAAATGGATCGGCTACTGGTTCCTGTTCGCCACCATCGCCCTGTATGCAGGCATCGGCATCATGAGCCGCACCGTCGACGCGGCGGAGTACTACGTCGCGGGTCGACGCGTACCGGCGTTCTTCAACGGCATGGCGACCGGCGCGGACTGGATGAGTGCGGCGTCGTTCATCGGCATGGCCGGCACCCTCTATCTGGCCGGCTTCGACGGCCTCGCGTGGGTGATGGGATGGACCGGGGGCTACGTGCTGGTGGCGCTGTTCCTCGCGCCCTACCTGCGCAAGTTCGGCCAGTTCACGATCCCGGATTTCCTCGGTGAGCGCTACGGCGGCAACATCGTCCGCAGCGTCGGCATCTTCGCGGCGATCCTGTGCTCCTTTACCTATGTCGTGGCGCAGATCTACGGCGTGGGCCTCATCACGAGCCGCTTTACCGGGCTCGAGTTCGGCATCGGCGTGTTCGTGGGCCTGGGTGGCATCCTGGTGTGCTCGTTCCTGGGCGGCATGCGGGCGGTCACCTGGACGCAGGTGGCGCAGTACATCATCCTGATCATCGCCTACATGACTCCCGTGGTCTGGCTCTCGTACAAGCACACCGGCAACCCGATCCCGCAGCTGGGCTACGCCACGGCGCTGCAGAAGGTCACCGAGCGCGAGAAGGTGCTCACCAACGATCCGAAGGAGATCGAGGTGCGCAACATCCTCAAGGCGCGCGCCGCCGCTGCCGACGAGAAGCTGAAGAACGTGCCCACCGCCTTCGCGGCGGACAAGGCTGCCGCCGAGAAGAAGGTTACGGACCTGAGGGCCGCTTCGGCGCCCGCGCCCGAGATCGCGGCCGCCGAGAAGGCCGTGGCGTCGATGAAGGACGAGGCCTCGGCCAAGGCGGCATGGACCGCCGAGAAGGGCCTGGCCGCACGCGCCGCGCCTCCGCGGCCGCACGCGACGCCCTTCCCAGGCAAGGATGAAAAGGCGCAGGACATCGCGCGCCGCAACTTCCTCGGCATCGTGTTCTGCATGATGATCGGAACGGCTGCGCTGCCCCACATCCTGATGCGCTACTACACGACGCCCAGCGTCAAGCAGGCGCGCCAGTCGGTGACGTGGTCGCTGTTCTTCATTTTCCTGCTGTATTTCACGGCGCCGGCGCTGGCGGTCCTCGCGAAGTTCGACGTCTACCACTTCCTGGTGGGCAGCAGCTTTGCGAGCCTGCCGGCCTGGGCGGCGAACTGGGCAGCCGTCGATCCAACACTGCTATCGATCACCGACCTCAACAAGGACGGGATCGTGCAGCTGGCCGAGATCGTGCTGGGCGGCGACATCATCGTGCTGGCCACCCCGGAGATCGCGGGGCTGCCGTACGTCGTGTCGGGCCTCGTTGCCGCGGGCGGCCTCGCCGCGGCGCTCTCGACCGCGGACGGCCTGCTGCTCACGATCGCCAACGCGCTGTCGCACGACCTCTACTACAAGATGCTCGATCCCAACGCCACGACGGCGCGCCGGGTGACGGTGTCCAAAGCGCTGCTGCTGGTCGTTGCGTTGATTGCCGCATACGTGACCTCCCTCAAGCCCGGAAGTATCCTGTTCCTGGTGGGGGCGGCGTTCTCGTTCGCGGCTTCGTCGTTCTTCCCGGCGCTCGTCCTGGGCATCTTCTGGAAGCGCGCCAACAAGTGGGGAGCGATCACCGGCATGATCGCGGGACTCGGCATCTGCATGTACTACATGGTGATCACCTTCCCGTTCTTCGGCGGGGTGGCGGCCAACCAGTGGTTCGGCATGGCGACCGTTTCCGCGGGGGTCTTCGGGGTACCCGTCGGGATCGCGACGATCATCATCGTGAGCCTGCTCACGGCCAAGCCGAGCGAGAAGGTGCAGGAGCTGGTCGAGCACGTGCGCTATCCGCTCCTGCGGGGAGACACGGTCAGCACGCTCGGCACCTGATCCCCGGCGGCACCGCAAACGACAAGGCCCGCGCAAGCGGGCCTTGTTTTATTCTTACTTCCTGATTCACACGGTCCATCGGATGACTATGAGCTTCGAACAGTGGGTGCCGTTCTACCGCGCCCGGTTCTTCATGCTGTTCAACCGCCATGAGCGCGCCCTCGAGGGGCTGCGCGAGGCCCTCCAGGTCAATCCGGATTTCGGCCGCGCCGCGAGCTGCCTCGGCTACGCCTACGCCATGCTCGGCCGCGACGACCTCGCGGTGCGCTACTTCGAGCAGGCCGCGCGCACCGACCCGACCAACGCCGCAAACTTCTTCGACCTGGGCTTTGTGCACGACCGCCAGAACCGGAAGGAGAAGGCCATCGAGGCCTTCGAGCACGCGGTGGTGCTCAAGCCGACCCTCGACCGCGCGTGGTACGGCATGGGCCTCGCGTACGGCGTGCTCGGCCGGCACGACAAGGCCGCCGAGGCCCTCGGGCGCGCCGCCCAGTTGCAGCCCATGAATCCCTACGCCTGGTACAACCTCGGCATGGCCTACGCGGCGCTGGGCGAGCGCCAGAAGCTCGCGGAGACCCACGCCCACCTGGACCGCTTCGACCCGAAGATGGCGCACAAGCTGGCGCTGGATGCCTCGATCGAGGAGCACTGACCCTGCTGCTCCTCGCCGTCATCCTGAAGGCCCTGGCCGAGGTCGCCCTCCTCATCATGCTGGGCCAGGGCATCCTCTTCATCTTCGCCGGGTCGATGCGCCACCAGAACCTCGTCTACCGCTTGTTCGCGGCGGCCACCGAGCCCGTCATGAAGGCGACGCGTTTCATCACGCCGCGCTTCATCGTGGACCAGCACGTGTGGATGGTGGCGGTCTTCCTGCTGATCGTTTTGTGGGTGCTCGCGCTGGCACTCAAGGTGCATTTCTTCGTCGAGCAGGGCGGCGTCCGGCCGCCTTAAGCTTCAGGCGGCCTGCGCGGCCTTCGGCAGCGTGAAGGTGAAGGTCGACCCGCGGCCCAGCTCGCTCACGACCGAGAGCTTTCCGCCAAAGTGCTCCACGATCTGGCGGCAGATCGCGAGCCCGAGGCCGGTGCCTGCCGGCTTTTCGGTGAGCGTGTCGCCCACCTGCCGGAACTTCTCGAAGATCACCCCGAGGTGTTCGCGGCCGATGCCGACGCCGTTGTCGTTCACATCGATGCGGACGCTATCGTGGCCCTCCGACAGCCGCACCTCGACCCGCCCGGTATTCTCGGGGCAGAACTTCACCGCATTCGACAGCAGGTTCAGCATCACCTGCATGACGCGGTCGCGATCGGCGAACACCTTCGGCACCTTCGCCCCCACGCGCGTCTCGACCGCCACGCCGCGGCTCTTGAAGATCTGGCTGGTGGCGCTCACCGCGTCGGCCACGATCTCGTTCAGGTCGAGCTCGGCGATCTGCCAGTCCGCATGGCCGGATTCGAGCTTCGCGAGGTCGAGCACCTGGTTGATGAGGCGCGTGAGCCGTTCGGACTCCTTGATGATAAGGCCGAGGAAGCGGTGGCGCTCCGCCGGATCGATGTCCTGGTGGTCGTGCAGGATCTCGGAGAACGCGCGGATGGAAGTCAGCGGCGTGCGCAGCTCGTGCGTCACCGTGGACACGAAATCATCCTTGAGCCGGTCGAGCTCCTGGAGGCGCTCGTTGGCCGCCTTGAGGCTCGCGGTCGCCTGCTCGAGCTCCTGCTGCTTCTCCTCCAGCTTGTGGCTGTACGCGATCACCTGCGAAGCCTCGTCGATGATGGTCATTACCTCGTCGATGCCGAGCGGCCCTTCCTGGACCACGGTCGAAACCATGGCATGGGCGGATGCGGCCCCGATGGTGCCAGCCAGCTGCAGCTCGGCGAAATGCACCAGCTCCGCATCGGCCTCGAGCTCATCGATCGAATGGTGGCCGCGCTCCTTTGCATACGCCCGGAATAGCTCCGCGGCGCGCGCGGGCCCGAGGAAGCGCCCGAGCAGGGTCTGCAACGCCGAAGCCGAGGTCGTGGCACCCCGCCAGACGCGCCCCTGCTCGCCCGTCTGCGTGAAGACGTCCACGAAGAGGGTTGCCTGGCTGTGCTCGGCGGCGCTCTGGCGGCCGACGAGCGACACCAGCACGTAGCCCCCGATGTTCGCGATCATGCTCCAGATCATCGCGTGGGTGATCTGGTCGAGCCCCGCGAGTCCGAAGAGGGCATCGGGCCGCAGCAGCTCGATGCCGAACGGGCCGCGCTCGAGGAAACCGATGCCCAGCCAACCCGATTTCGCGAATGCCGGCAGCAGCAGGGTGTAGAGCCAGACGGCGAATCCCGAGCTCAGCCCCACTAGCGCTCCCAGGCGCGTGCCGCCCTTCCAGTAGAGCCCGCCGATCACCGCCGGCGCGAACTGCGCCACCGCCGCGAACGAGATCAGCCCGATGGATACCAGCGCGTAGGCTTCGCCCGCGACCCGGAAATAGAGGTACCCGAGCAGGAGGATGGCGACGATCGCGGCGCGCCGGATGTCGAGGAGGAGCGCCGTGAAATCGAGGCGGCGCGCCAGGTTCAGCCACTTCCAGCGCAGCAGGATCGGCATCACCAGGTCGTTGCAGACCATGGTGGACAGCGCGATGGTCTCGACGATCACCATGCCGGTGGCGGCCGACAGCCCGCCGATGAAGACCAGCAGCGCGAGGCCCTCCTGCTGGAAAGCCATGGGCAGCGTGAGCACGAACGTATCCGCATCGACGTTGCCCTCGGGAAACGCGAGGCGCCCGCCGAAGGCGATCGGCAGCACGAACAGGTTGATCGCCAGCATGTAGAGGGGAAAGAGCCACACGGCCTTGCGCAGGTGCTTCTCGTCGACGTTCTCGATCACCGCGACCTGGAACTGCCGCGGCAGGAAGACGATCGCCAGCATCGACAGCACGGTGAGCCACACCCACCCCGAATAGTCCACGGCCGACGCGCCGAACGGGGCCATCAGCCGCGCGAGCTCGGGGCGTTGCGCGGCCCGCCCGAAGATGTCGCCCGCGCCGTCGAAGATGCCGAAGGTCACGAACACGCCGACCGCCACGAAGGCGACCAGCTTCACCAGCCCTTCGAAAGCGATCGCCGCCACCATGCCCTCGTGGCGCTCGCTCACGTCCAGCGCCCGCGTGCCGAACGCGATGGTAAATAGCGCCATCACCAGGGCCACGTAGAAGGGCGTGTCCTGGAGGATCTCGACGGTGCCGCCCTTCTCCGGCATCACGATCTGCGGGTACTGCAGCAGGATCTGGAAGCTCGAGGACACCGCCTTCAGCTGCAGCGAGATGTAGGGCAGGATGCCGATGACCGCGATCACCGTGACCAGCCCGCCCAGCAGCGCGCTCTTGCCATAGCGCGACGCGACGAAGTCCGCGAGCGAGGTGATGCGGTTCACCTTGCTGATGCGGATGATCTTGCGCAGCACGAACCACCACAACAGGATCATGAGCGTGGGGCCGATGTAGATCGGCAGGAAGCCCACGCCGTCGCTCGCCGCGCGGCCTACGCTGCCGTAGAAGGTCCACGCAGTTGCGTAGACCGCGAGCGACAGGCTGTAGATGACCGGGTTGGCGATCACCGAGCGGCCGGCCAGCGCGCGCTGGTCGGCGTAGTACGCGATCGCGAAAAGCAGCCCGATGTAGACGAACGACGCGGTGAGGATGACCCAGCCCTGCAGCACCCGGGGCCCCTACTCCGCGCGTTCCATGATCACCGCCACCAGCGCGATGAGGAGCGCCCAGGCGCCGAACAGGTAGGCGTAGACGACGGGCACGCCGAAGACCGTGGCGCGCACGTTGAAGAGCGCGAGCAGCGGGAAATTGAACAGCAGGCAGCCGAGCAGGAACAATCCTACGAGCCGCTCGCTCTTGCGGCCGGGTTTCGCCACGGTCCTCCCCCTTCCCGCGATCAGAGGTTCTGCTTCAGCTGCTCCAGGATCTGCGGGTTCTCCAGCGTGGATATGTCCTGAGTGATGGCCTCGCCCCGGGCGATCGAGCGCAGCAGCCGGCGCATGATCTTGCCCGAGCGCGTCTTCGGCAGGTTGTCGCCGAAGCGGATGTCCTTGGGCTTGGCGATCGGGCCGATCTCCTTGGCGACCCACTCGCGCAGCTCCTTTGCGATCCTCAACGCCTCGTCCCCGGTGGGGCGCGCGCCCTTCAGGACCACGAAGGCGCACACCGCTTCGCCGGTGAGATCGTCGGGCCGCCCGACCACCGCGGCCTCGGCCACGAGCTTCGCGTTGGAGACCAGCGCGCTCTCGATCTCCATCGTGCCCAGCCGGTGTCCCGAGACGTTCAGCACGTCGTCGATGCGCCCCATGATGGTGATGTTGCCGTTTTCGTCGGTGGTCGCGCCGTCGCCCGCGAGGTAGTACTTGCCCTGGAAATCGTCGGGGTAGTAGCTCGTCTTGAAACGCTCGGGATCGCCCCAGATGGTGCGGATCATCGAAGGCCAGGGGCGCTTGATCACCAGGATGCCGCCCTTGCCGTTGCCGACAGAATGCCCGGTCTCGTCGACGATGTCGGCGATGATGCCGGGCAGCGGCGCCTGGCACGAGCCGGGCTTCAATGCGTGTACGCCCGGAAGCGGCGTGATCATGTGGCCGCCGGTCTCGGTCTGCCACCACGTGTCCACGATCGGGCAGCGGCTGCGGCCCACGGTCTCGTAGTACCAGCGCCACGCTTCGGGATTGATCGGCTCGCCGACCGTGCCGAGGATGCGCAGGCTCGTCATGTCGTACTTGTTCGGCAGCTCGCCCCCCGCCTTGATGAGCGAGCGGATCGCGGTGGGCGCCGTGTAGAACACGGTGACCTTGTGGTCCTGGATCATCTTCCAGAATCGGCCGGCGTCGGGATAGGTGGGCACGCCCTCGAAGATGACTTCGGTGGCTCCGACGGCGAGCGGGCCATAGGCGATGTAGGTGTGGCCGGTGACCCAGCCCACGTCGGCGGTGCACCAGAAGATGTCCGACGGCTTGCTGTCGAACACCCACTTCATGGTGAGGATCGCGTGCAGCAGGTAGCCGCCCGTCGAATGCTGCACGCCCTTGGGCTTGCCCGTCGAACCCGACGTGTAGAGGATGAAGAGCGGATGCTCGGAGTTCACCGCGGTCGGCTCGCAATCCATCGGCTGGCCGCGGGTCACGTCGTGCCACCACTGGTCGCGCCCCGCCTTCATGGTGACGCTGGAACCGGTGCGTTTGTAGACCACGACGCTGCGCACGCCGTCGCAGCCCTCCATCGCGAGCGCCTCGTCGATCGCGGGCTTCAGCGCGATCTCCTTGCCGCCGCGGAACTGGCCATCGGCGGTGATGACCGCCACGGCGCCCGCATCGACCACGCGCTCCTGCACGCTCTTGGCCGAGAAGCCGCCGAACACCACCGAATGGGTGGCGCCGATGCGCGCGCACGCCTGCATCGCCACCACCGCCTCGATCGCCATCGGCATGTAGATCAGGACGCGCTCGCCCTTCTGGATGCCGAGCGACTTGAGCGCGTTGGCGAACTGGCAGACGCGATGGTAGAGATCCTTGTAGGTGACCTTCGTCACCTTGCCGTCGTCGGCCTCGAAGATGATCGCGAGCTTGTCGGGCTGCGTGCCCAGGTGCCGGTCGAGGCAGTTGTACGACGCATTCAGCTCGCCGTCATGGAACCACCGGAAGAACGGGGCGTTCGACTCGTCGAGCGTCTTGGTGAAGGGCTTGGTCCACTTGAGCTCGGCGCGCGCATGTTTCGCCCAGAAGCCTTCGAAGTCGCGCTCGGCCTCCGCGCACATCGCCTGGTAGGCGGCCATCCCCGGGATATTCGCCTGCTGCACGAAGGCATCGGGGGGCGGAAACGTGCGCGTTTCCTGCAGCACCGACTCGATGGTGGACATGTATGCGCCTCCTCTGTGAGTGCTGCGATTTATAGCATAGGGGGCCCTGCGTGGCTCCCCCTGCCATCCGGGAAAACCCTGGGTCTCGCGACCCCTCTTTTTTTGACGCACCGCAACAAGGGTGCTAGCGTCAGCCTATGAGCGCCGTCATTTCCACACCTGTCATGCACGCAGCTCCGGCGGCGGGCTCCGTCGACATCCTCGGCGACTACTGGCCCGGGATCCAGATCTATTACCCGCCGGTCAAGTATGCGCCGTCGCTGGGCATCTACGAGGACGTCGAGCAGGCAGCGCAGCGCTTCCGCAAGCACGGCTGGAACACCACCGCCCACACGCTCCTCTTCGACCTCGAGGACGGGTGCCGGCAAAAGGAGATGAGCCGCGAGCTGTTGCGCCGCGAGCTGCCCGGCATGCCGCGCAAGAAGGAAGTCCAGGTGGCGGTGCGCATCAACCCGTTCCGCACCGCCGAGTACGAGCTCGACCTCGGGCTGGTGCGCGATTTGGCCGACCACTTCGACGTGGTGATGCTCGCCAAGGCGGGCGAAGCCTACGGGGCGCCGGAGATCCGCGACCTCTCGGCGGTGCTGGTGGGGCTGAACCACCGCATCACCATCCAACCGATTATTGAACACCCCAAGTCGCTCAAGATCTCGCCGGACCTGATGCAGTACTCCACCGTAAAGCACGTGGTCTTCGGCATCCACGACTTCTCCAAGGCGATGGGTATCCAGATCACGCCGCGCAACTGGACCGAGGAGCTCAAGTTCTACCTCCACGACATCCTCTTTGAGGCGCGCATCGCCGGCAAGGGCGTGATCGGCGGCGTGGAGACGCTGATCGGCAACTCCACCATGCCCGAGGATTTCGTCGAACCCCACGACGTGCGACGCTGGCTGGACCTGCATGGCGACGAGGAATCGCGGGTGGTCTACGGCCACGCGATCGAGGAAGCGGCCATGGGCCTTTCGGGCAAGCAGGTGATCCACCCGTCGCACATCCATCCGTGCAAGGTCGCGTTCACTCCCTCGCCCTCCGAGATCAAGAACCGCATCGCGATCCTCAAGATGGCGATCGAGGCCGACGCGTTGCTGGGTGGGGCGATCAAGTTCGAGGGCGAGATGCTCGATCCTCCGATGTTCGGCAAGGCGCTGCAGACGCTTCTCAAGGCCCACGCCCTGCACGCCTTGGGCGACGCCGATACCGCTTTCGCCGTCGAAGTGCTGAGGAAGCTGCCGGAACAGGTGGTCCGCGAGAACTGGCCGTATGGAGTGATCCTTTAGCCTCCCCGGGCCTCTCACGTACCTCTGCGTCGAGACCCACAGCCCAATGAGCCCCTTCGCTGCTTTCCCCGCGTGGAATTGGGAAATCCCCGAGTTCCTGAACATCGGCGCGGCGTGTACCGACGCCCACCTCGGCACGCCAGTGCAGGATCGCACCGCGATGATCGTTGAGGACGACGCCCTCGGCACCCGCTCGATCACCTACGGCGTACTGGCGGAGCGCACCAGCCGCTTCGCGCAGCTGTTGCGCACCATGGGCGTGGCCGCCGGCGACCGGGTGCTCGTGCGCCTGCCCAACTCGATCGACTATCCGACGGCATTCCTGGGCAGCATCAAACGTGGCGCCATCGCGGTGCCTACGTCGACGCTGCTCACCGCCGAGGAGGTGCGCTACCTGCTCGAGGACTCGCAGGCGGTCGCGCTGGTGATCGACGAGGCGGCGTGGACCGCCATGGGCGCGCAGCTTCGCGGCGTGGGGCTGCTGCGCGAGGTGATCATCGCGGGCGCGCCGCTCGAGCGGTTGCTTGAGGCAGTGCAGGAAATCGGACCCGCCGAGCGTACCCGCCCCGACGATCCCGCGTACCTCGTCTACACCTCCGGCACCACCGGCTATCCCAAGGGCGTGCTCCACGGCCACCGCTCGCTCATCGGCCGCATGCCCGCGTCGACCTACTGGTTCGACTTCGCGGGCGAGGATCGCATCCTTCACTCGGGAAAATTCAACTGGACCTACGTGCTCGGCTCCGCCCTCATGGATCCGTTGTACCGCGGCAAGACCGTCATCGCCCATGAAGGCCGTAACGATGCGGCCACCTGGCCGCGGTTGATCGCCAAGCACGGCGCCACGATCTTCATCGGCGTGCCCACCATCTACCGGCAGATCCTGCAGAAGACCGCGTTCACGCGTGCGGACGTGCCAACCCTGCGCCACTGCATGAGCGCCGGCGAGCACCTGTCCGACGAAGTGTTCGCTCAGTGGAAGGAGCGCTTCGAGCTCGACATCTACGAAGCCGTGGGCATGAGCGAGTTCAGCTACTACCTTTCCCAGAGCCGGCTGCGCCCGATTCGCCCCGGGTCCGCGGGATTCCCGCAGCCGGGCCATGACGTTCGCCTCCTCGATCCCGAAACTCTCACGCAGGCGAAGCCTGGCGACGAAGGGATGATCTGCATTCCCGAGGGCGATCCTGGACTCTTCCTGCGCTACTGGAACCTGCCGGAGGAGACCGCGAAGCTGCGCCACGACGGCTGGTTCTTCACTGGCGACTACGCGCGCTACGACGACGACGGCTACCTCTGGTTCCTCGGGCGCCGCGACGACATCATCAAGAGCTTCGGCTACCGCGTTTCGCCCTACGAGGTCGAGCGCGTGCTGAAGAGCCATCCGTCGGTCGCCGATTGCGCGTGCATCGCCGAGGATGCGGGAGCCGACAAGCGCCTGGTGGTCGCGTATGTGATCGCGCAGGAGGGCGCGACGGCCGACCCCGACGCGCTCCTGGAATACGGTCGCGAACGGCTCGCGGCCTACAAGGCGCCGAAGGTCATCTACACCGCGCGGGAATTCCCACGCACCCGCAATGGTAAAATCCTGCGTCGGGACATCACCCCGGGGATCGCGCTCTCGCGCTCCCGCACCTGAGCCCTCCCCATGAAGCCCCAAATCGACGAACGCTCGCCCGCCCTGCGCTCCATCGGCGCCTTCATCTTCTGGACGCGCTGGCTCCAGGCCCCCCTCTACCTCGGCCTGATTGTCGCGCAGGCGGTCTACGTCTTTCACTTCTGGGTTGAGCTGGTCCACCTCGTAGAAGCGGCGTTCGGCAACAAAGAAGCACTGCAGGCGCTGATTGAAAGCGTCGGCTACCAGCTTCCTGCCATCAAGGACGCCGCCGGGAATGTGATCGGCCACGCGCCGCCGAAATTCAACGAGACGGTCATCATGCTGGTGGTGCTGGCCTTGATCGACGTGGTCATGATCTCCAACCTGCTCATCATGGTGATCGTGGGCGGCTACGAGACTTTTGTCTCGCGCCTCAACCTGCGGGGACATCCCGACTCGCCGGAATGGCTCTCCACCGTGAACGCCTCGGTACTCAAGGTGAAGCTGGCCACGGCCATCATCGGCATCTCCTCGATCCACCTGCTCAAGA